>PKUM01000120.1 GCA_002868855.1 Chromatiales bacterium | reverse complement strand
GTAGTTGGTGGAATGTGTGCAAGTATCTGGCGCGCGCGGTGCCAATACAACCCCGCCGCGCTGCCTCGATGCGTCGGCTCAAAGATCGAGGCGGGTCCCTTCGATCGCGACATTGAATCCCGTGGAGGTCACGAGACGGTGTTGCGAGCTGTTTTTATCGAGCAGAGGATTGGTGTGGTTGAAGTGGATAAACCAGACCCGGCTGCGCTGCGCGGCGGAGAGGCTTTGCAGAGCCGCCATGCTTTCGGTCACAAACGGGTGCCTTACCTTCGACATGTCGCGTCCGGGTAATTCGCCATCGGCGAAGAAGGTCGCATCGATCAACGCATAATCTACCGACCGCACCAGCGCCGCGAGGTCGGTGTCCCAGGCAGACCATTTGTCGATATCGGGGATGAACACCGCGGTTCTGGCCGGACCCGCGATGCGGAATCCGACCGTCTCGGAGTACTCGTCGCGGTGCGGGACCCGGAACGGCGTGACATTGACCAGGCCGAGTTTCACCGACGAGCCCTCTTGCAGCGGTCGCAGCGCGATGTTTTCGTACTCCACGAGCTGGCTCCATGGTCCGTTAGTGCGCAGATACCCGGTCATTCGCGGCATCGCGTAGACCGGCATGCCCGCGGCGCCCATCGCCTCGTGACCGAGGAACATCAGGCCGGCGTAATGACCGATGTGAGCATGGGTCAGGAATATTCCGCCAAGGCGGAACCGATCGGACGGCGCTTCGCGCTCGAGATCGTAAAGTTGCGCCGGAAAATCCGGCGTCGCCTCGAACAGGAACTTCTCGCCTGCGGAAGGATCGATCAGCGCGAGCGATACAGCACCGCGGCGCAGCCGCGGATCGCGCCAGCCCGGTATGCAATGGGGTTCGTAACAACCGCTTTGCGGGTACCCGGCATCCTGGGCGACGCCGAGTACGAAAAGATAGGGTACGCTGGTGTCGGCCCGGGCCGCGAAACCTATCGCTGCGCCTAGCAGCAAAGCAAACAGCTGAACCCATCGCGCCGTCATGCCGATTCTCCGGGTCACCGCAAGCGCTGTGCGAAGCGGGTGCGCGGTATTCGCCGCGACGCCGCGGTATGGAGAAGCCATTCCAGCCTAGCCCGGTCCGAACACGTCGTTGGTGAGCGCGGTATCGAAGTATTCCCTGACCGCTGCGATCTGGCCGTTGCGTATCCGCATAACCTGGCAATAGGAATTGTTATAGGGTCGGCCATCAAGCGTTTCGGCACGACCTCGGGTCAGCGCCACGACCATATCGCCCTCTGCGACAAGGCTCTCCAGCGTTGACGCGATGCCTTCCTTCAGCAGTCCGAACAACGGCCCGAGCAATTGCTCGACGACCGCCTGCTTGCCGGCGTACGTACCCGAGAACCGGGTCGTGCCGATATTGGTCCACGTCACATCGTCGGCGAGCAGCGCCAGGCAGCTATCCATGTCGCCACGCTCGCCGGCGGCATAGAAATCCAGGACTACCTGTTTGTTTTCGGCGATACCTGTCTGCTGGTCCATTGGTCTCATTCCCTGTGGGCTGGCGACGATCCGGCGTTGCGGATGTCGCGTGCTCAGCCTGCGATTCTCGCTACCGCATCGATTTCCACCAGCGCACCGACCGGCAGCCGTGAGACTTCGACGCAGGAACGCGACGGGTGCGAAGCCGTGAAAAAGCGCGCGTACACTTCGTTCACCGCGGCGAAATCATCCATGCTGGTAAGGTAAACGGTGCAGCGAACGACCTGGTCGAGGCCCGATCCCGCAGTCTCAAGCACCGTGCGCAGGTTTTTGAGGGTCTGTTCTGCCTGCGTGGCGGCGTCGGTGCCAACCAGCGTGGCCGTAGCGGGATCGAGCGCAACCTGTCCGCTGGTCCAGACCCAGCCATCCAGCACAACCGCCTGCGAATACGGTCCGACCGGGTTCGGCGCCTTGTCTGTCTTGACGATAGTCTTGCTCATTGCGGTCTCCGGATGCTCGTTGCTGTTTGTTGGGCTGCGATTACGCGTCGACGATCATTTCGAATCCGCCGAAGATCATGCGCTTGCCATCGAACGGCATCGGGTTTACGTCCGGCTGTAGCCGAGGGTCTGTCATGGCTTTTTCCATCCCGGCGTTGCGCGCTTCGCGCGACGGCCACAAGATCCACGAGAACACAACGGTTTCGTCATCCCGGCATTTTACTGCCATCGGGAATGATGTGACCTCGCCCGGCGGCACATCGTCGCCCCAGCATTCGACCAGTTTCAGGGCGCCATGCTCCTTGAATACCACCGCGGCATCTTCGGCATGTTTCTTGTAGGCTGCTTTGTTTGCCGTCGGCACTGCGGCTACGAATCCGTCGATATAAGGCATGGTCACCTCCTGAGGCGTTGATGGTCGTGGGATGCCGTAGCGGCGATCCCAACGACAACTAGGCGTCTACTTCGATCCGCTCGCTCACGCCGTCCTTGATTATGGGCACATGGAATCGCGATGTCTCGATACCGTGCTTGCCGTTACCCGTCCCGGCGCCGGGAGACCGCACGGAGAGTCGCCGGTTCATGCTGCGGTGGCTCCGGATCCGGCCGCCTCGGGTTGACCGAGCCGCCACGCGTGACCCGTCATCGGCTCACGGGTACGGTCAGGACCGGGGCGCTGGACGGATTCTGGCTGTCCGAAATCGCGGAGTACCACAACCCGGTGAGAACTCGAAAAAAATGTTTGGTCGATTTGTCGCGCTCATCGACAAAAAACCAACCGCCGCGAAACGGCACGGCGACGTAAGCACGGTCGGGGCGATCCTGGCTCCAGTTAATTTTGAGTTTTTCGCCGACATAGCTGGGCGCGGGATAGTTCGCGGCAACGCCTTCTGCCAGGTCGGCCGGCGGCACCTCGACGGCACTCGCGAGAATCTCTACGAGGTCGTATACCGACCTTGTCATGATTCCGATCCCCCCAAAGGCACGGGCATCGGGAGCCATCACCAGCGGTATCGTAAGAGCGCCGTCCCCGGTGTGATTCGATGCGATTCCGAGGAGTTCCAGAAACTCCTTTGCAAGCGCTGCGCTTCTTTCGTTGCTACGGTCGATGACTATCACGAACCGGTCGTCATGCTCATGATCGATCGCGAAATGCATGTCCCGGTGGCGCTCCAGTTCCGACGCCAGTTCGACGAATCGTTCGAAACGCGGGTCGCGGCGATTGAACGAATAGTCCTGGTTTTTGATCGTGTTCACCTTGGCGATGAACATTGTGTAGATCGAGCTCGGGTCACGGGCGGATCCGGTTAGCAGGACCAGAGCCTCGATTGTCATCGGAGAAAGCAATTTCCGCAGGTACTGCGCGCCGTTGACCGGTACGTAGGAGATCGTAGGGTTCTCCTCGTATGTGGCGCCAGCCGAGAAAGGCACCAGGTTGCCATCGTAGTTGTCAGAATCGCCCACCCCGATCTCTATCCCCGCATCGGCGCGGACCCGGATGTTCGCGGTGACGCTCGCAACCGCCATTAATTCGGCGCGCTCGGCGTACCGTTCCTTGACCACTGCCAGCAGCATTTGCTGGTTGTCGGTTGCCAGGATTGCCTCGTTGTACGCCAGCCTTCCGTTCTGAATCGCGGCGGGTCCGGTATGTCCGCAGCCCGCAGTCACCAGCAGCGTCAGCACTGTGGCCGCAATGCTGGCGCTGCGACCGCAGGGAGGTTTCGGGCTTGCACTGGAGTATGGGTGAATTTTTTGAGTCAACATCGCCACCGCACGGGTTGGCCATCGACCCCGCAGTCGAATAACCGCGGCGGGCGTCGTGGTGTCTGGTTCTGCGCCGAAGAGGTCACTTGTGAAAGCCGCTGTACCTGGCCGGTAATCACGGTATCGCGTTTTTCAGTCTCCGCCGCGACAAAAACATTCGCATTTCTACGGCTAGACTAGCAGAGCTCTGCTTGCCTGCACGTTTTTGATTCGGATATTGCGCCTGTTTGCCGGCGGCCGAATCATCGGTCTCCAGGCAATCGTGGTCCGTTGACACCCGGATTGGGCGGTTTGAGGAATTGCGGCCCGGCTGTCGAGGCCGGCGTCAGGTGGCGGAGACTTCGCTGGCTGGTGATTGCGCTGCAAAGAGCGGCTGATTGCGGGTGGCCCGAGCCACCGCCAGTCTTCGTGCCGGGATAGCCGCGAGCCGCCATCGCGAAATCCGACTATGCTTGGAATTGATGAGCAACGATCGCAAATCCGGTCTTTCCGACTTCCCTGCCGCGCTTTCGCGCCTGGCCAGACGGCTGGATCCGGCGGCGGGTATCGCCGATCTTCCGCTGCCCGCTTCGGCCGGGCGGCGTCTTCGCGAGGTTGCCGCAAATCTCCGCGGCCAGGGGTCCGTGGCCCGGGACTCCAAGTCCGGCGCGACGGCATCGCGCCAGGCGGGGTCCGCGGTGTTGCTGTCGGGCCCGCCGGGGTCCGGTCGGGCTGCTGCTGCAGCAGCGTTTGCCAACGACCTCGGTCTGCCCCTCTACCGGGTCGAGGCGGACCGCGTCACGGGCAAGTACATCGGCGAAACGGAAAAGAACCTCGAGGCAGTTTTCGACGCCGCCGAAAAAGAGGGCGCAGTGTTGCTGTTCGACGAAGCGGATGCGTTGTTCGGTAAACGCACGGGCGTCAAAGACAGCCATGACCGTTACGCCAACCTGGAGACCGGATACCTGCTACAGCGGATCGAATCGCATCCCGGGCTCGTGATTCTGACCAGCAATCGGAAAGAATCAATAGACGAGGCGCTCGGACGCAGGCTCGCTGCCGTAGTCGACTTCGGCGAAAGCGAGGACTAGTCCGGCCTCGTCCGGGTTCCGCGCCGTGTTATTCGCGCGGTCGAATCAGCGCCGGCCGCCGCCAGGGCGGGCCGATCTCCTGGCTGGCGCTGGTTGCATGCCGGTAATCGGAGAGTGCTCGCGCAGGTGCATTCGAGCTGGCAGATTTTTTACTCGAGCCTGACTCCCAACGAAAACCCTGTTACGGTCGCGGCGCGGACCGGGCGGTAGTTGCATGACATCGGTAACGGAATGGACAATACGGCCGGGCCGGCCTTCTCATACCTACAGGACCTCTCCGATGATCATCCGCGAGGACGACCTGACCGATCACCGGATCGTCGCGCTGCTTGGCGAGCATCTCGAGCACATGCACTCCATTACACCGCCGGAAAGCGTACACGCGCTCGACGTCGATGGACTGCGTGACGCGGATGTCACGTTCTGGTCGGCATGGGATGACGATGTACTGCTCGGTTGCGGCGCATTGAAGGAACTGGACCCGTTGCGCGGCGAGATCAAGTCGATGCGCACGGTCACACGTTGGCGCGGGCGCGGCGTCGGGTCCGCGATCCTCGACAAAATCCTCACCGAGGCGCAGCAACGCGGCTACCGCCGGCTGTATCTCGAGACCGGCTCGATGATCGAGTTTGCCGCGGCGCGCGCGCTGTATGAGCGCTACGGATTCAGCTATCGCGAGCCCTTCGGCGATTACGTCGACGACCCGAACAGCGTGTTCATGACGAAGGCGCTCTGATGATGGCGCGTGGCCGGACTGGCTTGTAATGAGCCCGATCTAGTTGGTTTCGTTCTTGTAAACCACGCCGCCCTTCATGACGAATTCGACCTTTTCGAGTACCGATATGTCGTCGAGCGGATCGCCCTCGACGGCGATGATGTCGGCGTAGTAGCCGGGCGCGATCGCGCCGGTATCGCCCTCCCAGCGCAACAATTCCGCGGCGACCACTGTGGCAGCCTGGATTGCCTGCATCGGCGCCATGCCGAGGTCCACCATGCGCGAAAACTGTACCGCGTTGTCGCCGTGCGGATAAACCGCCGAGTCGGTGGAATAGACCATCTTTGCGCCGGCTTTTACCGCGCGCGAAAAATTCGCGCGGCGTAGTTCGTGGATATACGCCGCTTTCTCCATCGACTCGGGCAATACGCCGTTTTTCACGCCCTCGGCAAGGATGTACTCAGTCGTGTACAGATTGATCGACAGGAAAGTTCCGTTTTCGATGGCGAGATCAAGCCCTTCCTCGTCGATCAGGCTGGAGTGCTCGACGGAATCGACGCCGGCCTTGATCGCAAACAGGATGCCCTCGGTGCCGTGCGCATGAGCGGCTACGGTCATGCCCTGAGTGTGCGCCTCGTCGACAATCGCCTTCATTTCCTCCAGCGTGTACTGACGCGCACCCACTGCGGTACCTTTGCTCATTACACCGCCGGTCGCGCAGAACTTGATGACGTCCGCGCCGTATTTCTTGTTATCGCGGACCTTCTTCCTGACCTCCCATGGCCCGTCCGCGACGCCGTCGGCTACTGCATCGTATTCCTTGGGCAACAGGTTGTTGTCGCAATGGCCGCCGGTGATGCCGAGGCTCGGCCCCGCAACTTGCAGCCGCGGGCCCGGAATGCGGTCATCGTTGATTGCATCGCGCAGCGCCACATCCGCGAATCCGCCCGCGCCGAGGTTGCGGGCGACGGTGAAGCCGGCCATCAGGGTTTTGCGTGCGTTGACGACCCCGCGGATTGCCTCGTCCGTGTAGGAGACGGAAAGACCGTTGTATCCGGCGTCCGACGCGTACCAGGTCAAATGCGTATGCATGTCGGCAAGTCCCGGCAGGATCGTCTTGCCGGCGAGGTCGATGCGGGTGGCCGAGGCGGGTACGCTGCCGTTCGCCGTGACCTTGACGATCCTGTCACCCTCGATCTCGACCACCGGGTTACTGATACGTTTTCCGTCTACCGGATCGATCAGGGTTTCCGCCGTCAGGTAAATCGTCTCCGCGCCGGCCGCGGCAGAAAGCAAAAGCGTTGCGACAATGGCTATTAAAAATCGGGCTGCGTCGACAATATTCATAGCAGAATCCTTATCCCACCTGATCGGCGCGAGAGTATTGATGTAAGGGGGTGTTGCGGGCAAAAAAACGTGACGGACCGGATATTGCAGCAGCAGCACGCTCAAGGCAAACACTTGCATCCAATATTTCCGGTGTGGCCGCGTTGGCGAATTCGTGGCGCCATGGCCGCCATCGGATCAAGGGCTTTGGCGGCGTTCGAACACTACATAGTCCGCTGTTGACCGAGCCGGGCGGTGCCTGGTGCAAGTCGCTAAATACGGTAAAGCGGAAACTCATTGCTGAAAAAATCGAGAAAAGCGAATTAAAAACAAACTGTTTCGTGTCCTTTAGGCGGCGTTGTGACGGCACGAACTCAGCTGCTTCGAGGCGCCGGACTTCTCCTGGCCCACGACGTTCGGCCCTTGCGGCATCGCCAGGAACGATCTGGCGTGACAGCCCTGTTGTCCTCGGGGAACGGTCTTGGTTGATTGGGAGTTTGTTCGGGAGCCGGAAACCGGTTTTCTTCAATTCGAGAATTACGAATAAATAGTGCTGAAAGTACGAATGAACCGATTTTGCGATTGTCGTATTCTCAGCCCTGAAAAGTGATTTCCGAGAGAGGGCCGGAACCAATGCAGAATTCCCAGATCGCCGAACAGGATCGTTTTGCGACGGGTACGATCACCACGTCCGGAGCAGGCAGCGAGGCTGCCGCCGCGGTACTGCGCAACACCTATCGCCTTTTGGCGATGACGCTGGTTTTCAGTGCGCTGACCGCGATGGGTTCCGCGGCCTTCGGATTGCCCCACCCGGGCCTGCTGCTCACGCTTGCGGGGTACTTCGGTCTTCTGTTCCTGACGTCGAAACTGCGCAACAGCGGCTGGGGAATCGCAGCCGTATTCGCATTGACCGGCTTCATGGGTTACACGCTGGGCCCGATACTCAACGTTTACCTGGCGATGGCGAACGGCTCATCCGTGGTCGCCACCGCGATGGGCGGCACGGCGGTCGTGTTCCTCGGGATGTCGATTTATGCGCGCGCGGCACCTGTTGCGAACCTGCCAAAGTTCGGGACATTCCTCTTCGTGGGCATTCTCACTGCGTTCGTTCTCGGGCTCGTTGCAGTATTCGCGCAGATGCCGATGTTGGCGCTCGCAGTGTCAGGGCTTTTCATTCTGCTGATGAGCGGTCTGATTTTGTACGAGACCCAGAATATCATCGGCGGCGGCGAGACCAACTACGTCATGGCAACGGTCACGTTGTTTGTAGCAGTCTTCAATCTCTTTACGAGTTTTCTCCACCTGCTCGGATTTTTGGGCGACGACGCCTGACCATTCTGCCCCTATGGTCGGCATGACTGCGGCCGCCCGGGATCGCCGGGCGGCCGTTTTTTATTCGAGAGCGACTGGCTGCATCGCGCTATCGCAGGGCATGAGCGGACCAACCGGGCGGCGGTACGACGATTGTCCACTGCTGGGGAACGGCGTCAGTAATCGTCGGGGGTCCCCACCGTGTAGAGAACGGCGAGTGTCGGCAGCGCGGCATAAATGAATGCGCCCTCCAGCGACAGCCAGCCGGCCTGGGTCTGCCACTGTTGGAAAAACGTGCCGCCGATAACCTGGAACAACCCGAACCAGACGAACATAGCGGCGCCGGCACCGATTACCGCGAATTTCTTCGAGGCGGCAAACTCGGCGGGAGAGTAATCACGCGCACACCACATGTCCCAGGTGCCTTTTGCGAACAATGCGCCGGCTATGAGCTCACAACCGATAATGACGGATAGCGACAGCCACAGCAGCGTGGGACTGGTTATGGCGGGAATAAACGAGCTTGGGTACACGGTGTGTTCCACGTTGCCGAGAACGTAACCGACCGCGCCGATCGCCGGCCCGATATTGAAGAGGTTGTTGATCGCGTGTCCCAGGCACATCAATGCAGCAAACAGCATCAGTGATATCTTGATCATTCGAAGCATGGCGTTTCCCCAGAGCAGTATTTTTTGCCGGTATGTCTTGGTGTTTTATTAGCACCGCGCAGGCCAGTTGACCCGGGCCACGGTGCGATGAGCAGAGAATATTCTAGCGCGGATCGTGGCAGCCGCGGGTCGGAACGGGCCCGGCCTTGTCCGCCTGAGCGAACCAGGCTGGGCTACCGGGCAGGGTCCGGAGCGCGCAGCCCACGGTAAAAACCGAAAACCAGCACTGCACAGCCAAGCACCATCGCGATGCCGACTGACACGAGGCCGGCAGCCACGAGCGATTCCTGCAATGCGCTGCCGCCATGGCCGGCGCCGGCGATCGGCGTCAATGCAATCGTCCCGAATACCGCGGCCAGCGTGATGAAAAACCAATTCGCGAAGCTGCCGTATAAAAGCATCCAGTATGCGAACGAACAAAGACCCGCACTCAGTTTCAATCTCGACCAGGCGAGTCCGGCCACCATCAGGAATGTGCCATTCATGACGCCTTCGAGGTGGGCGGAAAGCCCCATTCTCGGGTTGGTCATTCCCGGGATCGCGAAACCGCCCAGTAGCCCGAGCAGAAACAACAGCGCCCCCGCGGCGACCAGGTTCTGCGCTGCTCGATTGTCGATTTTCATGTATTCCCCCTTATCGCTGCCGGCTGGACATGCGCCCGGGCGCCCGCGTATCCGAATTCTGTCTTTTTTCTAGAAGATCGCTATCAGCACGCCATAGAACAACACCAGGAAGCCGCCGGTCTCGGCAATAATGAGCGTCCACATCAGCAGGCCGATTGCGGCGCCCGGCAGGTTGCGCCGGCCGATCCGAAACGGTGGTTGCAGCTGGTTGTCAGTATCGCGAAGCAGCCCGTGCACGAAATAGGTGAGGATCGCGGTCGCAAAATAGAACAGCACCAGCGCGGTGGCGATGAGTTCGACCGCGGACGACAGCTCGCTGATGTGGGCGAACTCGGCGAGGAGCATTGCCGCGAATGCGTACAGCAACGACGCGCGATGACAGATGTCCACGTACGGATGGGCACGGCCGTTCTCGCTCTGGCGGATCTGCAGGTATTTCCAGGTGCCGGTCAGCAGGCCGATCAGAAAGAAGATGCCGGCGGCAACAACAGCCAGTTGCGGTGCGCTGATCACCGGGACCGGCGCGCCTGTATTTTCAGGTATAGCCACGTACCGGCCATCACAGCCACGAAGATCGCGACCACGGCGGCGGCTAACTCGAGTTCCGATCCGACCCGGGTCGGATCGCGTTCCTCGATAGCAAGGAGCAGCATCAGGTACACCATCAACGCGGACCCACTCAGAATGCACATCCCGTATGCCCAGCTCCGGCCCTGCCAGAGCCATTTGAGACAAACGAGTCCGACGATGCCTGGCAGCACCAGCAGGCCGCCTGTCGTGATCAGCGAGACCAGCCTGTAATCGAGCGGTCTGTCCTGGGCCAGCGCATCGCCGGTGACCGCGTACAGGTGACCGCCACCCATTAGCAACATAAGCACGCCGAGTACCAGGGCCGTCAACGCGGCAAACTTGCGGGGCAGGGAACTGGTCATCCGGTTTCCTCCGGTCCTTGTGTTTCGTGCTGTCTGTCGGAATGAGCCCAAGAATAGCTCAGCCATCGGTAGCGGCGGCGAATCAGCGCCATGCCGGTTTTCACTGCGGCCGTCATGTCAGCCGGCCAACTCGAACTCGAGGCTCAGCAGATCCGCCTTCGCTCGCAGGCCCCCGGCGTAGCCAACGAGGTCTCCGTTGCTGCCCAGGACGCGGTGACAGGGGACGATGATGGAGATGGCATTGGCGCCGTTCGCGGCCGCAACCGCACGGACGGCGTTGGTGTCGCCCAGACTCTCGGCCAGTTGCAGGTAGGTGACGGTCGTACCGAACGGTACCTTCCGCAGAGCGTGCCACACCCGTTGCTGAAATGCCGTTCCGACCAGGCGCAGCGGCAGGTCGAAAGTCTTCCTCGCGCGGCCGAAGTACTCGCCGAGTTGTTTCCTGGTGGCGCGCAGCAAGTCAGTGTCTTTCTCGACGTAGTCGGCATTGAGTTCACGCCGGATACGCGTATCGACGGTGGCGCGCCGGGTGCGATAACGCCAGTCGCACAGGCACAACTCGCCAGCGTGGGCGCCGAGAATGAGTTCGCCGCCAGGGGTCTCGAAATACTGGATTTCGACTCGATTCAAACCGCGTCCGCGCGCCGTTACCGACCCGGCCCCGATTCCGCGCCGGGCCGGGTTGTGCAAGTCGATGAGGTGTCCGACCGCATCGTCAACCTTTTTATCTATGCTGGTCGATCAGGATCGGGTTGCCGTCGGGATCGATCACCATGCAGCTGGCGGGACCCTCGCTTCTCTCGTCAGCCTCGTTCACCAGCGCGAGCCCGGCCGCGCGCAGTCGGCGCTGGATTTCACGCACGTCGGTGTGCTCGGCGGTTTCGTTGCACTGCTGGTCCCAGCCGGGATTGAACGTCAGCAGATTACGTTCGAACATGCCCCGGAACAGGCCGATAACATGATCGCCGTTGCGCAGTATCAGCCAGTTTTCCTCGGCATTGCCGCCAATCGGTGTGAAGCCGAGTTTTTCGTAAAATGCCTTCGATGCCGCAATATCCTTGACATTGAGGCTGACCGAAAATGCGCCGAGATCCATATGCTGTTCTCCATGTTTATTGCGGGTAGTATTGAGCATAGTCCAAATCCTGCATGGCAATCGGCCGCGGCAGGTCGGTACGAAGGTTCGGATTGATTTGGTTGGCGCGACACAGAAATTTTCGCTGTCGCGAAACAGGCTCAGAACAGGGAGTTGTTGACGCCGTGAGCATCGAATTTTCCATGGTCGATGAAAATCGCGCGGTCCTGATCCGAATCGAAGGTCACGTCAGCGAACCGGAAATCGAACGGATGCGTGCCCGCTCGTCCGCACTTGCCCTGGAGTCGAACTGCTCGTCGTTCATCATGGACCTCAGTGGCCTCGAACTGATCGAAAAAGGGGATGCGCTGATGGTGTACGAACTCGGTGAGAAATTTCAGCGCTCCGGGTTTCCGTATACCGCGCGAACCGCGGTGATAATGCCGGTGAACCCGGTTGCCCGGGAGCAGGTCGAATTCCTGCATACCGTCGAGATCAATCGCGGCCGTGGAGTGTTGAAGTACGTCGACGATATCGATCAGGCGCTGGAGTGGTTTCGCTCCGCGCAAGGCGATATCGAATAATGGATTTCAAATCAGCGGCGTAAGGTTGCCCGCCGGTCCTGGCTATTTGCCACTGGCAACAAATTTCAAAATCGCCGCCAGGGCCAGGCAGACGATACCGGCGCTATCGATCATCGCAATTTGCGAGATTGCGTCGTTGTAACCACCGACGGTCCAGGCCAGGTACAGAAAGCCGATCATCGATATTGCTGCCATCAGCATGGCCGCTGTCTGGTAGAACGGCACGAACACTGACACCAGTATGAAGCTCCCGACAATGCCGAACAGCAGCGCGCGATGCCGCATTAGGATGATCAGATCATTGTCCTGCAACTGGACCAAGTAGGCCTGCTCGATGGTGTTGGCCGACATAATACCGAATACCGGCAGAAAATTGATTACACCCACTGCGATCAGCAGTATCGATATCAGCTTGCTCATCCTATTTACTCCGGCGCCTCTGCGAGACCCGATTGGTATCCTGGTTCAAATGTGCTGGCCACACCACTCGCAATACTCCGCTACGGCCAGACTGAATCCGTCGCAATTGCTGCAATTCTTCATAGTCGCCGAGCCACCCGCAAACGGACGTAGCTTATTGCACTGTTTGCAGATGTAGTCATTGAAACTTTCATCGCATGCCCAGCCGCAAAAAATGCAGTGCCAGTTTTTCGGCCTGGCGTAGAGATAGTCGTCGAAGCGAGCGAGATCGGAAGTCGATATTTGCGCGGAGTCCGGAATCGCTTCCGGCCTGATGCCCCACGTGCTGAGCAGTTGTATTTTTTCAGCCGCGTCGCGCTTCTGGAAATCAACGAATTGCAGCAGCCTGAGTCTCAGGTGAAGTTGTCCCGGATCACAGCTCTCGAGTACAACCGGGACAAGGCAACCGGCCCGGTTCTCGATAGCCCAGTCAGTTTCGCTGCGAACCCACTCGGACGCAATTGCGCGCGGGGTCAGGGCAACCAGGAACCAGTCGCATGACTCGAGTCCCTCGCGAATCTTCTTTTCCCATTGGACTCCGGTGGAGATCTGTTCCTTCGCGTACCACGTCGATATTCCCTGTCGGTTGAGCAGCGTCACGATCGCCGTCTCCACCAGTTCGCGGTCGGAAGTCGCGTGGCTGATAAACACCTTGGTCATCGCTAAAGTCGGGACTCCCTGCCAGTCAGGCTCGCAGTCTCTGTCGTACGGACGGCCGCATGGGTCACTGCATGTCGGACGCGATTAGCCCCGTGCCCGGGTCTTGCCAAGCAGTACCTCGCGAATATCCCCTCTGGCCGAGAAACTGGCGCCAAGAAGGTATGCAGTGAGTACCGGAGCGCCGCCGACAAAACCGAGCAACCCCAATGCAATCCCGCCCGCTGAGAAATGATGACGCCATGCCAGCCACAGTCCGGACAGAGTCAGAAAACCCAAAAAGTCCATATTGAACTGGCCGGGCCATCCCATTTCCGCGATGTCGCCGAAGAAGATCGGGAACAATCCGAGCCCATGATCGGCGATCACGATCGCCGTGTAGATGACGATCAGCGAAAAGATCACGATCAAAAGAATGCGAAATGCGGTCATGGATTCTCCCTCGGATGTTGCTGCGTGCCACATTGCGCAGCGTCAATGTTCCAGGCTGTCGAAAAAAACACCGCGGCTGTAACAGCGCTTTAAAACCGATCGCTGCAGGCTTCGCTCCTGACCGCCAGTGTAGAGCATGATTGCGCTACACCGTACCGGCCGCGCGCCGACGTCGGTAGCGGCCGCAATTGTCTTAGCGGCGGGTTTCGCTCAGTCTTGGGCAGCGCGCAACTCGTAGATCCGGATGCTGGAGATGAACGGATTGGTGCTTGCGATTTTCTCCGCTGCGTCGAAATCTTCGGCCTCGATGACGTTATAGCCGGTGATGCAGTCGAGATCCCATGGCAGTTCGCGAGTGCCGCTGTTTGAAATCTCGCGGCCGCCGCTGAATCCGCCCTGGTCGACCGTCTTGTCGGCGACAGACTCGAACCAGGCGCCCCATGCCTCCATGATTTCGGGGGTGGGTTTTTCGAAACCGTAATGCAGTAAAAGGTATTTTTTCATGTCGTTGTCCCGTTGACGGATGGCAGTGAAGCGCCGCACCTCGCCGCGCTGCCCTTGCGGCCGCGGCGCGCACTTGAATTTGTGCTGGCCGGCTCCCGCCACGCCGTCCGGATTCAGCCTGAGAGTTTATCTTTGAAAAATTCGATTGTGCGCGACCACGACAACTCCGCATCTTCGGGCGAGTAACGGCTGGTGGAGTCGTTGTGAAAGCCGTGGTTTGCGTCTTCGTAAACGTAGGCGACGTACTCGGCGCCGTTCGCCTTCAGCGTCTTTTCGTAATCAGGCCAGGTCGCGTTGACGCGCTTGTCGAGGCTTCCGAACTGCAGCATCAGCGGGCCTCTCACGTTGGCGCGCAATTCTTCTGCCGCGGGCGAGCCGTAATACGGAACCCCGGCGTCAAGCTGATCCGGAATCGACGCGGCCAGCATATTGACGATGTAGCCGCCAAAACAGAACCCTACTGCCCCGAGTTTGCCATTGCCCGACTCGTGTCCTTTGGCAAATTGCGCCGCCGCGATGAAATCCTCCTCGAGCTTGGCCCGGTCCATGCTGCGCTGCATCGCGCGACCATCGTCATCATTGCCCGGATAGCCGCCCAGGGGATAAAGGGCGTCGGGGGCGAATGCAATAAAGCCCTGCTTGGCGAGGCGCCTGGCCACGTCTTTGACATACGGATTCAAGCCGCGGTTTTCATGCACGACCAAAACCACGGCCGCCTTGCCGGTCAAATTGGTCGGAACCGCGAGGTAGCCCTCACACTCGCCATGGCCTTTCGGCGACGAAAACTTCGCGAACGTGGCCTTGATGTCGGGGTCATTAAATGACACTTGTTCCGCTTCGGCATAGTTCGGCAATAGCGAGGCGGTCAAGACACTCATGCTGAATCCGAGCGCGCCGAGTCCGGCCAGGCGCGACATGAATGTGCGCCGATCTATAAGGCCGTGGGCGTATTCGTCGTACCAGTCGAACGCCTCCTGTGGGATGGGGCGCGGTGTTTCGGGCGTGGTCGGATTGTGGGTTGTCATGGTCATCTTGTCATTCCTTATCACATAATGGTGGCTGGTTTTTCCCGGCTGCTCGTTAAACAATGATCGTTACGGGGTCCGGCGCCGGAGGCGCGGCGGTTGCGCCCCTTCCCGGGCCCGATCCGTTGCCAATCCCCGAGGTAAGGAGCAGCGAATCATCGACGCTCCCTTGTGTAGTCGACACGCCTGCCAATTTTTCCTCTCGTGGTGAGTTTCTCAGTTCGTGCATGAGGAATTCCGGTCGTGTCTGTCAAGCGTTCGATTCATCAGCATTGGGCCGAGTGGCGGTGTTGGCAACCCGTAGCGTACCGCGAGTCGCTGGCAAAGACATTATGGACGGAGCTCATGAATGGACTTGAGTCGGAGGAAGGCAATCTCAGCTCGTTAGCACACGGCCTTTTTTCAGCCGGCGTTGCTGAGCCGGCAAAGCGGGCGCTATCCGATTTGGCAATCGGCAGATGTCGGGCAGACCACATTTGCCGCAAGCGCTTTCGGTGAAAGCGAACGACTGCCGGTTCCGTCGCGGGGTTCAAGCGAATTCAGCACAGACTATTTCGTACTTGATGCCCTCCGGGTCTTTGAAAAAGAGGGCGTAGTAGCCTGGCGGGGTGTACTCCGGATACTCCCGCGGCGGGGCCACGATCGTGGCGCCGATGCTTTTCAGTTCGGCATGTAGTCGGTTGACTTCGGCGCGCGATTCCGACTTGAAAGCGAGATGATGGAGCGCCCCGGGTTTTCTGCGGTTGATGGAGTCCTGCTCGAATGCGCTTCGCGGCGAGGTGATGGCGAATGCCAGCAACGGATGGCTGTATTCGACGACTTGAAATTCATGCTCGTCGATCGTCGCGGCAGTTCTGCACGCGGGATCGAAGCCCAGCAGCGGCATCAGCCTGTCGTAGAACGGGACCGCGACGCTCATGTCCCTGACGGTGATCTGGATATGGTCGATGACGGGTTTCATGGGCGCTGCCGTTTTGTACCGGAGATGCCGATTTTGTACGGCCTTCGCGCTTGGGTAAACTCCGCGCCCGTCGAAGGCCAGTGCCTGGCCTGCTGCGGCAACCCGGCCCGGACTGACTCGAAATTGTCGTTGTTCCTGCCACGCGGGTAGCCGTGTGCGCTTGCTCGCGGCGGTTCAGAACTCCGCTCTGACACGCGCGCCGGTAATCTTCCGGGCGCGGCTTTCGCGCCAGATGATCAGGCCATTGGAGAGGATCACGACGGTGGCTCCAACGAGCACCTGGGGCAGCGGCCAGTCGTTCCAGATCAGCCACCCGAAAAATGTCGCCCAGACGATACCGCTGTAGTTGAATACCGTGACGATGGCCGCCGGTGCATTGCGGAATGCGATCGTCAGCAGCCATTGCGCGAGCGCCCCGGACAGCCCGACGCCGAACAATAGCGGTACCTCGGCCAGGGTCGGCGTGACGGCGACCAGCGGTAGCGGCAGCGCCATCACCAGCGCGCCGATAATCAGGAAGTAAAATGTGATGGTCTCCGGTCGCTCATAGCGGCCGAGGTAGCGCAGCACGATCTGTAGCGTGGCATGCATCAGCGCCGCCGCAATGGCGACCGTAATTCCAAGCGCGTTCATATGACCGCCCGGGCCGGCCATGATCAGGACACCGGCGAAACCGATCGCGACCGCGGCCCACCGGTAAGGGCCTACGCGTTCGCCAAGAAAGAAAACGCCGAGCATCGGTATGAACAGCGAGGACGTGAACAGTAGTACCGTAGTCTCCGCCATCGGCATCAGCGAAAACGCGGCAAAAGTCGTTACCAGCGAAAGCGCGCCGAGTACGGCCCGAAATCCGACCAGTGTGGGTTTGCTGCGGATGACCAGGATCTCGCGCTTGCCAAGCACGAACACCATGAACAGGAACGGCATGCAGGCGATCAGATTGCGATAGAAAGCGATCTCGAATACCGAGTGGCGGACGCTCAGCAGTTTCGCGAATACATTCATCACCGTGAACATGAAAAACGCGGCCATTGCCGCCAGCATGCCGCGGACCACGTGTTCCTGGTGAGTCTGTTTGGGAAGGTCAGGCATCGCCGGGATTTTTCGCAGTCATTAACTTGATAGATCCGTTGTCGGGGATGTGGAGAAGTTTAGACCCATGCGGGCAGCAACAGGGTCGCGAGCAGGAGCTTTTGACGAAATCGTTGCGTGACTGGCGGATCGCGGCTGCTCGCCGACGTGCTTACCGGTCAGTGGCAGGTAGTACCGTGGGTGCTGCCTTCGATCATCGGCACGATTGCAATCAGCCGTCTGCATCGGCCATACCAGCGTGGGCAGTGAGCGATTCGCGGGAAACATCGGACCGGGTTTGCAGCGGGACCAATTTACACGACAAGTTTGATGGGTCCAGGTCGAATTCGCCGCGTGCGGCGCCGCCGGATGTTTCCCTGTCGGCGCGCTACAAATTCCCTAAAGCTTCGACGCCCAGATCGCGAGCCTGCGCTTCATTGCCAGCAGTGAAATCTGATCCTGGGGTAGCGGCTTGATGATCTTGTCGTGCACCAGCAAGCGGTAGATGTATTCGATTTTTTCGGCCGCGGAGTCAGTGGGTTCGAACTCGACAACTCCCCTGTCCTCGCCGTATTTCATTCCGGCGGCAATGGCCTGTTTGAGCAGTTCCTTTTCGTTTTTTAGTTTCTTCACGTATCAGATGTGCCTTTTAAAGAGCGCGAAGATCACTCGCGGCAGGTGAGTTGTCGCTTTCGGAGGCGGTCGAGACCGCCACGGCGGCCTCTTTTTTCCTGCAATGTCACGCGCTCCATTGGAGTTAGATGATAGCCCGTTTC
>PKUM01000262.1 GCA_002868855.1 Chromatiales bacterium | reverse complement strand
TAGCCCCGGCCGCGTGTTTTGGTATGGCCGGGGCGCGCGTTTTTTTCGATGAATTTTATCACCATGCTGGCAATGTCCTTGCCAGTTGCAGTCTCTATGCCCTCCAGACCGGGCGATGAGTTGACTTCCATGACGACCGGGCCATGGTTCGAGCGGAGGATATCTACGCCCGAGACATTCAGCCCCATGATCTTGGCCGCTCTTACCGCGGTCGAACGTTCCTCCGGGGTGATCTTGATCAGCTCCGCAGTGCCGCCGCGATGAATATTCGAACGAAACTCGCCGGCCTTGGCCTGGCGCTTCATCGCCGCCACGACACGATCACCAACAAGGAAGCAGCGAATGTCGGCGCCACCGGCTTCCTTGATGTACTCCTGGACGAGGAAATTCGCTTTGAGGCCGCGAAACGCCTCGATCACGCTTTCTGCCGCCTTGTTGGTCTCGGCCAGCACGACTCCCACTCCCTGTGTGCCCTCCAGCAGCTTGATCACCACCGGTGCGCCACCGACAATTTTTAATACGTCATCGGTATCCGCGGGGGAATTAGCCATACTCGACACCGGCAGTCCGATGCCCTTGCGTGACAGCAATTGCAGAGAACGCAATTTGTCGCGTGCGCGGGTGATAGCTACCGATTCATTGACAGTGTAGACCCCCATCATTTCGAACTGACGCACTACCGCGGTGCCGTAGAATGTCACCGAAGCGCCAATTCGCGGAATGATCGCATCGATATCCGTCAGAGCCTTGCCATCGTAGTGAACGGCAGGCTTGTGCGAGGCTATATTCATATAGCAGCGCTTGTGGTTGATGACGAGTGCTTCGTGACCGAGAGACTGTGCGGCCTCGGCCAGTCGGCGCGTCGAGTAGAGTCTTTTGTTGGTCGAAAGAATCGCAATTTTCATCGCTGCAGTCCCTGATCAGGTATCGATGCTGCTGTGACCATGTGCAATGCGGAAATCCTCGAGCGTGTCGCCCGCGTCCTCAACGTCGTCAAACCGGGCGATATTAAAAAGAGCGTCACCCTCATGCGCGAGAGGCAGATTGCTGCGCCCGATCACAATGCCGTCGTGGCGCGCCGGCAATGGTGTCGCCACCTCACCGAATGGATCGCTCACAATGGCAAGGGTATCGCCCTTTTTGACTGTCTGTCCCAGTCTCGCCATGCTCCGCACGATTCCGCTGGCCGGCGCGCGCGCCCAGCTGCTCTGATTCGCTACAACCGGTTCGAGTTGCGGCCGTCGAACGGGTTTGCGGGGAAGCATTCCGAGCTGGCGCATCAGATTGAGAATTCCACGGGTGCCCGCGCGTATCGCAAGTTCGTCAAAGCGCAGCGCTTCCCCTGCTTCATAGAGTAACATCGGAACGCCCTTTTCAGCGGCGTACTGGCGCAGCGAGCCGTCGCGCATGCCCGAATTCAGCAGTACTGGCACACCGAACAGTTGGGCCAGTTCTCGGGTGCGCGGGTCGCCAAGATTGGCGCGAATTTGCGGCAGATTGGAGCGGTGCAACGATCCGGTGTGCAGATCGATTCCGCAATCGGACTGATTGATGACCTCGGTGACCAGCATGTGCGCAAGCCGCGCCGCGACCGAACCCTTCTCGCTGCCCGGGAAGGACCGGTTGAGGTCGCGGCGGTCCGGCAGATAGCGCGATTGATCAAGGAAGCCGTGCACGTTTACGATTGGCACGGCAAGCAGCGTACCGCGGATGCTCGCAAGCGTTTTCAGCCGCAGCAGGCGGCGAATGATTTCCACTCCGTTGATTTCATCGCCGTGGATGGCCGCGGTTACGAACAGCGTCGGACCGGCCCTGCGCCCATTGATGATCTGTACCGGCATCTTCAGCGAAGTGTGGGTGTAAAGGTCAGCGACCGGTAAATCGACAATGCGCCGCGTTCCGGGCTGTACTGTCTCGCCGCCAACGGTCACGATGCGGTTTTTCATCTTAGATGTTTCCTCGGCTTTCGCACCAGGTACGACTGGCTCGGGTCGACGATGAGTCGCTCTTTCATTGCGCTGCGACCCAGCAGCATGCGAAAACGCATATCGTCGCGGTCAGTCAGGGTCATTTCGATTGGCCACTGGTCGTGGCCGAGGGTAATTGTAGTCCGAATGACATAGCGTTCCTCCTTGTGCCCGCCGGAATCGGTCACTATACGCTGATCAAATACCGGCGCTTCGCACTCGACTTCGAGATCGCGACGGCGCTGCTTCGGATGAATCGCAAATGCGACCCATAACTGGCCATCGATATGATGCGTAGCGAGGCGGAATGCATGCAGTGCCGAAGTTCTGGCGCCGGTGTCGATTTTTGCCTTTATGCGATTCAGACCGAGATCCGGAAGGGCGACCCACTCGCGCCAGCCTACAGTGATTGGGGTATCGACTTTCATGAACCGACTTTTAGCACAAAGGCGCGTGCGGTGTCGGGCAATTAGGGATGTGGGTGGAGCTTTCATACCTTCGCGTGCTGGTGGCCGCCCGCCGATGGGCCGAGCTACCCATGACGCGCATGTGCAACGATTGTTGCGCAGCCGTCGCTAAAACGAGCTTTGTCACCCGAAGTCGCCTGGTTCGCTGACAATTTGCGCTGGGACATCGATAGGCTTACTTTTGCCACTCTGCGGTAGCTGTTGATCAGGGCGCGAGATTTCTCCATGACGGACAGTGTGATTGATCCAGTCTGCGGCATGAAGGTCGATGCCGCGCGTACACAGCACCACTTCGAATGGGACGGAAAGAGCTATTATTTCTGTGCGGCCCGCTGTCGCGAAAAATTTGCCGCCAGCCCGGACTTGTTTCTGGGTGAGCGCCCGGCCGCGGTCGAAGTTCCCGGT
>PKUM01000278.1 GCA_002868855.1 Chromatiales bacterium | reverse complement strand
GCATCGCTTCGCGACGCTGTTGGCTTCGATGCCTGCGGCATCTCGCGATCGAACCCTCGAAGGGCTTTTAACCCTTACTCCCTTAGCAGGGGAGCGCTTATGCGTCGGGCTTTGCCCTCCGTCCTTCGGACCGGCCCCGCTTCGCGGTCCGTCCAGTCGCGGCGGCGCCGCTCCTGTCGACCACTCAGCCACCTCTCCGTGACCTTTCCCAAACCCATGTAAAGCAGCGGATCGCGTCGCACCGGGCGACTGACCATTGAGTCTACAGTGATTTGAAGAGTCGGCCCGGCATGCCGGGCCAAAAAAGGCAGCAAATAATACTGATGCGGGTGCGGTAGGTAAAGTCCGATCAGTAAGGGAATCTGGACAAATTAGTCGTAAGCGGCAACCTGGACGTGATTGTCCGGATGGCTGGCTCCGTTTCCATTGACTTTCTTTTCGCGCTGGATGCGCTCAAAGATCTCTTCCCTGTGAACTGCAACCTCGCGCGGCGCGTTTACGCCAACACGAACCTGGTTACCCTTGACGCCGAGAACAGTGACGGTCACGTTGTCTCCTATGACAACACTCTCGCCCACCCTTCTGGTTAAAATCAACATGAGTACACCCCTCCTCCTTGATCGTGCAGAAGATTATGCCGTTGGTTGGTGATTCAGATAATCAGGGATAGCCTGAAATTTGAACGAATTGTGACAGGAAATGGTCACTTTTCTACCAACAACTTAGAATGGGTCTAAGCTATGTTTCCAGCTGCTGTCGAACCCATCCCTCGATTTCTGCAAGCGCCTCGCCGAGACGAGCCGGCTCGCGCCCGCCGGCGCGTGCCATATCGGGTCGCCCGCCTCCGCGGCCACCGACTATTTCCGCAGCCACGTTCACCGCATCGCCGGCGCGGAACCGGTCGGTAATGTTCTTGGTAACGCCTGCCACCAGCGCGACCTTGTCCTCGCCGGTTTTTGCTCCAAGCACGATTACCGCGGTACCCAGCTTGTCCTTGAGCCGGTCGACCGCATCGCGCAATGTCTTGGAATCGGCGCCGTCGACTTCCGCTGCCAGCACGTTTATGCCGCCGACATCGATCGCCTGTGCAGCGAGATCCGTTCCCTGACCACCCGCCAGCTTCATCTTTAGCTGTTCTATCTCCTTGTCCTGCAAACGGCCGCGTTCGACCAGGTGCGCCACCTTCTCACCGAGGTTGTCGCGGTTGGCCTTGACCAGCGCGGCCAGCCGCCTGACCAGAGACTCGTTTGCCTTGATCACGGCGAGCGCGCCGCGTCCGCTCACCGCCTCGATCCGGCGCACGCCAGCGGCGACACCAGACTCACTGACGATCTTGAACAGGCCGATATCGCCGGCGCGCGCGACATGTGTGCCGCCGCATAATTCGGTGGAGAATTCTCCGATTCGCAGCACCCGGACACGGTCGCCATATTTTTCGCCAAACAACGCCATTGCGCCGGAATTGATCGCTTCGTCGTACGACATCTCGGCAGCTTCAGCCGCGGCATTGATCCGGATCTGCTCGTTGACCAGATCCTCGACCTGCTCGATTTCGGCCGCGGTCATCGGCTCGTAATGCGAGAAATCGAACCGCAGCCGATCCGGCGCGACCAGCGAGCCCTTTTGCTGGACATGCTCGCCCAGGACCTGGCGCAATGCCGCGTGCATCAGGTGGGTGGCCGAATGATTGAGCACGATGTCCTGGCGCCTTTCAGCATTCACCGCGGCGCTGACCGCGCTGCCCTTCTCGAGCCTGCCCGCACTGACCCGCCCGACATGCGCATGCACACCGCCTACCTTGACGGTGTCTTCCACATCGAACCTGACGCTTTCGCCGGTGATCGCCCCAGTATCGCCGACCTGGCCGCCGCTTTCGGCATAAAACGGGGTTTTCTCCAGCACGACCTGACCGTGCTCGCCGTTTTCCAGCGCATCGACCTCGGTGCCATCGCGAAACAGTGCGAGGACCACCGATTGATCGCTGAGCCCGGCATGGCCGCCGAAACGCGTGGGCGGCAGGGCAGACGTGGCGGCACTGCTCAGGCCGTCCTGGTCGGCGCCGAATTTACTGTGGGCGCGAGCGCGGGCGCGTTGCGCCTCCATCTCCTGTTTGAATCCGGCATGGTCGATCAGCAACTGCCGCTCGCGGGCGATGTCCTCGGTGAGATCGAGCGGGAAACCGTAGGTGTCATACAGCTTGAAAACGACCTT
The DNA here is from genome assembly GCA_002868855.1 of Chromatiales bacterium. Taxonomy (GTDB): domain Bacteria; phylum Pseudomonadota; class Gammaproteobacteria; order Steroidobacterales; family BM003; genus BM003. Next base: position 660 of record PKUM01000278.1, on the reverse strand, counting down.
GCCCGGTATGACCTCACCGTGGAGCTTGCCGATTGCGTTCTCGAGCATCCCCATGCCCTGGTCCAGCGTCTCGGCAAATCGGTCCTCCTCCTGCTTCAGCACACGCTCGATATGCGCCCGCTGTGCACCGAGTTCGGGGTAGGCCGCGCCCATCTCCCGCTCCAGCGGCGCCACCAGCCGATAGAAGAACGGATCGTGAACGCCCAGCTTGTAACCGTGACGGATGGCGCGGCGAATTATTCGCCGCAGCACGTAGCCGCGACCGTCATTCGACGGCAGAACGCCGTCCGCAACGAGGAACGAGCAGGCGCGAATATGATCGGCGATGACCTGCAGCGAGGGTTGATCAAGGCGCTCGCTGTTGGTCAGCCGCGCGGCCGCTTCGATCAGGTTGGCGAACAGGTCGATCTGGTAGTTGCTGTGCACGCCCTGCATCACCGCAGCCATGCGCTCCAGCCCCATGCCAGTATCGACCGAGGGCTGCGGCAGAGGTGTCATCGTGCCATCGGCGCTGCGGTCGAACTGCATGAATACGAGGTTCCAGATTTCGACATAGCGGTCGCCATCCTCGTATGGCGAACCCGGCGGCCCGCCTGAAACGTCGGGCCCGTGGTCGTAGAAAATCTCGGAACACGGCCCGCAAGGACCGGTGTCGCCCAT
>PKUM01000313.1 GCA_002868855.1 Chromatiales bacterium | reverse complement strand
GCGAAGAGCAAGGCGAAGGGTCGAGCGACGACATTCCGTTGCATATCGACGAACCCGAAATCGATATCGGCTCGCTCGATGCGCAAACCCGCAAACTGGTTAATGCCGGGCTGCTGGTACTCGGCATATCGGGTGTTTGGCTGATCTGGTCCTCGGTGCTGCCGGCCCTCGGGATACTCGACCAGATTACGCTGTGGTCGCAGATCGAAACCGTCAACGGGGAACCGACTGCGGTCCCGGTCACTCTCGCCACGCTCGGAAAAGCGCTATTGATCGCCATCCTGACCATCGTCGCAGCGAAAAACCTGCCATCGCTGCTCGAGATTATTTTGCTGCAGCGGCTCGAGATCACGTCAGGCTCGCGACTCGCGGTCAGCACGTTGGCTCGTTACGGCATCGCCGCCTTCGGCACGATGCTGTTTTTGTCCACGATTGGCGGCAGCTGGTCGAAAATCCAGTGGCTGGTCGCGGCGTTGAGCGTGGGCATCGGTTTCGGGCTGCAAGAGATTGTCGCGAATTTCATTAGCGGATTGATCATCCTGCTCGAGCGTCCGGTGCGGGTCGGTGACACGGTGACCGTGGGAGACACCAGCGGTATCGTCACACGCATCCAGATTCGTGCGACCACTATCACGAACTGGGAACGCCAGGAGTTGCTGGTACCCAACAAGGAATTCATTACCGGACGGGTATTGAACTGGACCCTGACCGACGAGGTCATCAGGCTTTCGATCCCGGTCGGTGTTGCCTATGGAAGCAATGTCGAGCAGGCGCTGGAGCTCATGAACAAGGCCGCGGTGGCTCATCCGCGCATACTCGAGGATCCGCCGCCGTTTGTGATGTTCGACAGTTTCGGCGATAACTCACTGAACCTGATCGTGCGCGCCTATGTGAACTCGATCGCGTATCGGCGTGAGACGACGAGTGATCTGAACCGCGAAATCAACCGCCTGTTCAATGAGCACGGGATCGTGATTTCCTTCCCGCAGCGCGATGTGCATCTCGATACGACTTCGCCACTCGAGATTCGCCTGCATCGGGCCAGCGACGCGGCCGAGCCGGCATGAGGCGCCTGTGGCCGGCATGCCCGGTAGGCCACTCATCGCGCCATGGCCGCCCGGGTCATCGTGTTTGAGTTCATTACTCCTGAGCAGTGGCGGGCCTCCGGAGAGACGTTTAACCACGACGGCCGCGAAATTTTCTTTCGCCTCGACGGCGATGGACCTCCCCTGGTTCTTTTGCACGGTTTTCCGACATCGTCCTGGGACTGGCACAAAATCTGGCCGGCGCTGACCTCGCGTTTCCGCGTTCTGGCGGCAGATTTCCTGGGTTTCGGATTCTCGGACAAACCACGCGACTGCAGCTACTCGCTTCTCGCCCAAACCGACCTGATAGTTGCCCTGACCGAGCACATCGGTTTCAGGCGCTTTGATCTCCTCGCACACGACTATGGCGTAAGCGTCGCCCAGGAATTGCTGGCCCGCGATTTCGACCGTCGCAACGCCGACCTTCCGGCATTACTGAAATCCGTGTGCTTTCTGAACGGCGGCCTGTTCCCCGAGTCGCACCGGCCACGCCCTATTCAGCGGCTCTTGCTGAGCCCGCTCGGCCCACTGCTGGCCCGATTATTTAGCCGCGATGCATTCAAACGCAGCTTCTCCCCGGTTTTCGGTCCCGATACCGCGCCGAGCGAGGAGGAGCTCAATGCTTACTGGTCGTTGATCGAGAATCGCGGCGGCAACTACATTAGCCACAAGCTGCTCCGCTACATGCCCGAGCGCAAACGCCAGCGAGCGCGCTGGACCGGGGCACTGCAACGAGCGCATTGTCCGTTGCGGCTGATAAATGGCAGCGCCGACCCGGTTTCCGGAAAACACCTTGCCTCACGCTATCGCGAGCTCATCCCGGACCCCGATGTCGTCGCCCTGGAGGACACCGGACACTATCCGCAGATGGAGGCACCGCAGGCCGTCGTGAAGGCACTTTGCGAATTTCTGGATGTGCCGGCCGATCCGACCCCCTGAATGGCCGGCAACGGCACCCGACGCGACCGGGCGGCCGATTCCAGCCGGGTTCTGCCGAATTCTGCCGGAATTTATCAGGAAATCCTCTATTTATTGGAAACTTATCATGCATTTTGAGTCTTTTGCCTGATATCATAGAGGGCTTTCCATGGTTTGCCCGAACCCGATGAGCAAGGGAGTGAAATGAGCTGGTACATCCACGGACGGGGAGACAAGCTTCGTTATCACGTCGATGGCAAGGGTCCTCCGCACATTGAGGGCACCGCGTTTCGGCATGAGTGCGATCCGCTCTCCGAAAATACGACCTACCAGGAGTGCCGTACGTTGAGTACGTCGCGCTTTGAAATAGCGTTGTATCCGGCAAAAGCCACCGGTCCCGGCGCAAGCCAAAACGCGCTGGCGATGTTCGGGCTGGCGAACTCTGTGGCGGCCTATCCGGACAAGGTCCACTACCGCCTTCGTTTCCACCCCAGCCGCGACCCGTGGCTGACCTGCGTCGTGGCCTTGCCGGAGCACAGCTTCCAGAGAACCTGGAAGCTGCTGCGTGACGTAATGCTGAGTCCACGCCTCGAATACCTGATCGCGATGAATTTCGTCGGTTTCCGCAACCCGCTCACACGCGGCGCCTACCCGACCTGCCAGGAATTCATGAACGGCCGTATTTTCTACGAGCACGAAAGCGATTTTCAGCTTCGCGTGAACCCACCGAATTCAGACCTGGAGGTCTGAGGTCACTTCCCGAAGTCCCCATCCCCGCCACCGGCAATTCTGAACGGCCGACGCTGCCCCGCCCTAATTCCCGGTCATTCGGCGATCGCCGTGCGGATTTCGCGCAACTTCTGTTTAATCACTGCGGCGTTGTCACG
>PKUM01000321.1 GCA_002868855.1 Chromatiales bacterium | reverse complement strand
CGGTTGAATGTCTGCGCCATAGTTTAACTGTGCCGATAGGCGTCCTTTGTAGCATGCGATCTGGGTCGCTGCTAGCACCTGTTTCGTCGGTAGAGGGGAAGGTAGCCGCGATGTGACCGGTCCAAACTGTGCCGGTAGCGCTTGACAGGGGTCGGCACTGCTTGCAATCCTCAAAACCGTCTCCCTGACCGTGCCGGCCTCGCCGATGCTGAAAATTTCGTCATGATGAATAGTAAGGACGACATTACGCCCAACGAGCGCGCCCAGCACCTGTTGCGGACGCTGGTCGAGCGTTATATCCGTGACGGTCAGCCGGTGGGCTCGCGAACCCTGTCGCGGGAGTCCGGGCTCGATCTCAGTTCCGCGACCATTCGCAATGTCATGTCCGACCTCGAGGAAATCGGTTTTCTCGTTTCACCGCACACATCGGCTGGACGGGTCCCGACCGCCAAAGGGTTTCGGTTTTTTGTCGATACCCTGTTGCGGGTGCAGCCGGTCGGCAGGGCGGAAATGCAGGAACTGCGTGTCCAGATCGATAACGAGGCAAGCGATTCGCAGTCGCTGGCAGCGACGACCTCCAACCTGTTGTCGACGTTGACCCGGCTGGCCGGTCTGGTCACGTTGCCGAAAGCGAAACATTGCACGCTGCGCCAGCTCGAATTTCTGCCGCTATCGGAACGCCGCATACTTGCCATCATGGTGGTCAACAGCCACGAGGTGCAGAACCGTGTCCTGCAGATGGACAGGGATTATGAGGCCAATGAACTGGTCAGGGCGGGCAACTACCTGAATGAGAAGTTCGCTGGTCGTGAACTCGACGAAGTGCGGCGGATGTTGCTGGAAGAGTTGCGCCAGACCCGCGAGGACATGAATCGGCTGATGCTCGATGCGATTGCGATGGCGCAAAGAACGCTCGAGGACGAGCCGGGTGCGGAACTCGAGTACGTGCTGGCCGGCGAGACGAACCTGATGGGCCTCCAGGAGCTCTCGGATGTCGACAAACTGCGGCAGCTGTTCCAGGTGTTCAATGAGAAGCGCGAGCTGTTGCGGCTGCTGGACCGGACGGTTTCGGCGAAAGGCGTTCAAATATTCATCGGTGATGAATCAGGCTACGACGTGCTGGGCGAATGCAGCGTCGTCGCGGCACCCTATACCCGCGATGACGAGGTAGTCGGGGTGCTGGGTGTAATCGGGCCTACACGGATGCCTTACGATCGGGTGATCCCGGTCGTCGACATTACCGCGCGGCTCCTCAGTTCGGCCTTGAAATCCCGCAGCCAGACCCCATAGTCCCGACAACCTATCTTTGAATGCCCGTCACGCTCGCCGCGGCGGGCCAGCTTTGTTGCCGGAGACCAAACCGATGAGCGAAGACCAGACCGCTAACAGGCCGGACATGACTGCAGGGGCGGGCGCCGAGATCGACGACCAGGGTCCGCAGGCCGCAACGTCCGGGGCGGGTCTCGAAGATCACACCGATTTTCAGCAGGTTCGCGAGGACCTGGTCAGGGCCGAGGCCCAGGCCGAGGAGAATCGGGACCAGTATCTGCGTATAGCCGCCGAACTCGATAATTTGCGCAAGCGAAGCGCACGCGAGGTCGAGCGTGCAAGGCTGTATGGGCTCGAGGCGTTTGCGAAGGAGCTCCTCGGGGTCGTCGACAGTGTCGAAATGGGCCTGGTGGCAGCCGAGCAGGCCGGTGTGGAATCGTTGACCGAGGGCAACCGGGCGACCCTGAAACTGGCCCTGGACATGCTGAAGAAATTCAATATCAGCGTGGTCGACCCGCTCGGTGAGACATTTGACCCCCAGCACCATGAAGCGATGGCCGTGGTCCCTGCCGCCGATGCGCCGCCGGACAGCGTAGTACAGGTCGTGCAAAAAGGTTATCTGTTACATGACCGCCTGTTGCGCCCGGCCCGCGTCATGGTGGCGAAGGGCGAGTGATTCACTGACGCGACGGTTTCGGCGCGAGAGCTTGAAACCGTGCCAGCTGACCACATCTACACCGCATTGAGTATTTTTGAACCCTTCTGGAGATCACACGACTATGGGCAAAATCATAGGCATAGACCTCGGTACCACTAATTCTTGTGTGGCCATCATCGATGGCGACAAACCGAAGGTGGTCGAGAACAGCGAAGGCGATCGTACGACACCGTCGATCGTCGCCTTTACCAAGGACGATGAGGTCCTTGTCGGCCAGGCGGCGAAACGCCAGGCCGTCACCAATCCGACCAATACCCTGTTTGCGGTAAAACGCCTTATCGGGCGTCGCTTCGACGACGAGGTCGTACAAAAAGACATCGAAATGGTGCCGTATGACATCGTCAAGGCCGATAACGGCGACGCTTGGGTTACGGCCAACGGCAAAAAAATGGCACCGCCGGAGGTTTCCGCGCGGGTGCTGATGAAGATGAAGAAAACCGCGGAAGACTACCTTGGCGAGGAAATCAAGGAAGCGGTGATCACGGTACCTGCGTATTTCAACGATTCGCAGCGCCAGGCCACCAAGGACGCTGGCCGGATCGCCGGCCTGGAAGTCAAGCGGATCATCAACGAACCGACCGCCGCGGCTTTGGCCTATGGGCTCGACAAGCAGCGTGGCGATCGCAAGATCGCGGTATACGATCTTGGTGGCGGTACGTTCGATATCTCCATCATCGAGATCGCGGAAGTCGATGGCGAACACCAGTTCGAGGTGCTCGCAACGAACGGCGACACGTTCCTCGGTGGCGAGGACTTCGACAAACGGATCATTGATTACCTCGCGGCCGAGTTCAACAAGGAAAGCGGGATCGATATTCGGGTGGATCCGCTGGCGATGCAGCGCCTGAAGGAGGCTGCGGAAAAGGCCAAGATCGAGTTATCGGCGTCGCAGCAGACCGAAGTCAATCTGCCCTACATCACTGCGG
>PKUM01000207.1 GCA_002868855.1 Chromatiales bacterium | reverse complement strand
CCTGTCGATCAACGTGCAGCGTTATCAGAAAAACGAGGCGGCATCGGAGCCGTGGCAACCGGATGATCCGATCTTCGCGCCGCCGCCCCTGCGGGGCAGTCAGCAGTGAACGGCCGCGGCGGCAATGCGGCTGAATATTGCGCCGGCCGCGCAAGCGGCCCGATTGCGCGGTAATCGGCGATGACCGATCTGTATTATGCCGCTGCCTGCCAGACTGATTTTCCGGCGCCGGCTGAGCGTGGCGAGATCGCTTCGAGAACCCGCCGCATGTGCGCGATCATCGAGCAGACGATTACCGGGTACGAGCCGTTTTTCGATGTGCGCCTGCTGGCGTTTCCGGAGTTTGCCCATGCGGTGCCGGTGTATCCGGAGGCCGCTGAGTTGCGGCGGCGGCTTGCGATACCGCTGCCGAACGAACATACCGATGCGTATGAGCGGCTCGCAAAAAAGTACGGCTGCTATATCCAGACCGGTACGTTTCTCGAAGCCGATCCCGATTACCCGGAACATGTTTTCAATACCACGGTGCTGGTCGGTCCGGGCGGCATCCTCAGCAAATACCGCAAGGTGAACCCGTGGATTCCGTGGGAAGTACATACGAGTCCGCACGATATCGAGGACTACCCGGAGAACCCGTTCCCGGTCGTCGATACCGAGCTGGGGAAACTCGGTGTCGCGATTTGTTATGACTGGCTTTTCCCGGAGACAATTCGCCAGATCGCGTTCAACGGAGCCGAGTTGATCGTTCGCGTGTCGGCGTATATGGACCCGTGGGGCGCGACCGATCCTATGGACTGGTGGACGTTGATTAATCGCACCCGTGCGCTCGAGAACAGCGTCTACGTGGTTGCGGCAAACCAGGGCGCGAGCCTCGCTAACTATCCGCCATTCAGCTGGCCCGGAGGCAGTATGGCGGTGGATTTTGACGGCCGTATCCTGGCCCGGGCCGACCCCGGACCGGGCGAGAAGGTGGTGGTTGCACCGATTGACATCGCGCGTCTGCGCGACGAGCGCGAGCGCCGGCTTGGACACGACATGCGGGCACATCTGCGCAGCGAAATTCATTCCTACCTCGACAACCGGCGCCTCGCACCGGCTGACGCGGCTCTCAGTAACGATGGACACAAAGAGCGGATACGCGATGCGAAAAAAACGCTGGACTGAACGCGGCTGGCATTTCGGCCCGGCGGCGCTGTGTATCGGCATGACAATGCTGTTCGCAGCAGGTTGCGGTACCGAACCGGAAAGCGGTTTGGCTGCGGAGGTCGTGGCAAGCAATAACCGCGGCGTCGGGCTGATGGGCAGTTTCAAATACGGTGAGGCCGAAAATGCGTTTGCCGAAACGCTTCGGCTCGCACCGGACTGGGCTGATGCCCGGGTAAATCTCGCCATCGCTACGCTCAACCAGGAACGCGACACCGAGGCGCTCGCTATCCTCGACGATGTGTTGCGGGAAGCGCCGGACAACCTGCGGGCGCGTTACCTGTCCGGCGTGCTGCGTTTTTACCGCGGAGACTCGGAACAGGCGCTCGAGAGTTTTCGAGCGGTGGCGGCTGCCGACGAGACGGACGCCTATGCTGCGTATTTCGTGGCCCAGAATCTCGCCCAGCTGGACCGGCTCGACGAGGCAATGCTGTGGTACGAAAAAGCCATCGCGCTCGATCCGTATCTGCGTTCGGCCTACTACGGCGCCGCGCAGTCGTTGCGCCGTCTCGGGCGGCGCGACGATGCACGGCAGATGATCGAGTCGTATGAGCGGTTCAAAGACAATCCACGCGCGCGCCTGGTCGAGATCAAATACACCCGGATGGGGCCGAAAGCCGAGGCACTGGCCTTCGACGAGCCGGCACCGCAGCGGCCCGCCGTACCGGCGGGGCCGCTATTCCTGCCACCGGTATTGCTCGGCCACGACTCCTTTCCCGCGGACTCGCGGTTGACGACAGTCGACCTCGATCAGGACGGCAGACAGGATCTTGTCGTCACCGGCGCTCAAGGGAACGCTGAGGTAAGCGTGTTGATGGGCGATGGCGAGGGCCGGTTTGCGCGAATCGCCGAACACCCCCTGCAGTAGGTCGAAGCTATCAACGCGGCATTGTGGGGTGACTTCGATAACGATGGCATGACCGACGTTTTTTTGTGCGGCCGCGTGGCGAGCGAAATCTGGCGGCAGACCGGGCCCAACCAGTGGCAGCAGTGGCCTGCTGCGCTCGATGACGGCGACACGGCATGCATCGATGGCGCGGTTTTCGATGCGGACCACGATGGCGATCTGGACATTTTCACGGTTAGCGGCAGCGGCAACGACGAGTTGTGGAACAACGACCGGGACGGTGGCTTTCGCCGTCTCGCAGCCGACCAGGGCTTGCGCAGCGCCGGCGCCAGCCGCGGTGTTGTCGTGGGAGATTTCGATGGTGACCGCGATACCGATATCCTGGTGGTCAAGCAGGCACCGCCGCATCGGCTTTTTCTGAACGACCGTATGTGGCGTTACACGCCGGCCGGCGAACCAGCGACGATGCTTGCTCAACCGTTGCTGGGTGCGACCGCCGCGGACATCGACAGCGACGGCAAGGTCGAATTTTTCGGTCTGGCTCCCGGTGCCGGCGTGGTGGGCTGGCGGCGCAACGACTTCGACGGGTGGGAACAACTCGTTGTGGATGAGACCGGGCCGGGTGCCGGTGCCGCCATCGGTGCCTACGATTTCAACGGCGACGGCAGGCTCGAACTGCTCTACGACGACGGTTCCCACTTCCAGATTCTTGCGGCCACCGCTGCCGGCTGGACCGTTCTGCATCGGGGCGTCGCGAGTGGCGTGATAGCCGTGATCGACGAGGCGCATGGCTCCGCGCATGCCGGCTACGGCGTGGCCGGTTTCGGCGACGGCGAACTTATCTGGTGGGAGCCCGGTTCGGGG
>PKUM01000199.1 GCA_002868855.1 Chromatiales bacterium | reverse complement strand
TGGCGTTGAATTATTTCGATGACGATGCGGCCGGGCGCCGCCGGGTCATTGCCGAAACCCATTCCGGCGGTTTGTGTTTGAACGACGCCGTTATGCATGTCGCCTGCGACGACCTGCCGTTTGGCGGTGTGGGTCCTTCGGGCATGGGTGCGTACCATGGTCACGAAGGATTCCTGACCTTCAGTCATGCCAAGGCCGTGCTGAGTCGGCCGGCGTTCAATTCGGCGCGCGCCATTTACCCACCGTATGGCAATTTCGTGCAGCGCCTGATGATGAAGTTCTTTTTGCGATAGTGATGCCCGCCGGGCTTGTCTACCTGAGCGGCTGCCGGTAAAAAGAAAGCGCGCCCGAATAACCGGGCGCGCTTTCTCATGCCTGAGGTAGCCATGCATTCGATTCGGACATCAGTTTTTGCGCTTGTCGCCTGTCTGGCGGCCATGGCCGCGGTTGCGGCCGACGATGCAGGGGTGGAACAGTTCCACTTTGTACTGGAGGCGGAACTCCCGGGCGATGTGAGTTTTGCCTATGCGCTGGTGACCGGCGATGTCAGTGGCTGGTGGGATCACACTTTTTCTGAAAACCCATTGCGGCTTTATGTCGATGCGCGTCCCGGCGGCGGCTTTTATGAGATCTTCGACGAAGCCGGAAATGGGGTCGAGCACGCCAGGGTGATTTTTGCCAGGCCAGGCGAAAAACTGACATTGGCGGGCCCACTGGGTTTTAGCGGGTGGGCAACGGAAATTGTTTTTACCTATGAGTTCGAAACGATCGAAACCGGCTCTCTGCTGCGACTGACGGTGAATGGTTCGGGCCAGATGAACGAAGGCTGGGCTGATAGCGTCGAGGCAGTGTGGCGCCACTTTATTTTCGAGCAACTCGTGCCTTATGCGCAGGGTCGCTGCGAGCAGGAGAACTGCCGGTAACAGCGCCGTTGCGTAACAAGCCTACTGGGAAGAAATTGAAAATGTCGAAGGAAAAACTCCGTGACAAGTTGACCCGTCTCGATCGCCAAATACTGAACCTGGTAGCGCAGCGGATCGGCGCGGCGAAGGAGATTGGCGCGTTGAAGCGTGCAGCGGGCGAGTCCACCCGGGATTTCCGCCGGGAAAAGAACGTGATCGACGGCGCCCGTTCCACGGCGGCCGAGATTGGCCTCGAACCCGACCTGGCGGAGTCGCTGCTGCGTTTGCTGATCCGTTCGTCGCTGACTGCCCAGGAGCGTGACCGCGTTGTTGCAGAGGGCAAGGGGGATGGGCGCAGTGCTCTGGTGATCGGTGGCTCCGGCCGCATGGGTTACTGGTTTGCGCGCTATCTTGCTTCACAGGGTTTCCAGGTGGAAATCGCGGACCCCGAGGAAGGCAGCAGCGGCTTTCCCCGTTGGGACGACTGGCGCGACACCGAACTCGACCACGATATGATCGTAGTGGCGACGCCACTACGGATTGCGGCTGAGGTTCTGGAGCAACTCGCCGAGCGCCGTCCGCGCGGTCTGGTCTTCGATATCGGTTCGCTGAAGACGCCGTTGCGCAAGGGGCTGAACGCGTTGAGGGAAAGCGGCTGCAGGGTGACGTCGGTCCATCCGATGTTCGGCCCGGATACGCAATTGCTGTCTGGCCGGCACGTGCTTTTCGTCGACGTTGGCGTCCGCGACGCCACCGACGAGGTCATCGCCTTGTTCGATTCCACGATGGCGCAGAGAGTGGAAATGAATCTCGACGATCACGACCGTATGATCGCCTACGTCCTGGGACTTTCGCATGCGCTGAATGTCGCATTCGTGACAGCGTTGAACAGCAGTGGCGAGGCCGCACCCGAATTGATCAAAATGTCGAGCACGACATTCGACGCGCAGTTTCATATTGCCGCCGGCGTAGCGGAAGAGAATCCGCATTTATATTTTGAGATCCAGCGCCTGAATGACTATGGCGACGAGGCATTGGAGGCGTTGAATAAAGCCGTAACCACGATCACCGAACAGGTGCGTGGTAATAGAGAAGACGAGTTCGTTGCGCTGATGGAGGCCGGGCAGTCTTATGTTCACGGGCGGCCGCCGCTGTTGAAGGCAGCTGGCTAAACGAGAGCGGATCGAGATGACAGACGAGTCGGGTGCGGAAAAACAAATACGCAGACTGCGCGAACAGCTTGCGATACTGCGTGACGAGGGCGCGAAAAATGAATCGATTTTTCGCAAGCTCCTGGAACGAGAGTTGAAGCTGTTGAAAGCAGACTCACTGTGCGGGTTGCTGGCCGAGCTCGTAGACGGCCTTGCAGCTTCTTACTCACTCGATTCGGTGTCGCTGGTGCTATTGGATCCGCAGCATGAGTTGCGTCACCTGATTATGAGCGAAGACCGTGCACCCGAAGCCATGCCGGGCGTGCAGTTTGTCGATAGCCTTCACGGGCTAGCGCCGCAATATGCCAACCTCCTCAGGCCATGGCTCGGGCCATTCACCGGATGCGATCACCGGCTGGTTTTGCCCGATTCCGGCGAACTGCTGGGAAGCGTTGCACTGATTCCGCTGCGGCGCCAGGAATCGCTGGTGGGAGTGATCAACTTCGGTAGCATCGATAACAAACGTTTCACTCGTCATCACGCGACTGATTTTCTGGAACACCTCGGCCAGGTAGCTTCCTTCGCATTGGAAAACGCGAGCAACCGCGCCCGGTTACTTCGCAGCGGTACCACGGACCTGTTGACAGGGTGGCACAACCGCGCCTATCTGGCGACGCGTCTGAACGAAGAGGTTGCGCGGGCACAGCGTGACCAAACGGTTCTCACCTGTCTTTTTCTCGATGTCGATTTTTTCAAGGCGGTCAATGACCGCTACGGACACCTCGGCGGCGACAAGGTCCTGCGCGAGATTGCCGGTCGCATCGATGCAGAGGTGCGCTCGAGCGACGTGGCATCGCGTTACGGCGGCGAAGAATTTGTTGTTTTGTTGCCGGCAACGGAGAGTCACGATGCGCAACGTCTTGCCGAGCGGATACGCACGGCGGTCTCTGCTACGCCGATCGAACTCGACGGAAATAGTGCACTGACAGTCACGGTTTCGATTGGTATTGCTTCGCTTAGGCCCGGCATCGTGAGCAAGGACTTCAAATCGATTGGAGAAGGGCTGATTGCCGCCGCGGACGTCGCGTTGTATCAGGCAAAAGCAGATGGCCGGAACTGCGTGCGCGCGGCAGCCTGAGCGCAGGACTTACAACAGCATTAGTTTCCGACACCGCGAGCAGAAAATCGGCCGGTTCCGCTCCGGCTCTGGAGAGCCCGACACTAATGACGTTTGGCGGGAACGTCGTGATCGACGCAGTCACGCACGGTGACGCAGGTGCGCTGCTGGCAGGGCTCGAGTCCCACGGCTTGCGCAACGGCGCCACTGCCGGTCACATGGTTTCGGGGTTGTTTCCAATTGCAGGGCTCGGCGATCTCGCCGCGATGAATAACGTCGTTTCGGTTCACCCGGCGGTCGCTCGCACACGAGCCGGTCTCGTAACGAGCCGCGGTGACGTGTCGATGCGCACGGATGAGGCGCGCGCGGAACTGGGCATCGACGGCACCGGTGTTCGGGTCGGTGTGTTGTCCGACGGCTATGACTGCCTCGGTGGCGCTGCGCTGGATCAGGCAACGGGCGATCTCCCGGACGACATCATCGTGATGGAGGATCTCCCTGCCGGTACCTGTACCGACGAGGGCCGCGCGATGATGCAGATCGTGCATGACATCGCCCCCGGTTCGTCCCAGGCGTTCCATACGGCGTTTACAGGTACCGCCGGATTTGCTCAGGGCATCAGGGATCTCAATGAGGTTGCCGGCGCCCAGGTCATCGTCGACGACGTAATCGATTTCGCGGAGCCGATGTTCCAGGACGGTCCGATCGCGCAGTCCGCCGACGCGGTGCGCGCAAACGGTGCCTCTTACTTTTCTTCGGCCGGTAACAACGAACGCAACTCTTTCGAGGGCAAGTTCGAGGGTTCCGGAATTGCGGGCGTGTTCGGCTGCGAGATGCACGACTTCGACCCGGGTCCGGGCGTCGATACGCTGCAGTCGTTCCTGCTCCAGCCCGGCACGACGATCCGGAGTTTCCAGTGGGATCAGCCCAACGCGTCGATAAGCGGTGCGCCGGGTTCCGCCAGTGACATGGGCATCGTGCTTTATTTTCCGGACGGCAGCTTCACCGGCCTTGGTGGATTCAATCTGAATATCGGTGGTGATGCGGTTGAGGTTATTGGTGTAACGCTGGATGGAGCCGCGCCGCTTGAAGTGGCGATTGGTCTCGAGAACTGCGGCGGACCCGACCCGAGCCTGATGAAATACGTGTATTTCGGCTCGGATCGTCGCTTCGGTCTCGGTCCGATGGAATACGACACCGCAAGCCCGACCAGCTACGGGCATGCCAATGCGCAAGGCGCGATCGCTACCGGGGCCTCGGCGTGGTTCAACACCGCCGCCTGGAACGACAACCCGGCCTGCGATCCGGCCTGCCTGAATGGTTTCTCGTCGGCCGGCGGGGTGCCGATCCTGTTCGACCTCGAGGGTAATCGGGTTGCGGCGTTGCGGTTGAAACCCGAGATCGTGGGTCCGGATGGCGCCAACAACACGTTTTTCGGTTTTGATCTGAGCTTCCCGGTACCGGGCACGGACGAGCCTGACGGGTTCCCGAACTTTTTCGGCGCCTCAGCCTCCGCACCGCATCTTGCGGGTGTCGCGGCACTGATGAGCCAGCCGACCGTCAATGGCAAGCAGTACTACATTTGCCGGGAGACACCGCGCAAGGTGACAACTCGCCGGGTGGGTGCGAAAGCAGCTGAGAAAAAAGTTGCCTCCGGAAAGTGGACGTACGGCGTTTGTGCCGCGGATATCCGCAAGGCGCTGATCGATACTGCGATCGAAATTGACGATCCGTTTACCCCGGAATTTGACGCCGGGTTCGACCAGGCCACCGGTTACGGGTTCGTCGATGCGCGCGAGGCGATTGGCAAGGTTTATCCGAAAGAAAAGACCAATTGAGCGCAGCCATCTAGGCAATAGCTCTTGATCGAACAGGGCGCCGTCCCCGCAGGGGGGTGGCGCTTTTTTTTTTACCGGTCGGTCGTGGCAAGCGCGCGGTTGCGAGACCCATGGCGGATCAAACGCAAATGATATACATTCGCATTTAAATCTTAAGGAAGACACCCGTATCGAAACTGCGGCGGCCAATGCCACAGCCGCAGTTTCGGTAACGGCAGCAATTGGAGAGAACAATTCGTGCGTAATGTGAAGTTGATGTTGGTGGGGCTGTTATTGACGATTATGAGTGGCTGCGGGGCGCCGGATGCGGAACTGGTCGTTTATTCGGCCCGTAACGAACCCCTTATCAAGCCGATGTTCGACCGCTTCACCGAGGAAACGGGTATTAAGGTCGTGTTTGTCACTGACAAAGCCGAGGTACTGATGCAACGCCTGCAAGCGGAGGACAGCAACACGCCGGCGGACGTGCTATTGACTGTCGACGCCGGGAACCTGTGGTGGGCGACGCAGAACGATTTGCTCCAACCGCTGGAATCCGCGGTCCTCACCGAAAATATCCCCGAGTATCTCCGCGACCCCGAGGATCGCTGGTTCGGACTCTCCGTTCGTGCCCGTACGATCGTCTATTCTCCGGAGCGTGCGGACGCCCGGATGCTGAGTAGTTACGAAGGACTTGCCGATCCGATGTGGCGTGGAAGGTTGTGCTTGCGGACGTCCAAAAAGGTCTACAACCAGTCGCTGGTCGCCATGTTGATCGCCGAACATGGCGAAGCCAAAACCGAGCAAATTGTCAAAGGCTGGGTGGCCAATCTCGCCGCGGATGTGTTCGCCAACGACACGGCGGTAATCGAAGCCATCGCGGCCGGTCAGTGTGACGTGGGAATCGTCAATACCTACTATTTCGGCCGGCTGGAGCGCGACAACCCGGCGCTGCCGGTGAAGATCTTCTGGGCCAACCAGGGATCTGGAGGGGTCCACGTCAACGTGTCGGGCGGTGGTGTGGTTCGCGATTCGAGGCATGTCGAGAATGCAACCCGCCTTTTGGAATGGCTGTCTGCGGGAGAGGCGCAGTCGATGTTTGCCAGTAGCAATCTCGAGTTCCCGGCCAATCCGGCGATTGCTGCGGACCCGGCTGTGGCGGCCTGGGGTCAGTTCGAGGCAAGCCGGCTCAGCCTGGCGCGTGCCGGCGAACTGCAGAGCGCGGCTGTCAGATTGATGGATCGTGCAGGCTACCGCTAGCCAGCCATTGCGAACCATCCAGTGAGGATTGAGCAAACGGTCTCGGCGCGCGATGCCCCCGGGCTGCGTCACACCACGCACCATCGTGTTTTCTGGTTGCTGGTTGCTATCCTGATTGCGACACCGGTCAGCATTGTATTGTTGCAGATCGGTTCGGCGGCGCTGGCGCCGCGAAGCGATGCCTGGGCGCATCTGGCCGAGTTCGTTCTGCCGCGAGTAATCGGCAACACGGTCTGGCTGGTCATTGGCGTTACGCTGTCCGCGGCGGCACTCGGGACCGTGTTGGCGTGGCTCACCGCCGTTTGCGAATTTCCCGGGCGCCGGTTCCTGGCCTGGGCATTGCTGTTGCCGCTCGCAATACCGGGTTACGTGCTGGCATTCGTTCTGGTGGGGATGCTCGAGTACTCCGGGCCCGTGCAGACACTTGGGCGCGAGATTTTCGGCCCGGACCTCGCGATCCCAGCCATTCGCAGTCGCGGTGGTGTGATTCTGGTTCTGACGTTGTGTCTGTATCCCTACGTCTATTTGATTGCGCGCAACGCATTTCAGACCCAGGGCATGCGCGCGCTCGAAATTGGCCAGTCAATGGGGCTCAGTATCCGTAGCGGATTTTTTCGAATTGCTTTGCCGCTGGCGCGGCCGTGGATCGCTGGCGGTGCGCTGCTGGTTGCGATGGAGACACTGGCCGATTTCGGTACTGTTTCGGTGTTCAATTACGACACCTTCACTACTGCCATATATCAGGCGTGGTTCGGGTTGTTTTCTCTCGAGTCCGCCATGCAGCTGGCTTCGATTCTGGTGCTGTTCGTTTTTGTCATCGTAGTGCTGGAGCAGCGGCTCCGTGCCCGTGCGGACTTTGCCGCGACGGGTTCGCAGGGAACCGGGCTGGGGCGACTGCGGCTTGGCCGGAAGTCCGCATTCGCCGCCACTGGATTCGGGTTCCTGGTTCTCGCGTTGGGTTTCGTGATCCCCTTTTGCCAGCTGATCGTGTGGACTTTCGGTAGCGGGTCGGAGTTCGATGCGCGTTTTTTCGGCTACGTTTGGCAGACCCTTGTCGTCGCCTCGCTCGGGGCGCTTCTGACGACCGTGGTGGCGGTATGTCTTGCCTACGCAGTACGCAATCGCGGCGGTCCGGCGCGGTGGCTGGCGCGCTGGGCAACCCTCGGGTATGCGTTGCCGGGCACGGTGCTCGCGGTTGGAGTTTTTGCGCCCATTGTTACGCTGAACAATACGGTGCAGGAACTGCTGGTGCGGGCGATTGGGCCGGGCGCACCGCAGATTCTCCTGCAGAGCACGCTGGTCGCGATGCTGCTGGCGTATCTGATTCGGTTTCTCGCCGTGGCGCATAGCCCGGTCGAGAGCAATTTGTTGCGAATTACTCGCAGTCTCGACGAGAACTCGAGGATACTGGGTGTAAGCGGCTGGCAGATGTTGCGCCGGGTCCATCTGCCAATTCTGCGCGGCGGCGTCCTTGCGGCGTTTACCCTTACGTTCGTCGACATCATGAAGGAAATGCCGATCACACTGATGACCCGTCCGTTCGGCTGGGAGACGCTCGCGGTCCGGGTTTTTGAAATGACTTCGGAAGGGGAATGGGCACGTGCGTCGGCACCGGCAGTGGCGATTGTTCTGGTAGGGCTGATTCCGGTGATTACGCTGACTCGAGGTAGCAGCCGTGTGGATTGAGTTGCGCGGTGTCAGTCACGAGTACGGTGGGCGCCGCAACCTCGTGGACGTCTCGTTGCGCCTTGAGAAAGGCGATATCGGTTGCCTCGTCGGGCCAAGCGGTGCGGGCAAGACTTCGGTTTTGCGCTGCGTTGCCGGATTCGAGGATGTGTGTGGCGGAGAGATTCTGGCCAATGACCGGGTGCTGAGCCGTCCGGGATTGACGGTTGCGCCCGAGCATCGCCAGTTCGGCATGGTCTTCCAGGACTATGCGTTGCTACCGCATCTCAATGTGCTCGACAACGTCCGTTTCGGCTTGCACGCGCTTGCACGCTCTGCAAGACGGTCCCGTGCGCTGGAAGTGATTGAGATGGTCGGTCTCGGGGACGTGTTGCAGAGCTACCCGCGTGAGCTGTCCGGGGGGCAGCAGCAACGCGTCGCTCTTGCGCGCGCTCTCGCGCCGCGGCCGCGCCTGTTGCTGCTCGACGAGCCGTTTTCCAATCTCGATGTCGAATTGCGCCAGCATTTATCGGCCGAGGTGCGCGAAATTCTCAAGCATCTTGGCATCACTGCATTGATGGTTACCCACGACCAGGCCGAGGCTTTCGCGGTGGCCGACAGGGTCGGGGTGTTGCGCGATGGCCGGATCGAGCAATGGGACGCTCCTTACAATCTCTATCACTCGCCAGCAAGCCGTTTTGTCGCCGAGTTTATTGGTCAGGGTGTGTTTGTTGCGGGGCAAATGACCGAACTGGGGCGGGTGCGACTGGAGCTCGGCGAAATGGACGGTGAATTGAACCGGGAGTTTCCTGCCGGAACCGATGTGGACGTATTGCTCCGTCCGGACGATATCGTCCACGATCATGACAGTACGTTGCGTGCCGAGGTATGTGGCAAGTCGTTTCGAGGCTCCGACATTCTCTATTCGCTGTGTTTGCCAAGCGGCGATCATGTCCTTGCTGCCGTGCCGAGTCACCACAACCTCCAGGTTGGCGAACATATTGGTATCAGGCTGCAGGCCGAACATGTCGTGGTATTTCCGAGGCCTCGCGAAGACTAACGTGCAACTGCCGCGAGAGCAGGTATAGCGCGATCACCCCGTTGCGAACGACGAAACCGCCAACGTCCATGGATTTATCTGCCGGCGCCACGATCCGGCGCCGGATGTCGGCGAGGCTGCAGTGCAGCGGCGTTGCCGGTAAAGCAGGTACTTCCCGAATACCGGGTCGAGCGGTGTTGCAGCCGGGTGCGAAATGACCGGTAATCCACAGCAGCAGGCGACTCATTGCCAGATGTCAGTTGCTCTTGTTGGGCCAAAGTTGGTTATGATTGAATAGGTTCGACTGCGAGTGGTTATGACTGACTGTATAGACAAACAGGGTTTCAGGGCCAACGTTGGAATCATTCTGTTGAATGATCACGGATCCGTGTTCTGGGCAGGTCGGGCCGGGCGCCCCGGCTGGCAGTTCCCGCAGGGCGGCATCCTGCCCGATGAGTCACCTGAAGAAGCTATGTTTCGCGAACTCGATGAAGAAATCGGGCTTGCCGAACACGACGTAGACCTTATTGGTTCCACCCGTCGCTGGCTTCGCTACAGGCTCCCGAAGAAGTTTGTCCGGCGCAACAGTCAGCCGTTATGTATCGGGCAGAAACAGATCTGGTTCTTGTTGCGAATGGTCGGTGGCGAAGGCCAGGTACGTTTTGATTCGACTGACAAGCCGGAATTCGATCGATGGCGCTGGGTCGACTACTGGCAGCCGGCGCGCGACGTGATTTATTTCAAACGACGGGTTTACGCACGAGCGCTCAACGAATTGCGTGTGCTGGCTTTTCCGGACGGCGCCCCGCCGAAGCCTGCATTCGTCAAACGTACACTGGTAAAGCGCAAGCGCGGCCGCCGCCGTAATCCCGGGGCCCAGAGCCACCAGCCAGCCTGATCGCAGCGCTCACCGGAGCGCGAGCATGTCGGCTAGCGGCCAGGTGCCGCGCCGGCGTCTACCCTCCGGCGGCGGTTTTTGCCATACTCGCCCCGCCATTTCCGACTGATTACCGCAGATGACCCGAGAAAAGCCCAGATTGGTGCTGAAGCACGATCGACCCGGGAGGACCCGACTGCTTATAGGCGTGGTTGCGATGGCTTTCGTACTGGGTGGCTATGGTGCATATCAGTTCGGACTTTCCCGGGGCGGATTCGAAGGCGGGCCCATCGGCAACGGCGAGACAGACCTTGTTCGGGAAAATCGCAGGCTTGCCGGCGATAATCGGGCTCTAAAGCAAAAAGTAGCGAGACTTGAGACCGATTTCACAGTCGATCGGCAGGCCTATGACCAGATCGAAGCCCAGTTGGTCGAGTTGCAGGCCCGGATCATGGAGCAGGAAGAAGACCTGGCGTTCTACAAGAGTATCGTGGCGCCCGAGGACGGGGCGGTCGGACTGCGTGTGCAAAATCTCGAAGTCGTGAACAGTGCCGATCCACGGTCTTTTCGCGTCGAATGGGTGTTGATACAGGCAAAACAGCATGATCGGCGGGTGTCCGGTGTTGTAAACTTCTCGGTCGAAGGCACCCAGGGCGGGCGAACTGTGACCTATCCGCTGGCCGATCTGGATGCCTCAACCGAAAGTGACGGCAGCGTGCCGTTCTCCTTTCGCTACTTTCAGGAATTCGAACACGAGCTGACTTTTCCAGCCGATTTCGTCCCTGAGAAAATTCATCTGGAGGTGCGCCCAACCGGAAGGTCTGCGCGAACACTCCGGGACAGTTTCGATTGGCTGCCGGGCTGATGCCGGCCTTGCCGGGAGGAGAGCATGGTAGGGCGTTCGAGGAAGCGTAAGAAAATGGTGATCGAAAGTCTGGTTGGCAGCCAGACTGCGATTACCGGAAACATCGGTTTTCTCGGTGGGCTGCATATCGACGGCTATGTAAAAGGAGACGTCGAGGCCGAGCCCGGCACGGACTCAATGCTCAGTATCAGCGAGGGCGGAACGGTAGAGGGAAATGTTAAGGTCCCGAGTGTATTGCTGAAAGGAACAGTCAAAGGGGACGTGACAACGACCAGCCGGGTCGAACTCGGTCCGACCGCCAAGGTGATCGGCAACGTCTATTACAATCTGATAGAAATGGCTATCGGCGCGGAAATCAACGGCAAACTCATTCACCGCGAGCCGGACGCGCCGGCCGTGGCCGACGATGGTGCGGGCGGTGGCGATGACAGTGAGCCCGATCCGGCGCCTTTTCTTGGCCGGCAACCGAGTTGATCCGGGAATCGCCCGGAAGACTGCGACAACAGGTATCATGATGGACATGGAAACACAGGATTATCCGACACAGATGCCGGCACCGCTGGTGTTTACTGACGCGGCGGCGAAAAAAGTCGGCGAACTCATCGACGAAGAAGGCAACCCCGACCTCAAATTGCGGGTCTATGTTTCTGGCGGCGGTTGCTCGGGTTTCCAGTACGGTTTCACATTCGATGAAGCCGTCGAGACTGGTGACTTCGAGGTGGAGAAGGGCGGCGTAACGCTGCTGATCGATCCAATGAGCATCCAGTACCTGACTGGGGCCGAAATCGATTACAAGGAAGACCTGCAAGGTGCGCAGTTCGTGATTCGCAATCCCAATGCGACGACGACTTGCGGCTGCGGTTCGTCTTTCTCCGTCTGACCGGCGCGCGGCCCGGCGAGCATCGCTGGTCAGGCACTGAGGTATTACGGAGCAATGCCTGACTCCCCGGAGATCATCGCCGCTGTCGACCTGGGGTCGAACAGCTTCCATATGGTTGTTGCCCGTCACCAGGATGGCAACATCGCCATCATCGATCGGTTGCGCGAAATGGTCAGGCTTGCCGGCGGTCTCGACGATGAGGGCAATCTCTCGGAGCAGGCGCAGCAACGCGCCCTCGAGTGCCTCGCGAGGTTCGGCCAGCGCCTCGTCGATTTCAAAGCCGACAATGTCCGCGCCGTGGGGACCAACACCCTGCGTCGAGCCCGCAATCGTGGCGATTTTCTCGATCAGGCGGAGAGTGCGCTGGGCTTTCCGATCGAGGTGGTCGCGGGTGTCGAGGAGGCCCGCCTGGTTTACCTGGGGGCGATACATACCCTGCCGGCGCAGGGCCAGCGCCGGCTTGTTGTTGACATCGGCGGCGGCTCTACCGAGTTGATTGTCGGCGAGGGCGTTGAGCCGTTGGCGCTCGAAAGCCTGTACATGGGTTGCGTCGGCATGAGCCAGCAGTTCTTCTCTGACGGCCGACTCAACGCAAAAAACATGGATGCCGCGCGCATGCATGCTCGTCTGGAGCTGCGGCCGGTCAAGGCATCCTTTCGCAGCCATGGCTGGTCCGTTGCAATTGGTACGTCCGGCACTATTCGCACGGTTCAGGAAGTGCAGCGGCAGATGAGCGGCGAGCCGCATATCACCAAAACCGGCCTGGATCGCATCATCGACGCGGTTGTAGGCGCGGGCAAAATCAAGAAACTGTCGCTGCCTGGGCTGTCTTCCGAGCGCGCCCCGGTTTTTCCCGGCGGCGTCGCAATTCTCGCAGAAGTGTTTGAAACGCTCAGGCTCGAGACCATGATGACGGCGGAGGGCGCGCTGCGCGAGGGTATCCTGTTCGACATGCTCGGTCGTCTCGCGGACGAAGATGCCAGAGTCCGGACCGTGCGCGACATGGAGCGGCGCTACCACGTCGACGCCGATCAGGCGACGCGTGTCGAGCAAACAGCGCTTGCGATTCTCGAGCAGGTGATGGAGTCATGGCTGTTGAGCAGCAGGCTGGCGCGGCAGATGCTCTGTTGGGCCAGCCGGCTCCACGAGATCGGTCTCGACATAGCCCATGCGCAGTACCACCGCCACGGCGCATATCTGCTTGAACATGCGGATATGCCTGGATTTCCCAGCCAGGAACAGAAATTGCTCGCGTTGCTGGTGCTGAATCACCGGCGCAAGCTCTCGCTGAGCGCGATTCCCAAAATCGCGCCTGCATGGCAACAGAAGTGCCTGAAACTGATCGTGATTTTGAGGTTGGCGGTGCTGCTGAATCGGACCCGGGCACCAGCATCCCTGCCGGCATTTCAGCTGGTGCCGCAAGACGATACGCTCGAAATCCGGTTCCCGCCGGGCTGGCTCTCCGAGCATCCCCTGACCAGAGCTGATCTGGAGCGGGAGGTGGGGTATTTGCGAAACGCGGCGGTCGGGCTGATCTATAGCTGACTCAGGTGGGTTCGCCTACGAATACGCCGCCGAGAATGCAGGGACGCCTGGCGCCGGTCACCGCCGGCAGGTTTCCGGGCAGACCATGCATCGTTCGCCGCGCGAGCCATGCGAATGCGGCCGCCTCGACCCAGTCCGGATCAATACCGTAGTTTGCGGTGGATTCAATCTCGCAGCCTGGAATTAGTGCCGTCAGACGCTGCATGAGCGCGGCGTTGTGTATACCGCCACCGCAGACCAGTATCCGCTTGCAGTCCGCAGCATGCCGTTCGATTGACTCAGCGATGCTGCGCGCCGTTAGTTCCAGGAGGCTAGCCTGGACGTCGGTGGGTACCGGTCGAGTCGCCGCCTCGTTGAGGGCCGCCTCGAGCCACCGGTAGTTGAAGTGTTCTCTACCGGTACTCTTTGGCGGAATCCTGCGGAAATACCGGTCACCGAGCATCTGCGCGACCAGGTCGGACGCAACCGACCCGGAAGTCGCCCAGGCACCGTCACGATCGAACGCCTTTTCCTGTTCGCGTTGTATCCAGATATCCATCAGGCAATTGCCCGGGCCGGTATCAAAGCCGAATACTGCGCCGTCGGCGGGGAGAACGGTGATATTGGCAATGCCGCCGATGTTCAGGATGACCCGCAATTCGCCCGGGTCGTGAAACGTGGCCGCATGAAATGCCGGAACCAGCGGGGCACCCTGGCCGCCAAGGGCGATATCGCGGCGGCGAAAATCGGCTACCGTAGTTATTCCGGTTCGGCATGCGATCAAATTCGGGTCACCGATTTGCAAACTAAACGGTGACATGCCTTCAGGGAAATGGCGCACGGTTTGTCCGTGAGAACCGATCGCACGCACCGCGCTCGCAGGCGTCCCCGCTGCATCGAGCAGCCGCTTCGTAGCCACAGCAAACAGCTCGCCGACTTCGGTGTCGAGCTCGCCCAGGTCATCGATATTTATTGTTCCGGGACTGCGCACCAGGGCCTGAATGTCATTGGCGACAGCTTCGGGAAAGGCTTCGGAGTGAGTTGCGAGAATCTGGAATTGCTCGCCATCGATGGCAACCAGCGCCGCATCAACGGCATCGACGCTGGTCCCTGAAATCAGGCCGACATAAAATTCTTTCACGGTTTTTCTGCCGGCAAAACAGCGACTTTCTGGCGTTTTACCAGATCGAGTTGACTCAGTAGTTGCCCCGACATTTGCAGAAAGGCCTCGCGATATTCCATTGGGATTGGCTCCGCTTCGGGCAACTTGACCGTACGCGGATTGCGGTGGACTCCATTGACCCGGTATTCATAGTGTAGATGCGCGGCAGTCACCATGCCGGTTGCGCCGACATAGCCAATGGTCTGGCCCTGCCTGACCCGCTTTCCGACCGTGGCAGATTTGGCGAACCGCGACATATGCGCGTAAAGAGTAGTGATGTTGCCGCCGTGCTGGATAATGACGCAGTTTCCATACCCGCCCTTTTTGCCACGGAAGATGACTTTCCCGTCACCAGCCGCCTTGATAATTGTGCCGGTCGGTGCAGCGTAGTCTACGCCATTGTGCGGACGCCGGATCTTCAGAACCGGGTGCAGTCGCCGCGGATTGAAGTTGGAGCTTACCCGGGCAAAATCCACCGGAGCACGAAGAAACGCCTTGCGAACGCTGCGTCCTTCCGGGGTGAAGTAGTCGCCGCGCCCCTCGTCCGTCTCGTAACGAATGGCGCGAAAAGTCTTCCCGCTGTTAACGAATTCGGCCGCAAGAATCTTGCCGTCGCGCAAATACTGGCCGTCTTGCCATACCTCTTCGTATAGCACCAGGAATTCGTCGTCCGTCCGTATGTCGAGTGCGAAATCGATGTCCCAGGCAAAAATGCCCGCGAGATTCATGATGAGCGCATCAGAGATGCCGGCTTGTTTGCCCGCCTCGAACAACGAGGTGCTGATCCGCCCTGAGGCATGCCGTAACTCGGTGTTGAGCGGGCGTTCCTCGACGCTTACGCGATAGCTGTCGCCTTCGCGGGCCAGGATCAGAGTGCGAGTCTCGTCAATTTCGCGCCGCAGCCCGATAACCGATTCGCCATCGACCTGGAGGTCCAGACGATCCCCGGGCCGCAGCAGGCGCAGGTGCTCTTTGGCCTCTTTTTGTCGCAACATTGTCGCGAGATCAGCGCGATCGAGCCCGTTTTTGCCAAAAATGCGATCAAGGCTGTCTCCGGACTTCACGGTCACCGTCAGATGCTTGCCCGGGATCCCGGAATCCGGTTGCTCGACTCGAATGTCTGCGGGCTCGCCGGTCTCGGTTGGGGGAACGGGGACGGGCAGAATGTGTACGGGCGATGGCTCGATTTCGGCGGCGATGGTCGTCGCCGGTTCGCCCCGCGGCAGCGAAATGTCGAATTTGTCGACCTGGGTCGGGTGCGTGATCATCGCCGTGGGATTCTGCGTTGGCCGCAGAATGAGGATTGCGGTCAGGGCGGCGAACGGCAGCCCGAGACCGAGCATGAACCAGGGCAGTCGGCTGGATTGAGATTGTGGGTGTCGGACTGGCTTATAATCGTGCCGGATCCGGCTCTTTGCGCGGCTCAATGCGACTTATCCCCGGTTTTGAATGCGCGTAACACTAGCGTTTGCGCGGGCGGTGGTCAACGCGCCGCAAAACCGCTCTAAATCAGTGGCCAAAGGAACTCGATTTTGACGATAGAAGAACAGATGCTGGAAATACGTCGGGGCACCGATGAAATCCTGCTCGAGGACGACCTGCGGCGCAAGCTGGGCGAGGGCCGGCCACTGCGAATAAAGGCGGGTTTTGATCCGACCGCGCCGGATCTGCATGTCGGCCACACGGTGCTGATTAACAAGATGCGCCAGTTTCAGGATCTCGGTCATGAGGTCATTTTTCTGATCGGTGATTTCACCGGGATGATTGGCGACCCGACTGGCAAGAGCGCGACTCGTCCGCCGCTTACCCGCGAGGAGATCATCGAAAATGCCGCGACCTACGAGCAGCAGATTTTCAAAATACTGGATCCCGAAAAGACGCTCGTGATGTTCAATTCGAGCTGGATGGGCGAAATGTCAGCGGCGGATCTGATTGCGCTTGCGGCAAAACATACCGTTGCAAGGATGCTCGAGCGAGACGATTTCAATAAGCGTTACAAAGGCGGGCAGCCGATCGCTGTCCATGAGTTTCTCTACCCGCTGGTTCAGGGCTACGATTCGGTCGCGATGCGCGCCGACGTCGAACTCGGCGGTACGGATCAGAAATTCAACCTGCTGGTGGGCCGGCAGTTGCAGCAGGCGTACGGTCAGACTCCACAGGTTGTGATTACGATGCCGTTGCTCGAGGGATTGGACGGGGTGCAGAAAATGTCCAAGTCGCTTGGCAACTATATCGGCATCACCGAATCCGCTTCCGAGATCTTTGGCAAGGTCATGTCGGTCTCGGACAATCTCATGTGGCGCTACTACGATTTGTTGAGCTTGCAATCCAGCGCCAGTATCGACCGGCTAAAGGAAGCGGTGGCGGCCGGGCGCAATCCGCGTGACGTCAAACTTGACCTGGCGGAGGAGATCGTTGCGCGATTTCACGGTGCCGCGGCGGGTCCGGATGCGCGCGAGCAATTTCTGGCGCGATTTCAGAAAGGCGCCATGCCGGATGACATGCCCGACGTGAAGATCGACGGTGGCGGCAATCCGGTGCGCCTCACGCGTATTCTGAAGGAAGCGGGTCTGACTCCCAGCACCTCAGAGGCAATGCGCATGATCCGGCAGGGAGCGGTAAAAATTGATGGCCAACGAATCGATGACCCGGCGCGCGAAGTCGTCCCGGGCGATGGATTGGTCTGTCAGGTAGGCAAGCGCAGATTTGCACGCGTAACAGTAACCTGATCGGCGCCCGCTGGCGTCCGGTGAGTTCGATAACGAGTGAAAAGGAGAGGCAATGCGAAAGACAACGATAATGGTCAGTGCAGTGTTGTGTTGCGGTATTTTCAGCCAGGCTTTGGCGCAGGATGAAAAGCGGCTTAATGAAGCGGTGGAATTGCGTCAGGCCGTGATGAAAATTATCAAATGGAATCTCGGTCCGATGGTTGGCATGGTCAAAGAGGAGATTCCGTTCGATGCTGACCGTTTTGCGCTTGGTGCCGAACGTATAGCCATGGCCGGGTCGATGATCGAGGACGCATCGCGGATGGATACGCGACAGGCCACATTGGCAAGCGAGGCGCTGCCGCTAATCTGGGACGAGTTTGCCGAATACGAAGAGCTGTCAGAGAAGCTGGCGGCGAGCAGCGCTCATCTTGCCGAGGTAGCCGAGGGCGGCGACCCGGGGGCCAGTCGCAAGGCATTTCTCGACATGACGAAAGATTGCAAGGCCTGCCACGACAAGTTTCGCGAAAAGAAATAGTCCCGAAGCTACCACTGCGCCGTCGGGCGCAGTGGTCTTTCAGAACATATCGAAATCCATCGGTGGCGGTTCTGGGGCCAGTCCGACGAGGAGTCCGACGAGCGCCGCGCTTGCCAGAGCAAGGGCGAGCGCCAGCCCCGGTTTCTGTCCCGCGATTCCGGTCCCCTCTGCCGTCTCCCGGCGGGGTTTTTTGCCGCTGAGCATGGGCACAACCAGGTTCTCTCGCAAGAAGAGCCAGTGCGCGAAGATGGCGCCAACGTGCAATGCAATTAACGTTACCAGTATCCAGAAATTGACCGAGTGGATGTAACTCAGGCGATCGCTGACGGAATCGGGCAGCACGTGATGCCACGGTCCGTCGAAAAAAATGTCATCGCTGTTGCCGAGACCGGTAAGCGCCTGGATGAGAACGAGGGCGAGCATAGCGACGACCGAAAAAGCGCCGAGCGGATTGTGACCTGAGAATCGCTGCTTGGGTCCCGAGCGCAAGCTGTTTACGTACGCAGTCATTTCCCTCGGAGGCCGGACGAAATCGCTGAAGCGCGCTGTCCGGGGTCCGACGAATCCCCAGGCAAGGCGCCACACCACAAGGGCCAGGGCTGCACAACCGAATGCCATGTGCCAATCCATGTAGGCCGGCCCCAGTTCCTGGGTTGCCCAGGCGCCGGTGACGCTGGCGGCAAGCGACCAATGGAATATCCGCAACCCGCCATCCCAAACCAGGACTGTCGCCTCACTTGTTGGTTGTTTCACGAATGCCAGTCTCCATTGCCTGAGCGATCTGCGCATTGTCGCCGGTCGTTGCCGTCTTAGACAATGTGCAATCAGCGGGAAACCCCATATTTCGGGGGGTTTCAGGCCTTGCCGTATTGATTTTGCCCGGGGGGTTGACGGGTGACCGGCGACGCTTAT
>PKUM01000129.1 GCA_002868855.1 Chromatiales bacterium | reverse complement strand
GTCGAAATCACTCGGATCCTCGGGCGGCACGTCGAAGAAGAAATTGTCGACCACCAGGTCGCCGTCAATATGCTCCACCCCGCGGGTCCGCAACTCGCGTAGTAGTTTCCAGAAATTCTCGGTGGTCAGAAACGGGTCGCCGGTACCGCGCAGCACGAGGTCGCCTTTCAGCGTCGTGCCCTCCATGTCTCCCTGCAGATACACCTCGGTTTTCCAGCGATAGGCCGGACTAAGGAGGCTCAGCGCGGCATAAGTGGTCACCAGTTTCATCGTCGAGGCGGGATTGCGCGTAGCCTCGGCCGCATGCGCCACCAGCACCTCGCCATCACCGAGACGCTGCACCAGCAACGAGTAATTGGCCGCGGAGAGTTTGTGCCCGGCGAGGGTCCGGGCGACTGGCGGCGGCAGCTCAGCCGAGTCCGCGGCCCCCGCTGGCGCGCTACCCAGCCATGCCACGGCAACCATCACGGCGGCGGCGACTGCGCGGAGCACGTTGGGGCTGAGAGAATTCACGTCGCGATAGTAACAGCGATCCGGCCGCGGTCGAATGCTCCGACTGGCGGTACCGGCCCGTGCCGGGGGCAACGGCGTGTCGCGGCCAGCCGCCCCGGGCGAATCCCACGTCACACCCAAAAAACGCCAGGAAGAAAATTATTACTCATTGTTTTTTATTGATTTTTCTATTCAATCATTCGAACGTCACGATTTGGTCAGCAACGCGTCAGCAACCGGTCACGACTCCGCGGCAGGCTG
Source organism: Chromatiales bacterium (assembly GCA_002868855.1). Lineage (GTDB taxonomy): Bacteria > Pseudomonadota > Gammaproteobacteria > Steroidobacterales > BM003 > BM003. The sequence goes on along the minus strand of PKUM01000129.1, from coordinate 2,164 downwards.
CGCGCAGAATGAACCTCGCAGCAAACGGAAAACCAAACAGCGCATTGGAGGGACGACCATGAACACCATCACCACGACACGCGGATTCCCGCAGATCACCCGACCGCTGGGGACGAGACCGATTGTCCGCCGCCAGGCCCATCGCCCGGCGTTCGACCTGCACGAATTCATCGGCTGGGCGTTGTTCGCACTGATAGCGACCGTCGCCTCGCTGACCACGCTGGCCTTCGTCGACCTCACCGGAGCCTGGCAGGAAGCGGCAGCATGCTTAACCGCCCTGAGTCCGCTGTTGCTGGCAGGCCTCGTGATCGCCCGCTTTGGCGGTGTCGATCCGGATCAGGGCTAGCTCATCGCCTGAGCGAGTGCGCTGGTAACGTCAAAACCGTGCCCGGCAGTCGCCGCGACAACGGGCACAATCCGGGGCGCCGGGGAATCCTTCGGCGCCCCGACTCATGAATACCCGGCCATGGACGGCTTTTTCCGCCAAATCGCGCTCTAATTATCGGCCGCGCCCTGGCTGACCCAGAGCCGGATAGTCTCGATTTCTCCCTGGTAGAGAGGCTCGTCACCATGTGGCATTTTCAGCGACGGATCCGCCCTGCCCTCTATCAACTGCACCAATACGCTGCTGTCGGCATCTCCGGCCAGCACCACCGGCCCGAAACGCGTGCCTCTCATCAGGTCCTCATAGCTGGCAACGCTCAGACCGCTCGCCGCGAAACCCTGCTTGCCGGTGGTATGGCATTCGCGACAGGCACGATCGAGAATCGGCTCGACGTCGGCGCCGTAACTCACCTGCCGCTCCTGCCGGCCGCAGCCGGCTACTGACATCGCGAACACCGCCACAATCGCGAGCCTTGTCCCGATTGGCCTCAGCATGGTTGTGTCCCCCCACTCCTTGAACGTCAGTACAGCGTGCTCCCGGACAGCGCTGGAATCAATTCGCTCTTATACCTAGATGTCTGTCTCAAAAGCACTTTTTCACAAAAAAAAGACCAGAACCGGACCGGCCTGAGCGTACACCGGAAGCTTGAACCGGGTCACTCTCTGAACTCGCCGGCCCGGCTACACTCGCGAGCGAAGTCCAAACTGCAGCCGGCCCAGAGTGCCCGGCGAGGATAATGCGATGACTCCTCCAACGAAGACCCTGTTTATTGCCGCCCTGATCACTTCTCTCACTGCCTGCGGCGGTGGCGGCGGCGGTTCCGCGTCGGTCGCCACCGCGTTTGCAAAGATCGACTTTGAAAGCGCACCAGCCATCACCGGGGCCGTGGTGGAAGCGGCACTGCAAAGCGGCGACATCGCGGACCTGATCGACGCCGACCCGCTAGGCGCCAGCGGAGAAATCGGCACCCTCGGCAAAACCGGCCGCTATTACCTCGGAAAACTCGGTGCTACACCCGGTGCCGGCCCGGCTGGCTGGTTCCAGGCACAGATTGGGCCGCTCACACTCGACTGCGAGGCCGGTGGAACCGTTACGCTTAGCGGCGAGCAGAACGACCCGAACACCCCGACGAGCGGCGACAGTATCAGCATGAGTTTCGACAACTGCGACAGCGGGGCGGGCGAGACCGCGGATGGCAGTTTCGAATTCGTAATCGATTCGATCTCAGGAAACCTCGACAGCGGCGAGGTTGTATTGTCGGTTGCAATGATCGTCTCGAACCTGACGCTTACCGATGGCAGCGGCACTGAATTTATCGATGGCAGGGTCAACGTCGAAATCGACACCAGCCAACCACCACAGTCTTCGATCAGCGTATCGGGTGACAGCCTGACCGTTGGCGAAGACGCAGTCACGCGGACCCTGGCCGATTTCATTACCCGGGCAACCACCGACTCCGGCATTGCACCGCCCGCCTACACGATCGCTTCGTCCGGTTCCGTGATGAGTTCCGAGTTCGACGGTGAAATCACCTACTCAACACCGGTTACGTTCGAAGGTTCCGGCGACGACAACCCGTATGTGGGCGAATTCCTTATTCGCGGCGACGGCGGCGCATCCATCCGGCTGATCGCTCTCGACAACGTTTTTGTCCGCCTGCTGATCGACGAAGACGGCGACGGTGCCGAAGATCATACGATCGACACAACCTGGGACGCGATTCGCGACTGACCGGGCTGCGCCTGCCGCGGCAACAAACACAATGCTATGCTTCCGCCC
>PKUM01000264.1 GCA_002868855.1 Chromatiales bacterium | reverse complement strand
GGCCGATGGAACGGTCGCGATAGCGGTAGCCGTCACGGTAAATACTGTGCTCGTAGGCAGTATCGAACTTGATGGTGTCCTTGTAGAAGGACGTTGCGGTATCCGAATATTCAATATGAAACCGGTAGTCGCCACCGATCCACTTCAGACCGGTAGTCCCCCACATCTCGGCGCCGAACTGGGCGATCCAGCGCGACGGTGTTCCGCTCGACTCATCCTCGGCGGTCCACTGGGTGTAGACGGCGTAAGGGAGATCGCCAATCGGCGAGTTCCATCGCAGATCGATCGCCGCGAGCTGATTTCCGGGCTCATTATCTGCGTCGATGCCCTCGCTGCCGACATTGTCGTCACCCTTGATCAGATCCCAAAGGCTATCCAGGTCGCACGGCCGGTCGTTGCCGCACCATTGCGCGGTGCGAGTCAGTGCAATCTCGAGATCGTTGATCGGGCGGAACGCTACGCGAAAACCGAGAATATTTGCATTGGGCACGGTACGGCCATGCTCGAGTTCGCCGTAAGTCAGCGAGTAAGTCCACGGGCCGATCCAGCTCAACCATTTCGATTCGAACGCGAGAGCCTGGCGACGCTCCAGCGCGATCGTCGGAATCGGCCGCTGGTTGTTGCCGTAGATAAGACTGCCTTCCCATCCTGGCCCCCACCAGCGCTCGATCCGGCCGCCCGAGAGAATATGGTTGCCGAGCACTACCGCCAGATAAGAACCGTCCCAGCGCAGATCCTCGTCGTCTTCCGCGTCGGGCGCGTAGGTCACCTGCAGCCGCCCGGCAAATCGCTCACCGATCCAACTGGCACCTGCGCCTGCCTCGAACTCTTCGCGCGGCGTGCTTTCGAAAGTGCGAAACCAGCTTTGACTTGAGTTCGACGCCAACTGCGTCTCGACCTCGATACCGTCCGCGCGCTTGGCGACCGAGAGACGCTTCCGCACCCGTTCCAACGCGTTAGCCACATAGGCTCTCAACGGCTGATCGGGGGCACGATAGCTTGCAAGGTCATTTTGAATGGTCGACAAGGGAATGGGCCAGGTCATCACCGGCGACCCGAGCACGCCAGCATCGGCGAGAATCTGCAAATCATGGCGCAACGCCATGTCCCCCGGGGCGGCCCAGGGATCGGCTGCCGAGGCAGTTTGCATCAACAGAAGCAGACACAGCAGAAGCGCTGGCCTAGAAGATCTCGGCATCACGAATGTCCGGGCACAGGCAAGAGATTACTCAATCCAACCAACGCGGATGGCGACAAACCCCACAATCCGCGCATCATAAAGACCGGATGCATGACAAGCAACACGCTCATTCGAAACCGAAGTCAAACTGCCACTGCAATTCGACATCGAAATCCGTATCGCTGTCGCCGCTGGCATCGTCGTCACGCCACTGGTAACCCGCTCTCAGGCGGAATTGGCCGAACCTGGTATCGGTCGAGCGCGAAATCTCGGCGTTCCAGATATCCTGCGGCGTCGGGGAAATGGAATGGGCCGGCTCGGGATCACCATTACGGTTGATCTCGACCGCGCGCAACAGAATATCCCAACTATCGCCGTCGGGCTCGACCAGCAACAGGCCCAAAGAGAACATTTTGCCGTCGCCATCCATCGCATGGCCTATGGCATCGCCCCGGAAACGGTATCCGGTCGGATAGAAGCTGTTGTTGTAGGCAATGTTGTACCTCTGCGCAACCCATCTCGAGGCATTCTTCAAGCGCGTGGCCACGGCAGTATTGGTTGCCTCGAAATGCCAGCGATAGGCGAAGTCGGCCCAGTGCAGATCGCCCCAACCTTCAAGGCCGTAAAGAATCATCCACTCCGAGGGACGCGAGTCCAGCTCGTCCTCGGCGTAGCCCTGCATATAGAACGCATAAGGGGCATCGTAGATCGGTGATTTCCAGCGCAGATCGAATCCCGCGAGCTGATTTCCCGGCTCATCGTTGCGGCTCACACCCTCGTCGCCCAGGTTGGATTTGCCCTTAATCACCTGCCACAAAGAATCGGCGTCGCACGGGCGACCGTCCCCGCACCATTGCGCGGTCCGGGTAATCGCGAATTCAAAGTCATCAAAAGGTCGGGTGACGAAGCGGAATCCGAGCAGATTGGCATCGGAAACGACCCGGTCATGCTCAAGCTTGCCGTAACTGACTATCGCTCGCCACGCGCCGATCCAGCTCAACCATTTGGTCTTGAACGGAGTGGAAAGGCGCCGCTCCAAAGCAATTGTCGGAACCGGGCGCGCATTATTCGAGTAGGCAAGACTGCCCTCCCAGCCTGGCCCCCACCATCGATCCATCCAGCCAACCGACAGCATCGTGTTGCCGACTACCGCACCCGCATACGTGCCATCGTTGCGGGTATCTGTGTTGCCGTCGTCGTCCTCAACGATCTGTCCCTGCAGCTTTACCGCGAAGCGGTTGCCCATCCATGCCACGCTGCTTTGCAGTTCCTTCTTTTCGCGCGCGCTATTCTCGAACGTGCGCAGCCTGCGCGGATCCTCGGAGACTGCCGTATGAGCGCGAAACGCGAGTTCGTTACTGCGCCTTTCGCGCTGCAATCGCGACCTCACCCGCAGCAGCGCCGCTGCCTCGGACCTGCCGAGTTCACTACTATCCGCGAGTCTGTCGACGCCCATCGCTATGTCCGCCCATACCAGCGGCCATGTCGTCACCGGGACGTCGATGACGCCCGCATCGGACAGAAGCTGGATATCGCTGCGCAAGCGCACATCACCGGGCGCAAGCCACGGTTCCGCGCTCGCATTCGTAGTCGAGGCCAGCAACAAGAATACGAGAAGCCTGCAATATGGCAGCGATTGCCCGTGCATTTTCACCAGGTTGTCAGCTCGCAGCAGACGTGCGGAAACGATGAAAGCCCGCGGGTCAGGCGGGATCAGGGCTTACCATAGTAACTCAGATACCACTC
>PKUM01000119.1 GCA_002868855.1 Chromatiales bacterium | reverse complement strand
TTTGATCGTCACCAATTGCGCAATCATCGGCCGGGTAGAAGCCTTCGCCTCGCGCCAGGCGGTCGTGCCCGCTGCAGCCGACGCCGTGGCTACCGGCCTCGGATTTACCGCGGTTCTTGCGAGTCTGGGCGCGATGCGCGAACTGGTTGGCTTTGGCCGTATCCTTGGCGAATTGAGCGCGGGACACTCAGACTCTGGCGGGCTGCTGATCGCTATTTTGCCGCCTGGTGCCTTTATTGGGCTCGCGTTGCTGGTAGCACTCAAGAACTACCTGGACCAGCGTCGCGCCCAGCGCCTGCAGTCGGCAAGCGCGGCCATCGTTGAGGGCGGCGCAGCGTGAACGGGCGGTACCCAGATTGAACAAGACACGCAGGATCGAGATTTTCTCGCGCTGGCGCGCAGCGAACCCCAGTCCCACCACCGAACTTGTCTACTCGAACCCGTTCCAATTGCTGATCGCGGTCATTCTCTCGGCGCAGGCGACGGACAAGAGCGTCAATCTCGCAACGGCCGGGTTGTTTCGCGACGCGGGAACCGCAGCCGAAATGCTCGCGCTGGGAATCGAAGGAGTTCGAAAACACATTCGCACGATCGGTCTCTTCAATACCAAAGCGCGCAACGTCATAGCCACCTGCCGGATTCTCGAACAACGCCATGGCGGTGAGGTGCCGCAGACGCGGGAAGAACTCGAGGCATTGCCCGGCGTCGGGCGGAAAACAGCCAATGTCATTCTGAACACGGCATTCGGTAAACCCACTATCGCAGTCGACACCCATATTTTCCGCGTCTCTAATCGCACGGGCATCGCGCCGGGGAAAACCGTGTTGGAAGTCGAGAAACGGCTGCTTCGACTGGTGCCAGATGAATTCAAACCGGACGCACACCACTGGCTGATCCTTCATGGACGCTATATCTGCGTCGCCCGCAAGCCAAAGTGCGGCGAATGTAACATCGCCGATCTCTGCGATTACAAACATAAGACCGTGGCGGCCGCACCCAAGCCAGCGCGAAGGCCGGGCAAGACCCGCGCAAGTCGGAAGAGTTGATGTTTTTTGGCGACGATCGTATGCAGTTACGCCAGCGCTACGTCGATGCCTGGCGCAAGGCGCGCGCTGGCCAGCCGCTCGAGCCACTGGAACATCTGATTGCCGCGGTCGTCGAGGCGCACCCTGAATACCAGCCGGAACTCGAGCACGAGGCGGCGGCATTGACGGCGGAATACCATCCGGAGGCCGGCGCAACGAATCCGTTTTTGCACATGGGCCTCCACCTGGCGGTGCGCGAACAGATCGCGACGGACCGCCCTCCCGGCATCAGCGAGGTCTTCTCCGCACTGTGTAAAAAAACACTCGATCATCACGAGGCCGAACATGCAATACTCGACTGCCTGGCTGAAACGCTTTGGGAATCGCAGCGTCAGGCGGTCGCCCCCGACGAGCGCGCCTATCTGGCCCGGCTGCGGAAATTGCTCGATTAGTCGACGTCTTTGTAATAATTAGCGGTAGTCCCCGGTCTACGGTGACAGAATTCATGAACAGAATCGGCGGAGGCAATTTGAAAAGTCCGGAGCAGCGTTCCTATGCAGTCAACGGCGCGGGCCTGGGTTTGCGGCGGAGCTTTATGGATGCGATGCGCAAGTCGCCTCCGACCGATGTGGACTTCTTCGAGGTCGCTCCCGAGAACTGGATACGCATCGGCGGCGCGTTAAAAAAGAAATTTCGTTTCTTCACCGAACGTTACCCGTTTGTAACTCATGGATTGTCGTTATCACTCGGCGGCCCGCATCCGCTGGATGAGCAATTACTGCACGAGATCAAGAAATTTCTCGACGAACATAACGTCAGGATATACAGCGAGCACCTCAGTTACTGCGCCGATGATGGCCATCTCTATGATTTGATGCCAATCCCCTTTACGGCCGAGGCAGTCACTTATGTCGCCGCCAGGATCCGCCGTGTACAGGACATCCTGGAACGGCGTATCGCCATTGAAAACGTTTCGTATTATGCCGCGCCGGGACAGGAAATGGACGAGGCCGAGTTCGTATGTGCGGTATTGCAGGAGTCCGATTGCGACCTGCTGCTCGACATTAACAACATCTACGTAAACAGCATCAACCATCGGTATGATCCGCTCGAATTCCTGCAGCGCATGCCGGCCGAGCGTATCGCCTATCTACATGTCGCCGGCCACTATGTCGAAGCCGAGGACCTTCGGGTCGACACCCATGGCGCAGACGTTTGCGATCCGGTCTGGACCCTGCTCGAGTCGGCCTACCGCCGGTTCGGTGTGATTCCGACGTTGCTGGAGCGCGACTTCAACATCCCGCCGCTACCGGCGCTGCTCGGCGAGTTACAGAGAGTACATTCGCTGCAGTCGACGCAGGCCGGGGGACTCGCGCGGCATGGCTGAGCGACAGAGCTTCAAGGCGTTGCAGCGGGCATTCGCAGCGCACATTCGCGACCCGCAAAATTCGCCACCACCGGAAGACATCGAGGATCGCCGCATGGCGATCTACCGCGATCTGTTTTTCAACAACGTAGTAAGCCTGCTGGCAGGGACGTTTCCGGTATTGTGCCGGATCCTCGGCGAGGACGACTGGCGCAGACTGGTCCGCGACTATTTCTCGATACATCGCTCGCACACACCCTATTTCCTCGAGATGCCGCAGGAGTTTCTGCACTATTTGCAGAACGAGCGCGAACGGCAAGAGCGCGACCCGGATTGGCTACTTGAGCTCGCTCATTACGAATGGGTCGAACTGGCCCTCGCGATATCGGAAGAAGAGCCCGACTGGGATGCAATCGATCGCCACGGAGATTTGCTCGGTCAGCGTCCGGTTCTGTCGCCGCTGGCGTGGCCGCTGAGTTATCGCTATCCGGTACACCGCATCGGACCGCAGTTCCAGCCGTCTGCCGCACCCGAGGTGGCAACGTATCTGGTCGTATATCGCGATCCGGACGACAAGGTCGGTTTCATGGAAATCAACATCGTGACGGCGCGACTGCTGGAATTGCTGCAGCACGACGATCAACGCGATGGCGCGGAGCTGCTTGCCCAGATCGCCGGGGAACTCGACCGGTCCGACGACGAGCAGTTTCGCGAGGCCGGACGTCAGGCGCTGGTCGAACTCAGGGACCGGCATATACTGCTGGGCACACAGCAGCAGCAACCGGCACACGAGCAGTAACCGGGGAAATACATGATTGAACTCAGCAACCGGCTCCAGGACTTACTGGACGCTACGAAAAAATTGGATTTTCTGGGACCGCTTGCACTCCGGCTTTACCTGGTCCCGGTATTCTGGGTCGCCGGCATGAACAAGGTAAGCGGGTTTGACAACGTGGTCGCATGGTTCGGCAACCCTGACTGGGGTCTCGGCCTGCCAGCTCCGGCCCTGATGGCTTTTCTCGCAACTGCAACAGAGGTCGTCGGTGCTGTTCTGTTGTTGTTCGGAATTGCAACTCGCTGGATCTGTATCCCGTTGATGGCGACGATGATAGTTGCAGCGACCTCGGTGCACTGGGACAACGGCTGGCAAGCCGTCCATGACTCCAAAAGCCCTTTCGCAAGCGAATATGTGGGAGGGATCGAAGCGGATGACGCTGCCGCCGCGGGCGATCGCTTGCAGCGCGCCAAAGCGATTCTCGAGGAACATGGCAACTATGATTGGCTGACCGAGACAGGGTCCTTCGTGATCTCGAACAGCGGAATCGAATTTGCTGCAACCTACTTCGTAATGCTGCTTGCGCTGTTTTTCATTGGCGGCGGGAGATTTTTCAGCGCCGATTACTGGATCGAGGAGCGATTCCGCAGTTAGCGTCTCAGCGAGCGCCGCGAACTCATTTTCTTTTCGGCGCGTAAAGATCGGTAATCGTCCCCTCGAACATTTCCGCGGCCAGCGCGACGGTCTCGGACAACGTGGGATGCGGATGAATCGTCAATCCGATATCAGCTGCGTCGCAACCCATTTCGATAGCCAGTCCGACTTCCGCAATCAGGTCACCCGCATTGGATCCGACGATTCCGGCACCTATTACGCGGTCGGTTTTAGGGTCGAACAGAATTTTTGTGAATCCCTCGTCGCGCCCGATCGCCAGTGAACGGCCACTCGCCGCCCACGGGAATACCCCTTTCTCATATGCGATTCCCTGCTCACGCGCCTCGAGTTCTGTCACCCCAACCCAGGCAACCTCGGGATCGGTATACGCCACCGATGGGATAACGCGGGCATCGAAGGCGCGCTTGAGGCCGGCCGCAACCTCCGCCGCAACCCGCGCCTCATGGGTAGCCTTGTGGGCCAGCATCGGATTTCCGCAGATATCGCCAATGGCAAAGATATGGCTGACATTGGTACGCTGCTGCTTGTCCGCAGCAATAAAGCCTCGTTCGTCGACACTGACGCCGGCTTTTTCCGCCGCTATGCGGTGGCCATTGGGGCGCCTGCCTACCGCAACCAGGACCCGACCGAAGGTCTGCGGTTCGGGCGCATCATCGCCCTCGAAACTGACTCGCAAACCATGCTCGAGCGCGTCTATCGCGGTCACCTTGACTCCCAGAAGAATCCGCTCGTAACGTTCGCCGATTCTCTTCGCCAAAGGGCGCACAAGGTCCGGATCGCAGCCGGGCATCAATTGCCGGGTCAACTCAACGACTGTCACCGTGACGCCGAGAGCGTCATAGACGGTCGCCATCTCGAGGCCGATTATTCCGCCGCCGATTACCAGCAAGCTGTCCGGCAGCTCCTCGAGTTCCAGCGCAGCGGTGGAGTCCATGACTCGCGGATCATCCGGCAACCCCGGCAACATCAGGGGTTCCGAGCCTGCGCCAATTATGCATTGATCGAACCCCAGCAACTGCGTACCGGCAGTGCCGTTAACCGCAAGGTGATGGGCGTCCACGAATTCGGCCTCACCGGTCAACACCCTGATCTTTCGCTTTCGAGCGAGCCCGTCCAGGCCACCAGTCAATTTCGCCACCACGCCGTTTTTCCAACCGCGTAGTGCATCCTTGTCGATGGACGGCTCGCCAAAACGAATCCCGTGGGCAGCCATGGCTCTGGCATCCTCGATCACTTTTGCGGCGTGCAACAACGCCTTGGAAGGAATGCAGCCGACGTTGAGGCAGACTCCGCCGAGGGTCGGCCAGCGTTCGATCAAAACGACATCAAGACCAAGATCCGCCGCGCGAAACGCGGCCGTGTAGCCGCCCGGTCCGGCACCGAGAACCGCAACCTCGCAGCGCAGGTCCGCGTCGCCCCGCTCCGCCACCCCGTGCTGCTCATTCTGTGGCTGCGCCTGCGCTGCGGTCCCAGGGGCCGGCTCGGATGCCGCAGCGGACCGATCTTGTTGCTGGTCGCTGACGCGAACTTGCAGAACTACATCCCCCGCCGACAATTTATCCCCGACCCGGACCTCCATTTTTTCCACCACTCCGGCAAACGGGGCCGGCACGTCCATCGTGGCCTTATCGGTCTCGAGTGTGAGCAGCGGCTGATCGACGGAAATCTGATCGCCCGGTCCGACCAGCACTTCTATGACATCTACATCACTGAAGTCACCGAGGTCGGGAACCACAACTGGCCTGGTGTCGCTCACGGGATCGCCTCTAGCAAACCATCCACATCCGCCAACGCATCTGCCAGTGCGCGGGTAAACCGCACCGCCGCCGCGCCGTCAATTACTCGATGATCATAGGACAGAGATAGCGGCAGCATCAGCCGTGGCAGCCACGCCCCCTGCTCGTAGACCGGTGTCATCGTGGAACGCGACACGCCGAGAATCGCTACTTCAGGAGCGTTGATAACAGGCGTGAAGGCCGTGCCTCCGATACCGCCAAGGCTCGATACCGTGAAGGTCCCGCCCTGCATTTCCTTCGCGCCGAGCTTACCGTCGCGCGCTTTGTCGCTGAGCGTTGCAAGCTCCTCCGCCAGTTCATAGACATCCTTTTTGTCCGCATCCCGAATCACCGGAACCATAAGACCGTTCGGCGTATCGGCCGCAAATCCGATGTTGCAGTATTGCTTCAGTACAAGACTTTCGCCATCGTCGTGCAGCGAAGAATTGACAATCGGAAACTGCAACAGGGTCTGCGCGCAAGCCCGCATGATGAACGCAAGCGGCGTAAGCCGAAGTCCACGCGCAGCCGCGGCTCCCTTCAGCTTGCCGCGTCTTGCTTCCATATCGGTTATGTCCGCTTCGTCGAACTGGGTGACGTGCGGGATATTCACCCAACTCGCATGCAGGCGCGGCCCGGAGATTTTCTGGATTCGTGACAACGGCTCAACCGTAACCGGTCCGAAACTGGCGAAATCGACCTTCGCCACCTCGGGCAACCCGGCCGACGCACCGCGCTGTAACTGCTGTTTCACCCAGGATTTTACGTCGGCATGCGTGATGCGTGATTTGACGCCAGTGCCCTTTACCTGACCGAGATCAGCACCGATTTCGCGGGCGAATTTACGGACGGACGGACTTGCATGGACCTGGCTAAACGACTTTTCGTCTATGCGCGGCAGGCCCGGACGCGGCGCCGCTTTTTCGACGGCTTGCGTTGTCGCCGGCTCGCTGGGCGCCGCCGGCACGGGCTTTGGCCTGGTCTCCGGAGCCGTCCCGGCTCCCCCGACCAGGCCTTCGTCCGCAACCTCGAGGATCGCGATCAGATCGCCCTCCGAGACCTTGTCACCGACGCTAACTCTCAGATCTCGCAGCCGTCCGGCAACCGGCGACGGAACGTCCATCGCCGCTTTTTCAGTTTCGAGCGTAATCAGCGCGGCCTCCGGTGCGACGGTGTCGCCGGCAGCCACCAGTACCTCGATCACGTCCACATCGGCAAACTCACCGATATCAGGAACCCGAATCTCGCGCAGCGCCGGCACCGGCTGCGTACGTTCCGTGGCGGCAGCGTTAGCGTTGGCAACCACTTCTGTTTGTTGCGTTTCGCCTTCCCGGTCACCGTCTTCGTCGGAACCGGGTTGCGCTTCGTCGGTGGCCACACGAAGCACCAGGATCGGATCGCCCTCAGACACCGTGGCACCGGCGGCGACGGCCAGCGAAACGACTTCTCCTGCGCCGGGCGCAGGGATGTCCATGGTCGCCTTGTCGGTCTCGAGCGTAATTAGCGGATCTTCTTTGGCAACGCGATCACCCGGTCCCACCAGAACATCGATGACGTCGACATTCCGGAAGTCACCGATATCCGGGACTGTCACTTCGAGTTCGCGCATCAGCTCCTGTCCTCCACCCCGTCCACGGCCATGATCATTAGCGACTGACCGGATCCGGTCGCTTCGGATCCACGCCCAGCCGATCAATCGCCTCGTTAACCGTTGCCGCGTCGATCTTGCCCTCGTCCGACAGTGCCTTCAGCGCTGTTACGACGATGTGATTGCGATTGACCTCGAAATACTCGCGCAGCGCGGCGCGCGTATCGCTCCGACCGTACCCGTCGGTGCCGAGCACGACATAGTTGCCGCGTACCCACGGTCGAATCTGATCGGGCACCAGAGTCATGTAATCGGTGGCCGCGATAAATGGTCCCTCGCGATTGCCCAGACACTCGCTGACGTAGGTCTTACGCTGTGTCTCCTCCGGATGCAGCCGGTTCCAGCGGTCGGTGCTGAGACCTTCCCGGCGCAGCTCGCTGAAACTGGTGACACTCCAGACATCGGCCGGGATGCTGAAATCCCGTTCGAGAATCTCGGCCGCGGCAATTACCTCGCGGAGAATGGTCCCCGACCCGAGCAATTGCGCTCGTACCCGACCCTTGCCGCCGATCTGCAACAGGTACATCCCTTTCAGCACGCCCTGCTCGACCCCTGGCGGCATCGCGGGCTGGCGGTAATTTTCGTTCATGCAGGTGATGTAATAGAAGACGTTCTCCATCTCCGCATACATCCGCCGCATCCCGTCCTGGACGATAATCGCCAGTTCGTAGGCATAGGCGGGATCGTATCCAACGCAGTTCGGAATCGTCGAAGCGAGGATATGGCTGTGGCCATCCTGGTGTTGCAGGCCCTCGCCAGCGAGCGTCGTCCTGCCGGCAGTGCAACCGATGAGAAATCCGCGCGCCTGCATGTCTCCCGCTGCCCAGGCGAAGTCACCCACACGCTGGAACCCGAACATCGAATAAAACATGTAGAACGGCACCATGTGCACACCGTGGTTGGCATACGCCGTGCCGGCCGCCGTCCAGGAACTTATCGCACCGGCCTCGTTGATTCCTTCTTCGAGCATTTGCCCGGTCTTGTCCTCGCGGTAGTACATCAACTGGTCGGCATCCTGCGGCGTGTACAACTGCCCCACCGAGGAGTAGATGCCGAATTGGCGGAACAGCCCCTCCATGCCGAAGGTGCGCGCCTCGTCAGGGACGATCGGCACGATATGACGGCTTACATTGCTGTCACGCAACATGACGGTGATGATTCGCACCAACGCCATGGTCGTCGAAATTTCGCGATCGCCGCTGCCCTCGAGCTGCGCCTTGAATGCCTCCAGCGGCGGAACCGTGAGCGGCTCGATCTTGTGACGACGAACAGGAAGAGAGCCGCCGAGGCGCGCACGGCGTTCAAGCAAGTATTCCATCTCCTCGCTTTTTTCCGGTGGCTTGTAGAACGGAACCTTGTTGATTTCGTCGTCCGAAATCGGGATACGGAAGCGGTCGCGATAGTGACGCAGCGCCTCGTCGTCCAGTTTTTTCTGCTGGTGGGCAATATTCAGACTCTCGCCCGAGGCACCCATGCCAAATCCCTTGACCGTTTTGGCCAGGATCACCGTGGGCTGGCCGGTGTGGCTCGCGGCCGCCGCATAGGCGGCGTGTACTTTGTAGGTATCGTGGCCGCCACGATTCAATCGCCAGATGTCGTCATCCGACATATTTGCGACCATCGCCTTCAGCTCCGGATATTTGCCGAAGAAATTGTCGCGGGTGTAGCCGCCACCTTTGGCCTTGAAGTTCTGATACTCGCCGTCGAGGCATTCCTCCATGCGCCGGCGCAACAGTCCATTGTCATCGCGCGCAAGCAGCGGATCCCAGCGTGACCCCCAGAGCACCTTGATTACGTTCCAGCCCGCACCGAGGAACGCGGCCTCCAGTTCCTGGATGATCTTGCCATTGCCGCGAACCGGTCCGTCAAGCCGCTGCAGGTTGCAATTGACGACGAAAACCAGGTTGTCCAGGCCTTCCCGAACCGGCATCGTCAGCGCGCCCATCGATTCGGGTTCGTCCATCTCGCCGTCACCCAGAAAACACCAGACTTTCTGGTCGCTGGGCGGGATGATGCCGCGGTGTTCTAGGTAACGGCAAAATCGTGCCTGATATAGCGCCATCAACGGGCCAAGACCCATCGATACCGTCGGGAACTGCCAGAAGTCCGGCATCAGCCATGGATGTGGGTAGGAAGACAGCCCTCCGCCATTCACTTCCTGGCGAAACCGGTTCAGCTGCTGCTCGCTCAGACGTCCTTCGAGATACGCCCGGGCGTAGATTCCCGGCGCGGAATGACCCTGCATAAAAACCATGTCGCCGGGATGGTCGGTACCCGGGGCACGCCAGAAATGATTGAACCCGACTTCGTACAGCGTCGCCGACGAAGCATACGTCGAAATGTGCCCCCCCAGTTCGGCGCTGCGCCGGTTTGCCTGGACCACCATGGCCATTGCATTCCAGCGAATGTATGCCTCGATGCGTCGCTCCAATGCACGGTCACCCGGGTAAGACGGCTGCTGAACCGGGGATATCGTATTCAGGTATGCCGTATTAGGACGGAATGGCAGGTATGCGCCCGAACGGCGCGAGTGGTCAATCAGCCGGTCGAGTAAAAAATGAGCGCGCTCCGGGCCGTGAGTGCGTAACACGGAATCGATCGACTCCAGCCATTCCTGAGTTTCATCGGGATCGATATCGTCAAATCTTGCAATGTCTGCCATGAATGGAAACCCGCTTTTTGTTGCGTAGATTTCGGAATCGCAGTGGTGATTCGCAACGGCGCTCCTGCTACGATGGGCTCCGCTGTGATCCCACAGTCGTTTGTATTCTCGATTAGTAGGCTCGGCTATCATCGAGGTTTAGATTTTTCTGGTCAAGGCGCGGCTATTTTCTCCTTCAACAGGCGGGAACGGCTGCACCGAAGGGGAGACAATGGCGCTCGATTTGCCTGCAATCGAACTACCGACACCGGTTCAGCGCGTCGGCGAACTGACGCCTGCGTCGTTTCGCGGCCTCGAAGCCGCTGCGTTCTTGTTGCCGCCCGCGCCTGCCCCGCGGATCTGGAAACAACTGCCCGGTGGCGCCGAGCTGCGCAGGCTGTGGAAGCGACGCAAGGATAATCGTGCAGCTGCGCTCAGCGTCAATAGCGCTGGCATTGCCATCCATGTGATTGCGGTCGACGACAGTGCCGACTGTTTTACCTGCCTCGGTGCAGCCCGCAAAGTGGTTGCAGAGGCACTCAAATCCAACCCGGCAAGTCTCGGTCTCGGCGCCGCAGGTCTTGCCAGTATCGCATCTTGCGCCACCTCGGACGCGTTGCTTGCGGCGACCGCCGCAGCCGCCTTTCGTATGCCGACATTTAAATCGCAACCGCCGGCGCCAGCGCGCCTGCGCCGGATCACACTGCTCGGCAACGAAGAGCGCATCGATACCGCGAAAACGCTGGCCGCGGCAGCGGGGACAAACCTCGCCCGCTGGCTTACCGCGCTGCCGGCCAACCAGCTCGACCCCAAATCCTATAAATCGCTCATTGCCAACCTGGCCAAAGCCGAGGGTTGGGAATTCGAGTATTTCGATCGTTCCAGGTTGCGCCGGGAGAATGCCGGCGCGTTCCTGGCCGTCGCCCACGGTTCGGTCGGCGCCGGGATCGCAAGGTTGCGCTATGTTCCGAAGGGAGTGAAATCAGCGCCGCACCTGACGCTCGTCGGCAAGGGTGTCTGCTTCGATACCGGCGGCGTCAATCTGAAGCCGTTCAAATCGATGCAGGGAATGCACGGAGACATGCAGGGCAGCGCGGTCGCGCTCGGCACGTTCCTCGCCTGCAGCCGGCTCGGCGCGCCCTACCCTGTAGAATGTTGGCTCGCGATTACCGAGAACCTCATTGGCTCGGCCAGCTACAAGCCCAGCGACCTCATTACCGCGTCCAACGGCACGACCATCGAAATAGTTCACACTGACGCCGAAGGCCGGATGGTGCTCGCCGACACGCTGCATCTCGCGACCCGGGAAAATCCCCCGGTCGTGATCGATTATGCGACCCTGACAGGCGCCTGTTGCGTCGCGCTGACTACCCGCTACAGCGGCGTGTTCAGCAATCGGCCGGAATTGCACGATGCGCTGATACGGTCCGGGCGCACAAGCGGGGAAAGAGTCTGGCCATTCCCCCTCGATCCGGACTTCGACGAGATGCTTGTCAGCAATGTCGCTGATATCCAGCAGTGTCCAGCCGGAAGCGAAGGTGACCATATCCTCGGGGCAAGGTTTCTACGCCGATTCGTGGCGCCCGAATCGGCGTGGATACATGTCGACCTCAGTGCCGGCGAAAACAAAGGCGGCCTCGGCCATGTGCCAACCACCGTTACCGGTTTCGGCGTGCGTTTCACCCTTGATCTGCTCGAGACCAAGGAAATCGAGGCGGCGTTGACAGCGAAATGAGCACAACAGAGCTGACGATAGTTCGTCCGGACGACTGGCATCTACACCTGCGCGACGGGCCGCAGCTTGCCAGCGTTGTCCGCTTTACTGCGCAACGATTCGGCCGCGCCATAATAATGCCGAACCTCAACCCGCCAATTACGACCACGCCACAAGCGCTCGCATACAAGGCGCGCATTCTCGCCGCATTGCCGGCGGCTACGGCTTTCGAGCCGCTCATGACTCTTTATCTCACGGACAACACCACGCCGGAGATTATCGCCGACGCCGTGGCCAGCGAGGCAGTGTACGGCGTGAAACTCTATCCCGCCGGCGCGACTACCAATTCGGATTCCGGCGTTACCAACCTGGCCCTGTGCGCGCCCGCACTCGAGACCATGGCGGAACTCGGCCTGCCGCTCCTGGTACACGGGGAAGTGGTCGACGATGCCGTCGATATCTTCGATCGCGAACAGGTATTTGTCGAAACGGTGTTGGCTCCGTTATTGCAGCGCTACCCCGACCTGCGCGTAGTTTTGGAGCACATCACGACGAGGCAGGCGGTCGAGTTTGTCCGCGCTGCTGGCGACAACGTTGCGGCAACGATCACACCGCAGCACCTGATGTTCAATCGCAATGCGCTGCTGGCTGGAGGCCTTCGTCCGCACAACTACTGTTTGCCGGTTCTGAAGGCCGAACGCCATCGCCAGGCCGTCGTCGAAGCTGCGACCGACGATCATCCGCGTTTCTTCCTCGGTACGGACAGCGCACCGCATGCCGTGTCGGCAAAGGAAAACGCCTGCGGCTGCGCCGGAATTTTCTCGGCCCACGCCGGCATCGAGTTGTACGCCGAGGCATTTGCGGCGGTCGGTCGATTGTCGCGACTCGAGGCCTTCGCAAGCCTGCGCGGCGCGGACTTTTACAAACTGGCGCGAAATACTGAAACGATAACGCTGGAGCGAGAGGACTGGAGAGTTCCGGACGCTCTCGATTTCGGTGCCGAATTGCTGGTGCCGTTCAGGGCCGGCGAAACCATGCACTGGCGACTGCGGCGGGAGACAGGCAGTGGCTGAGAGCGGATACGAAATACAAATGGCGCAAAGGTTTCGCGGTTTCCTCCCGGTCGTGGTCGATGTCGAGACCGGTGGATTCAATTCCGAAACCGACGCGCTGCTCGAGGTCGCCGCGGTGTTACTGACCCTGGATCGCGACGGGATTCTTACTCGCGGCGAGACAATTCGGGTCCATGTCGAGCCATTCACCGGTGCCAACATAGAGCCGGAGGCGCTGGAGATCACCGGCATCGATCCGACCCATCCGTTGCGGCCGGCGCTGCCGGAGAAGGACGCGCTGATGCGCGTTTTTCGCGAAGTGCGGCGGGCGGTTCGCGACACGGAGTGTAACCGCGCGGTTCTCGTCGGACACAACGCGAGCTTCGATCTGGGTTTTATCAACGCGGCCGTCGCGCGCAACGAGATAAAACGGAATCCATTCCATCCGTTCTCCTGCTTCGATACGGCCACACTCGGCGGAGTCGCATTCGGCCAGACCGTGCTGGCTCGCGCTATCGACGCAGCCGGCATCGAATGGGATGCATCGCAAGCCCACTCGGCAGCCTATGATGCCGAGAAAACAGCCGATCTATTTTGTCTGATCGTCAACAAGTTCCGCGACATTCATGCGGAAAGCATAAGCAAAGCGAGGACGAACCGCTGACCCGCCAGCACGGAGGGCCAGCGCGATATTCCTGCAACTCTCTACTGCGACTCCTGGTTCGCAGCAACGCCCTGCAGCAGTTCCGCCAGCTCGCCAGACTTGTACATTTCCAGCGCAATATCGCTGCCGCCAATCAACTCACCACCCACGTACAATTGCGGGTATGTCGGCCAATTGGAATAACGCTTCAACGCCTCGCGCACTTCCTGGTCTTCGAAGATATTGACGAAAGCAAATTCGGCGCCACATGCACGCAATGCCGCAACGGCCTGAGCCGAAAACCCGCATTGTGGAAAATCCGGTGTGCCCTTCATGTATAGCAATACCGGATTAGTACCAATCTGGTCTTTTATCCTGTCGATCACATCCATCTTCGTGATTACTCCTCGTAAACCGGCTTCAGACCGCCGTGTCTGCGCGTTGCCGGCGCAACTCCGCGCGGGCCAGAATCCGCCGTTGTTCGCCCGGATTCGCTGCCGACCATCCGCTGATTTCGTCCAGCAGGCGAAAACAGCCGAGACAGACTCCGGCGGTATCGAGCCGGCAAACCGACACGCATGGCGATGCCGGCCTTTCCGCTGTATTCGTCATCGCAACGCCCCGCTCAAACACGGCCTTCGCGTATGTCAGCCTGCAAAATTTGCAGCCGCGAATTCCCAATTGACCAGATTCCAGAAAGCCTCGACGTATTTCGGACGGGCATTCCGGTAGTCAACGTAATAAGCATGCTCCCACACGTCGCAAGTCAGTAACGGCGTCGCGTCACCGGTTAGCGGAGTGTCCGCATTGCTGGTCTGGGCAATCGCAAGACTGCCGTCGCCGTTGCGCACGAGCCACGCCCAGCCTGACCCAAAAAGCGTAACCGCCTTCGTGCTGAACTCGTCCTTGAATGCGTCGAAAGAACCGAAATCACGGTCGATGGCCGCACCCAGGTCGCCATCCGGCGCACCACCGCCATTCGGGCTCAGGCAATTCCAGTAAAATGTGTGATTCCAGATTTGGGCCGCGTTGTTGAAAACGCCGCCACTGGCCTTGCGCACTATGTCTTCCAACGAAGCGGACGCGAACTCGGAATCCGCAATGAGCTTGTTGAGATTCACAACATAGGTGTTGTGGTGCTTACCATAATGATACTCAAGCGTCTCTTTCGAAATGTGCGGCTCGAGCGCATCCATTGCGTAGGGCAGCGCTGGCAATTCATGTGCCATGGATAAATCTCCTTGCATTGGTCTGATGATGTATTCCGGACGCGGCCCCTGCGCCACGACCGCAGAATATGGGTCGATATGATACCAGACCTAGACCCATTCCAACTGCCCGCCGGGTATCGGCGTTACCGATATAATCACTCGGAATGACAAACCACGGAGACCCCGACGTGCCAGATGCCCAATTGCCCGACTCGCTCGAGCACAGCGTCGAACTCGCACTCGCCGAAGATATTCGCAGCGGTGATCTCACGGGGCAGCTGATTCCGGAGAACCTGCATGGCCGCGCGCGGGTGCTGTGCCGCGAACGCGCCGTGCTCTGCGGAAGCCCCTGGTTCGACGCCGTATTCCGACAAATTGCGCCGGAAATCAAAGTCCATTGGCTCATCAAGGAAGGCGCGGAAATTGAGAAAAATACCGTGGTTTGCCGTCTCGAAGGGCCGGCACGAGGGCTGCTGACTGGCGAGCGCAGCGCCTTGAATTTCCTCCAGACCCTATCGGGAACCGCGACGCTGGCCAGGCACTACGTCAATGCAATCGCGGACACCGACTGTCGAATTCTCGACACCAGGAAGACCGTGCCCGGATTACGCGCGGCGCAGAAATACGCCACCAGGATGGGTGGGGCAACCAACCACAGGCACGGCCTTTTCGACGGAATATTGATAAAGGAAAACCATATTATTGCCTGTGGCGGCATCACGAATGCGGTGGCAGCCGCGCGCGCCAGCGGCGCCAGCGTTCCGATCGAAGTCGAGGTTGAGAGCCTGGAAGAAGTCCGCGAGGCGCTTGCCGCCGGCGCTGACATTTTGCTTCTGGACAATTTCACCGAAGATGACCTGCGACGCGCTGTACAACTTAACCGGGAATGGGAAAGGCAGGACGGACGCCCGCGCGCGGCGCTGGAAGCGTCCGGAAACATCACTGCAGAGACGCTGACCGAAGTCGCCGCGACCGGTGTCGACTTCATTTCGATTGGTGCTCTGACGAAGCACGTCAGAGCCGTAGACTATTCGATGCGAATGGAACTGGACGCGCAGTAAACTCAGGCCACGATGGCCGCCGCAATTCGGCTCGGCTCGGAGACCCCGTAGCCCTGCGCATAGTCGACACCGAGACCGCGCAGCATCGTGATAATTTCAACGTTTTCGGCGAATTCCGCGATGGTGCGCTTACCGGTCAGATGGCCGATTTCGTTGATCGAGCGAACCATCTCACGATCGATCGGGTCGTGAAGAATCTCTTTGACAAAACTGCCATCGATCTTGAGAAAGTCCACCGGAAAGTGCTTCAGATAACCGAATGACGACAGCCCGGTACCGAAGTCGTCAAGCGCAAATTTGCAGCCAAGTTCCTTGAGCGACTGAATGAAACGCTTGGCCTGAGAATAACTCGCCACAGCGGCGGTCTCGGTAATCTCAAAACAAATTTTGCTGGCATCGAGCCCGCTGCGGCGAAACTGGTCCACAACGAAAGGCAGGAATTTGTCGTCACCAAGACTCTGGCCGGACAAATTGATCGCGCATAGAGAAAGCCGCTCCCTTTCATCGGCTTCGGAAACGAGCCAGCGGAAGGCATTCTCAATTACCCAGCGGTCGATGTTCGGCGTAATGCCATAGCGCTCCGCTGCGGCGATGAACAACTCGGGCGACACGACATTTCCGCTCTCATCGCGCATCCGCAGCAGCAACTCATAATGGGCCCCGTTCTCTGTATTGTCCTGCAGCGGAAGAATCGTCTGCCGAAACAACTCAAAGCGCGCCTCTTCCAGGGCGTTGTTGATACGCGCCGCCCATTGCATTTCGCGGCGCCGGCGCATCAGTTCGATGTCATTCTCGGCGAAACAATGGATACGATTGCGCCCCGCTTCTTTGGCGGCCGCACAGGCAGCATCGGCCCCGGACAGCAATGAGGCAACATCCTCATTGTCTGCGGTGATCGGGACCACGCCGATACTGACACCGAGCCGGAACACCCTTTCGTCCCACTGAAATTTGAATTCGCGGATCGTCTCGCGCAGGCCCTCGGCGTTCGAAATCGCCTCATCGACGGTACAGCTTTCGAGAAGAACGCCGAATTCGTCGCCGCCGAGCCGGGCCAGCGTGTCGCGCCAGCGAATCTTGGACTTGAGCAGTGCACCGAGTTGTCCGAGCAGCGCGTCGCCCGCACTGTGACCACAGGTGTCATTGATAATCTTGAACTGATCGAGATCGAGATATAGCAGCGCATAGGAGGTCTCCCTCGCCTTTGCGCTTTTTAAAGCCCGCTCCAGCCGACTCTCGAATTCGCGCCGGTTCACCAGCCCCGTCAGAATGTCATGACTTGCGTGATAGCTGAGACGGCGATTGAGTTCGCGCGCCTCGCTGACATCGTGAAATACCAACACCCCGCCGGTCACCTTGCCACCACCGTCACGAATCGGCGACGCGGTATTCTCGATGTACAACTCGTTTCCATCGCGGCGGATCAAAAGAGTCGGTCGAACCGACTTGATCGCGCGCGCACGACGAATCGCCATCGACATCGGGTTGTCGAGCGGCTCACAGGTCTCTTCATGAAAACTACGAAATATTTCGTCGATGTGGCGGCTGGTGGCGTCGTCGAGGCGCCACCCGGTCAGCTCCTCGGCAACCGGATTGACATACTCCACGTAGCCCTCGGCATCGGTGGTTATCACGCCGTCGCCGATTGACTGCAATGTAATTTGCGCGCTTTCCTTTTCGCGGAAAAGCGCCTCCTCGTAGAGTTTGCGGTCGGTGATATCGAGCTCGACACCGACCAGCCGACGCGTCCTGCCGGTCGCATCCTCACGCGCTTTCGCCCGCGACAAGACCCAGCGCCATTCGCCGTTGCAGTGACGCATACGATGGACGCTCTCGAATATCTCGGTCTTTCCCTCGAGATGATCGCGGATCTGGCCCTGTACGCGCGCCAGGTCATCCGGATGTACCAGGCGCCGCCAGTCCGGCGCCGAGTTACAGAGGTCATCCGGGCCGTAGCCGAGCATGGCCTTCCATCGCGGCGACAGGTATAGCGTGTTGGAGCGCATATCGAAATCCCACACGCCGTCGTTGGCACCGAACATCGCAAGTTCGTCGCGCTCCTTGACCTCGTGCAGTTCGCGTTCCAGATCAAGCCGTTCAAGACCCGATGCCAGCGAGGTAGCCAGCAACTTAAGCAGCAACCCGTGATCTACGTCCCACGCATTGCGGCGCTGACCACCGGCCACCGCAAGCAGGCCGCGAAGTTTGCAGCGGGTCCTGAAACCGGCACCGAGAAGACACCCGATCTTCAGCTTGTGCAGGCGTCGCCCTTCGGGAAGCGCGAGAAACTCGGCGCAGCCGCTATCGGTAATGTCCACCAGACGTTGTTGGTCGAGCCGGCCGCGTAACCAGCCGAACCCCTCGAGAGACTCGCCCTTCAGTACTTCGGGATTGAAGGTCGCGAATACCGCGCGGTCAGAATGGACTCTGACTATGCGCTTGCCGTCAGCGCTGACGAGCGCAATAAAAGCGGCCTCGACACCGATCGCTTCGCGCAGATTGGCCAGACAGCGCGAAAACGTTGGCTCGACATCGTTGCCGATGGTCTGGAAGTCGATGGAAAGCTTGGTAAACACGGTATCGATGTTAGCGCGGATTCGTGATCCGGCCGGCATCAATACTCCTTCTGGGGCGCTGACGGCCACTCCGTGCGGCTCGTGCCCTGGCCCGTGGTCCTGATAGCTCACAGTTTATAGTTATTTAGATGTCTCTCTGCTCAAAAAATTCTGGCGCTCGGGCCGCTAGGCTTTGCTTTTGTTCGGCCTTCCCGTGGCAGCGGCGGTAGTCGCTGGCGATTGTGACATGGTTTTCGAAGAAAACAAGATAAGAGACTGTTTATCAGTAATAATTATTTACCATAACCACAAAAAATGAGGGATGCGCGAGCCCGACCAGGTAGCGAAAGGCGTCCAATTTCGCCATGGTATAAAGCGGATTCACGCTACCGGGGACTGATCGGCCGAATGCGGCCGTCGCGCGGCAACGGTATCGTCGCAGACGCGGACCAGAATTGACATCCGCGGTCCATTTCCCAGCCAATATGGTTGGATTTGCGCACATTGCCACCCGGATTACCATTGGTAGGGCACATTCCGTTCCCCGCCAGTGGCACGCCGTCTCGCCACGGCAACGGTTTTTCGCAATCCCCTGAACAGCACCCGGCGAGGAGGAAAGACAACACCGCAAACGGCTCCTACTGTGGGCCACCGAACATAACCGCGGAAACACTGGCGCATCGGCAATCAGGCAAGTTCAAGGATGCCAGTCAAGCGTCTCGTCCCCTCCGGCGCAGCGCCGGTTTTGCGACGCTGCGACAGCCCGGTTAA
>PKUM01000240.1 GCA_002868855.1 Chromatiales bacterium | reverse complement strand
TACAGCGGCACCCGGTAAAACGCCAGTCCCGCTTTCACGCCATCAGCCCGTGGATTCTGAAAGGCGCGGCTTGCAGGGTTGCCCTCGTCGCGGGTTGTTTACCGCTGGCAGCTCGAAAATGCTCTGCTAGGCTCAAATTCATATCGGCAAACAAGGGGGACGAATCAATGAGTAACAAACCCGAGGACGCTGAAGCCACAATGATCCGCAACCTCGAGGAAAAATGGGGAAAGTCGCTGCACCAGTGGATCGAACTGGTTGCGGCGAGCGGCCTGCAAAAACATGGCGAAATCATGAAACTGCTGAAAGGCGAACACGGGCTTACCCACGGATATGCCAATCTCATTACCCACAAGGCACGCGCCGCCGCGGCCGGCGGCGGCACCGCAAGCGACGATCTCGTATCGGCACAATACGGCGGCGCCAAGGCCGGCCTCAGGCCGATTTACGACAAGCTTGTCGCCACGATCTCCGGGTTTGGCGCCGACGTCGAACTGGCGCCGAAAAAAGCCTATGTCAGCCTGCGCCGCAACAAGCAGTTCGGGCTCGTCCAGCCTTCCACCAAAACCCGGGTGGATGTCGGTATCAACCTGAAAGACGTTGCTGCGACCGAGCGCCTCGAGAAATCCGGAAGCTTCAATGCAATGGTCAGTCACCGGGTACGGCTCGCCAGCCCCACCGAAGTTGACGCCGAGCTGATCGCCTGGCTGAAACAGGCCTACGAGCGGGCCTGATTCCGATTCGGACAGGATCAGCAGCGGCCGCGCGGGCCGGCCCGGTGTCGATCGCTATGCAAGCGCCACTGGTCGCAGTTCCGAGTCCAGCCGCCGGCCCGCCTCGACCACAGTTGCTGTAAGCGCATCGCAGTCGGCGCCGCTGGTGCGAAAATTTACGATGCAGGCACGCAGCAGGTAGTTGCCACCGAGCACAGCGTTCGACAGAAAGACTTCACCGCCGCGTTGCAGCGCAATGACCAGGGCCTGGTTGAGCTGATTCAGGTAGTCGCTCGCTGCGGGCGCAGCGGCATCGAGCGTCGCGGGCACAAACCGGAACGTGGCAATACTGAGTCCGCAGGTAACCGCCTCGAGTTCCGGGTGAGCCGCGGCCGCCTCAAAAATCCTCTGCGCCAGCGCAATGTCGTCGCGGATCATGTTTGCATAGCCGTCGCGTCCGACCTGGGCCAGTGCCAGCCACACTTTCAAGGCGCGGAACCCGCGCGAGTTCTGCATACCGTACTCGTAAAAATTTTGTCCCTCCCAGCCTTCACCCTCGTCGAACTGGTAATAGACCGGGCTGAAACTGAATGCATCGGTGAGGTGGCGCGGCTCGCGCACCAGTGTCCAGGCAGCTTCGAGCGGACTGTAGAGCCACTTGTGCGGATCCAGCGCGACCGAGTCGGCCTCTGCCAGACCATCGAAATCGGCGGCCAGCTCGGGCAGCACGGCCGCCGGCGCGCCGTAGGCGCCATCAACGTGAAACCAGATATCCTCGTCGCGGCAGAATCGGCCGACCTCGCCCAGCGGATCGATCGCCCCGGTGCTCACGGTTCCGGCCGCGGCCACGACAAGAAACGGTCGCAGGCCCGCCTTTCGATCCTCCTGCACCAATTCGCGCAGGTGGCCGACGCGCATGCGTTGGCTGGTATCGCAATCGATCCAGCGGATCGCGTCGGTGCCGAGCCCCGACAGGTCCGCCGCTTTCTGCACCCAGGTGTGGGTCTCGCGCGAGCAATAAACGCGCAGGCCCAGACCGGCGTCGCCGAGACCCGCCGCGCGGATGTCCCAGTCGCATCTCGACTTGCGGGCGGCAAAAAATGCCACGATGTTCGCCATGTTGCCGCCGCTGACCATGATGCCGCCGGCACCCGGCGCATACCCGATCAGTTCGGCGATCCAGCCGATAGCCTGACATTCGATCTCGGTTGCCATCGGCGAAAGCTGCCAGCCGCCGCAGTTCGGATTGACCGCCGCCGCAAGCATGTCTCCGAGCGCACCGAGAGGGGCGGCCGACGAAGTGATGTAGCCAAAGAATCGCGGGTGGCCGTTGTGCAGCGAATGCTCCAGCACAAGATCAGCGGCGCGAGCCAACACCACCGCCGCCGGAGTTCCCGTTTGCGGTAATCCGCGCGGACCGAGTTCGGCGCGAATCGTATCCACCGCCTCACCAGCAGTCACTGCGCGTTGCGGCAGGGCGGCATAGTAATCGGCGAGCCGATCCACGAGGCCATGCCCGAGTTCACGAAACTCCTCGGCGCTCATATCCAGCGCCGCAGACCGCGCGCTGTTCGCATGCGATGTGGTCATTCCATTTCCCTCCGCACAGATCAACACAGCATAGCAGTGCAAAATCGCGACTCATGCGAGGTAGAAATTGCGCGTCGCAATAGCAGGCCTGCGACTTCCGCAAATCAGGACGCAATGGTTCATAATAACGGCGCATCCGCCGAGGCAAACCGATGATCGCATTC
Organism: Chromatiales bacterium; assembly: GCA_002868855.1. GTDB lineage: Bacteria > Pseudomonadota > Gammaproteobacteria > Steroidobacterales > BM003 > BM003. Next base: position 16,567 of record PKUM01000240.1, on the reverse strand, counting down.
CTGCTAACCGCCGCCGCAGTAATCGTGGGGGCGATATTGGTGTTCAACCGCCTCGTGCGCGAGCGCAACCGGGTCCGCGCGGCGTGGAGCGATATCGATGTACAGCTGACCCGCCGCCACGACCTGATACCGCAACTGGTGGAAGCGGTCAAAGCCTACAGCGACTACGAAAAGGCGACTCTGCTTGCAGTAACCGAATTACGCGGCCGCAGCGAGGGAGCGCAGCGGCTGGTCGACAAGGCGGAACTCGAAGACCAGATCGAGGCCGGTCTGCACAGACTTATCGCGCTTGCCGAGTCCTACCCCGATCTGAAGGCCAGTGAGAACTTCCTCGAGTTGCAACGGGATTTGACAGAGGTCGAGGATCACCTGCAATACGCACGACGTTTCTACAATGGTGCTGTCCGGATTTACAACACCCGGCTGGATACGTTTCCCGACCTGCTGGTAGCACGGCCGATGCGATTCAGGCCCGCCGAATTCTTCGAGGCTGCAGGCACCGACGTAAGGGCCACACCGCGCGTGGGAGTGAACTGAATGTACCGCTGGCTGCGGCAAATTTCGGTTTCCATTTTGGTAATGGCGGTGGGTCTGGTCGCGTCCTTGCCAGCCGTGGCGGAGGAGCGAATTCTCGGCTATCACAGCGAAATCACGGTCGCTGCCGACGGCTCGATGACCGTCGCCGAGTCGATTCGTGTGCGCGCCGAGCGCGACCGCATCAATCGCGGCATTTTTCGCGACTTCCCTTCTCGCTACAAGGACCGTCTCGGCAATCGCTACACGGTGGCTTTCGAAGTGCTCGGCGTCACCCGCGACGGCGTGGACGAGCCGTTTCATACCGACGATCTGAGCAACGGCGTCCGCGTGTACATGGGCAGCGCGAACACTTACCTCGACCCGGGCGAATACGAATATCAGATCACCTATCGGACGGACCGCCAGCTCGGCTTTTTCCACGATTTCGACGAACTCTACTGGAATGTCACGGGCAACGGCTGGGATTTCGCGATCGACAGGGCAAGCGTCCGGGTCAGGTTGCCGGTGGCAGTCGATCAGAACGACCTCCGCATCGACGGCTACACCGGATACAGCGGCGAACAGGGCACGAATTTCACTGTCTCGATCGACGATTTCGGCCATCCGGTCATTGCTACGAACCGCCCGCTCTTGCCGCAGCAAGGCCTCACGGTGGCGATCGGTTTCCCGAAGGGTCTCGTTACGGAACCGACGCAGATGCAGAAAGCGAACCGCCTGCTGTCCGACAACCGTGGTGTTGTCGCGGCGCTTATCGGGTTCGCTCTGCTGCTCGTCTATCTGTACGGGGCGTGGCGGCGATTCGGGCGCGACCCCGAGCCGGGACCGCTGTTCCCGCACTACGAACCGCCGGCCGGATTTTCGCCCGCGGCGGCGCGCTACATCGGCAGAATGGGTTACGACCGCAAGACCTTCACCACTGCGGTTATCAATCTCGCGGTAAAGGGCCACCTGGAAATCGAGAGGTACGGCGACCAATACCTCCTCCGCCACAAAGACTCCGACACCGAACTGGCGCATGGCGAGAAGGCGTTGATCGACGCGCTGTTCAGCGAAGGTACATCGCTCGAACTCGACAATAAGAACCACGGCGTGGTCAATCTTGCAATGGCTCAACATCACAAGTCGCTGCAGGACGCCTACCACAAGGTTTTTTTCCACAAGAATTCCCAGCTGCTGTTGCCCGCGGCCATTGCCACGGTGGCGCTCGGTATCGCGCTCGCCATGGCAGACGCCCTGACCCCGACGGTCATAGGCCTGATCGTGCTGATGTTCGTGGCTCAATTCGTGTTCTACCGGTTGCTGAAGGCCCCGACCGCGTCGGGGCGGGAGCTGCTCGACCAGGTCGACGGGTTCAGGATGTACCTGGAGGTTGCCGAGAAGGACGAACTCGCCCTGCGCAATCCACCGAAGAAGACCCCGCAATTGTTCGAAACCTACCTGCCATTCGCGCTCGCGCTCGGCGTGGAGCAGAAATGGGCGGAGAAATTCGCCGACGTCTTTGCGGCGATGCGCGACAGCGGCGCGGATACATACCGTCCGAACTGGTACCAGGGCCATTTCGACACCGCCAATCTCGGCGGCTTCACCGAAAACGTCGGCGGCTCGCTGAACAGCGCAATCAGCTCCGCCGCAACGCCGCCGGGCTCCTCCTCCGGCGGCGGTGGCGGCGGCTCGTCCGGGGGCGGTGGTGGCGGCGGGGGCGGCGGGGGCTGGTAGACCGCTCTTTTAACCGCCGGCTTTCGGTTACCGGGCGGGTAGCCATCATCGGCACGAAATCCGGGCCCCCGAGCCGGCCGCCGGCAACCGCTGCCCGTGCCGCGGTTGACTGACGGCGGCGACCTGCCATGATGATGGCGGTTCCGGTTCGAGACTGCCCCAACGCGTGTCGCTATTAACAGAACTCAAACGTCGCAACGTCGTTCGCGCCGCTGCCCTCTATGCGGTCGGATCGTGGCTGATCCTGCAGGTCGTCGACGTCACCGACGGGGTGCTGGGCCTGCCGGAGTGGACCATGCGCCTGGTCGCGTTCCTGCTCGCCTTGGGATTCCCGCTAGCAGTCATTTTCTCGTGGATCTTCGAGATCACCCCGGACGGGATCCAACGCGAGTCGAAGCTGGACCGAAGCACGCTGGACAACAGCGAGACGACCCGCCGCCTGAACCTGGTAGTGATCGCATTGCTGATCATTGCCATCGGCCTTTTTGCGTGGCAGCAGTATCGCGGCCAAAGCACCGAACCGTTTTCGTCCGCCGCGCAGAACGGCGCCGGAGGCACTACGACGATCGACTCGATTGCGGTACTGCCCTTCGAGGATTTCAGCCCGAACCGCGACCAGGGGTATCTGGCCGAGGGCATTGCCGATACGTTGCTCCATATGCTTTCGCAGCTCGAGGGCCTGCGCGTGGCGGCAAGAACGTCGTCGTTCTCCTACCGCGGCAAAAACCTCGATATCGCGACGATCGGCGGCGAACTCGGAGTCGGCGCGGTGCTCGAGGGCAGCGTACAACGCTCCAAGGACACGCTGCGCGTCATCGCCCAGCTCATCCGGGTCAGCGACCAGTCGCACCTGTGGTCGAAAACATTCGACCGCCCCGCCGACGACATATTTGCGGTCCAGGACGAAATCGCCCGCGAGGTCGTCGCCACCCTGCGACCGGGCATTCTCGCCGGAACCGACCCGGCGTCGGCGCGCACCAGTGTCGAGGCCTATGAGGCCTATCTGCGCGGTGCGCAACTCTGGCAGCGACGCAACACCGCGGATATCGAGGCGGCGATTGACGCGTTTCGTCAGGCGATCAAGCTCGACCCGCAATATGCTCCAGGCCATGCCGGCCTCGCCCGCGCGTTTCTGTTCAGCTCGTATTACGGTGAGAGGGACCGCGAAGACGTCGAGGCGCTGGTAGAAACGGAGGTAGAACGCGCCTTGCAGCTCGATTCCGAGCTCGCCGACGGCTACGCGACGCTCGGCCTGCTTCGGCGCGACCAGAACCAGATCGAGGAAAGTATAGAGCTGCTGGAAAAAGCGCTGGGACTGAATCCGAACGATGCGCTCGTCATGGTATGGCTCGGCAGCCGCTATTCCAATATCGGGCGCTTCACCGACGCGGAGGCCCTGTTCGCCCGCGCCTACGAAATCGACCCGCTCAATACGTTTGTCTCGGGAGCGTACGCCAGCCTCAAGGCCGAAACCGGCGATACCGAGGGTGCCATTGCGCTGGTCAAACGCAACATTACGCTGGAACCGGATACACCGCTGCCCTATACGACGCTGTCGCAGCTCTACACTGCCAACGGCCGGCTGGACCTTGCTGTGCCGCCGCTGCTTCAGGCGATAGAGCTCACACCGGGTTCTGCGCAGCATCTCGAGGGCCTCGCTACGCTTTATCTGTTTCTGGAGGACGAGGAAATGGCCGAGTCCTACATGTCTCAGGCGCGCGCGATCAACCCTCGAATCGAATACCACAACTACTGGTTCCTGCGACCCGGCGACGAGAAGCGGCTGGTCGAGAACGCGCGCCGCCGGCTGGAGCGCCATCCGGACGTGCCGGAGCATCTGGCATCGCTCGCCGAGGCACTGGCCACTACCGGCGACCCCGCGGCCGCCGCCGAGTACTACGAGCAAGCGATGGCAGCGACGCGCAGCCCGGACGGCAAGACGGTCACCGGGCGCAATCTTTACTGGGCCGCATCCTATGCCTGGACGCTGGATCAGCTTGGCCGTCGCGACGAGGGCGAGGTGTTGATGCGCGAGGTGAGAACGGTTCTCAAAAGCCTCGACGAGATCTCCTATCGCGGCAGTGCCCTGATCGTATTCGTGCTGCTCGACAACTCCTGGCGCGATGATCGAGAGGCAGTCCTAGCCACGGCCGAGAGACTGGTCGACAGCGGTTATGTCCAGGTCCGTTTCATCGAGTCTGCCCCGATGCTGCAAAAATGGGCTGAAGAGCCGCGCTTCGCGACGGCGATGGCGGCGCTGCGGGAACGTCTTGCCGCCCAGCGCGAAGCGTTGCGTGCGCAGGGACTGTGATCCGCATTCCCCCGCGCTCCTGACGTTTTCCGGGATAATGCGCCGATGCCGAAACTGATCGAAGAACTAAGGCGCCGCAACGTCGCGCGCGTCTGCGCGCTGTACCTGGTCGCCGGATGGTTACTGCTGCAGATTGCCGACGTGCTGTTCGGATTGCTCGACGTCCCCGGCTGGGGGCTGCGGCTGGTCCTCGGAATCCTGATCCTCGGTTTCCCGCTGGCGCTGATCTTCTCCTGGGTATACGAGATGACACCGGAGGGTCTGAAACGCGAATCCGACATCGACCGCAGTGTGCCGGTCGCCGCCGACACCGGGCGCAAGCTCAACCTCGTCATTGCCGGCCTGCTCGCAATCGCGGTACTGATGCTCGCGCTCGACCGTTACGTGCCAAACCAACTCGACAGCGGCCCCGAACCCGCACGCCCGGCAACCGCAGAATTCGCGGAATCCGCGGCGGAGAGCGGCGCACCGGCTCCGGCGGGAGCGGGAGCGGGAGCGCAAGAGTCCTCAATCGCGGTTCTGCCATTCGTCAATATGAGCCGCGACCCCGACAACGAGTATTTTTCCGATGGCATTTCCGAGGAGTTATTGAACTCTCTGGCCAATATTCGCGGCTTGAGAGTCGCGTCGAGAACGTCCTCGTTTTCGTTCAAGGGCAGCAACCAGCCTATCCCCGCTATCGCCGGGCAACTCGGCGTCGACCACGTCCTCGAAGGCAGCGTGCGCAAGGCCGGCAACCGGGTCCGGATAACCGCACAGCTGATTGACGTCTCTTCGGACTCACATCTGTGGTCGGCTACTTATGACCGCGAGCTTGAGGATATCTTCGCGGTGCAAAGCGAGATCGCGAACAGCATAGTCTCGGCGCTGCGGGTCGCGCTCGACACCGCAGAGGCGAATGCCCTCGCAGTGGTAAATTCACCGACGCAAAATCTCGACGCCTACAGTCTCTTTCTCCAGGGCCGCTACTACATTGCCCGGCGCGGGCTAGAAAACCTGCAGCGCGGCGCCGCACTGCTGGAACAGGCCCTCGAGACCGATCCGCTGTTCGACGATGCCCGCGTCACGCTGGCCAAGGCCTATGCGTTGATACCGCGTTATTCCAACGCCGCCGATTCACGCGAACTTGCTGCGCGGGCCAACCGTCACCTCGGCGAGGTGCTGGAACGCGACCCGGACAATGCCGCGGCGCTCAATGTCAGTGCGTTCATCGCCACGATGTATCAATTCGATTGGGAGAAGGCTCGCCGCCTGTACGCGAAGGCCCTCCAGTTGCGGCCGGATGATGCCGAAATAAACAATTTCTATGGCGATTTTCTCCATACCATCGGCGATTACGAGCAGTCCGAAATTGCCGAGAGGAAAGCGATGGCGGTCGACATGCTCGCCGAGGTGCACGCCCGCGATCTCGGTGAATTAATGCTGGTGCTTGACCGGCCGCAGCAGGCGAAAGAGTTTGCCCTGCGCGCGCTGGAACTCGACCCGAGCGTAGAAGGCCAGTACCTGCTGATACGCGCCCACATTATCGATGGCGACTTCGAAGCGGCGCGCACCGTTATCGAAGAATTGGAAGCCAAACGCGGTAGCGCCGCGGAGGCGCCTGAGCTTGCGAATATGATCATGATGTCGTGGGCCACCTTTCACCTCGCCCGGGGCGACATCGAATCACTGACTCCTTACTATGTCGTGATGCGCGACAAAGCCGTTGACAACCAGTTAAGCCCTGCGACCGCCGCTCACTATGCCATGGAGGTAGGCGGGGTGAGGGAGGCGCTGCCGCTGCTGGAGGAAGCCTACCGGCAGAGAGACTCGCAGCTGACATGGCCGTTATTTTTCTTGCTGCCTGAAACGCGTTCGACCGACCCGGCATGGCTCGAGTTCTGGCACAAGCCGGGGCTCAGGGAGCTGATCGAGATCAGGCGGCGCACTCTGCAACAGGGAGGGGCAACCTGACATGGCGTCGTTCCTTACAGAGCTCAAACGCCGCAATGTATTCCGCGTTGGCGCTCTTTACCTGGTCGCCGGCTGGCTCGTATTGCAGGTCGCGGACGTGCTGGCGGGGCTGCTCGGGCTTCCGGACTGGACATTGCGATTCGTCGCGTTCCTGCTGATGCTCGGATTCCCGCTGGCACTCGTTTTCTCCTGGGTCTACGAACTGACCCCCGAGGGCATCAAGCGCGAGTCCGAAATCGATCGAACGCAATCGGTTACACAACAAACCAGCAAAAAACTTGGCGTCGCCACCGTCGCGTTGCTGGCGGCCGCAGTCACGCTGCTGGCGCTAGACCGGTTTGTCGGTGTACCCGACGTCACGCAGCCAATCGGTACAGCAGCGGAACCGATCCCCGCAAACGAGTATTCCACGCCACTACCCAGCGAAACCGCCGCGGCGGCAGCCAAGGGTGATCGCCGCTCGGTCGCCGTGCTGCCATTCGCCAATCGCAGCACCCGCGAGGAAGACCAGTTTTTCGCCGACGGCATGCACGACGACCTGCTGACCCAGCTCGCCAAGATCGGCTCGCTGAAAGTGATCTCGCGAACCTCGGTGATGGAATATCGCGATACGACCAAGAAGATCCCGGAAATCGCCGACGAACTCGGGGTAGCGACCGTGCTCGAGGGCGGCGTCCAGCGCGCCGGACAGCGGGTGCGCATCAACGTCCAGCTGATCGACGCCGGCACGGACGAACACCTGTGGGCCGAGCATTTCGACCGCGAGCTGACGGCCGAGAACGTATTCGATATCCAGTCGGAGATCGCGCAGAAGATTGCCGACGCACTGCAGGCAACGCTGAGCCCGGAAGAGAAAGCGCAAATGGGAAGGGTGCTGACCCACGATCTCGATGCGCTGGCCGCCTACAGCCGGGCGCGCAATCTCGAACAGGTGGTGGCCGCCGGCGACCTCGAGAGAGCGCAACAGGAAATCGACTTCGCCCTCGAGCGCGATCCCCGGTTCGCGGAAGCCTGGGCGCTGCGGGCAAGGATCAACACGCTGCGGTACTGGTTCATCGACCCCGATCCGGCATATGTCGACGCCGCTTGGGAAGCGATTCGGACCGGCCGCTCGATTCGGCCTGACCTGGTCGACCTGGATATCGCCGAAGGCTACTACTATTACCACGGCAAGCTCGATTACGATGCCGCGCTGGCGCTGCTCGAAAAGGCGGCCAGGTCGTGGCCGAACAACGCCGACCTGTATCAGCTGATGGGTTGGATCCGGCGCCGCGCGGGCGATTTCGAGGGCTCGATCGGCAATTTCAACAAGTCGTTCGAACTGGACCCGAGAAACGCGCTGACCGCGGTCGGGCTCGCCGATGTCTACGTGAACGTGAATCGTTACGACGACGCCCAGATCTGGGTCGACACAGCGCTGCGGCTCGGACCGACGTTCGCCTATGCCCGATACATGCAGGCTACTCTGTTGGTCGGACAAGGGGCTTTTGCCGACGCCCGACGCGTCGTCGAGACCACCGAGTTCACGTTCAGTGACCTGCCCTACCTGAACTGGTGGCTACCGCTGGTTCAGGGCGACTACGAGATCGCGCTGGAGCGGATCGACTTCGGCCAGTTCGCCGAGAATCGAGACAGGATATACCCGCCCGCGATGATGCGCGGGCTGACCCTCATCCTGCGGGGCGACATCGACGCCGGGCGCCGGTCGCTGGCACAAGCCCGATCCGAACTCGAGAGCCACGACCTTGCGACTGCCGGCAGCCCGTTGTTCTCCGCATTGTGCCTGACCTACGGCGGGCTGGGTCTCGCCGAGGAGACACTTTCAGCCTGTCGCCGTGCGGTCGAAAAAGAACAATTCGACGCGGTAGCCAATCCGAACAACCGGTTCGCGATGGCCGGCGGGCTCGCACTGGCGGGCCGTCACGATGACGCATTCGAGTTTCTCGAAACTGTGCTGAAGATGCGGGCGCGGCCGGCCCGCGCCGTTTTCGAAGCCGAGCCCACGTTACGCGGCCTCCACGACGACCCGCGTTTCAATGCCCTTCTCGACACCTATTTCGCCGACTGACCCGGGAGTCGCAAAGGCGCGCCATCAGCGGCTGACGGCGCACCCGATCATCCCCCGCGTGGCGAAACTTGCCGCCGCCATCGCCGTGAACCAGACTTGGGGGTGTCGCTGCTATCGTAGGAGAAGACCAATGAGTGATCGGATCGACCCGGACGGACTGCGCCTGCCGGTCAAACTCGACAGTACCTCGAACGGCGAATTCGAACCAATTCCGCTCGCGCGCGAGCACGAGCACGCCAACCGCGAGGCGCTCGAGGATGCCACCCGCAACGCAAGGCGGGTCGGTCTCGACCGCAGGAGGTTCCTGGTTTCCGCGTGTGGCGCCGCGTCTACGCTACTCGCTTTCAACCGCGCCTACGCGGCGGCCGGCAAAACCGGTGGCTTTTACGACGTAGACGACGAAGCCGCGCTCGACGTGACGCTGGCCGAATCGGAACTGGGCAAACGCGAATTCATATTCGACGTGCAGGGCCATTACGTGAACCCCAACGGCAAGTGGCTCGAGGGTGTCCCGGCCGACGCGAAACCGCTGTCTTTTGCGCCGAAGACCGGTTGCGCGCTGGCCGAAGAACCCGGCGCGCGCAGTTATCTCAAATGTCTCGGGCCGGACGAGTTCATCAAGGACGTGTTTCTCGACAGCGATACCGACATGATGGTGCTGTCATTCGTGCCGTCCCGCCGCGATGCGGAGCCGCTGACCATCGAGGAAGCCGACGCGGTGCGCCGGATCATCGACGAAATGGAAGGAGATCACCGCCTCCTGCTGCACGGGCGGGTCAATCCGAATCAACCCGGTGACCTCGATTCCATGGACGAACTCGCCGAGCGCTGGAAGGTGGCGGCGTGGAAGACCTACACGCAGTGGGGCCCCGACGGCACGGGGTTCTTCCTCTCCGACGAGGACGTCGGCATCCCGTTCATCGAGAAAGCGCGCAGCCTTGGCGTCAAGCGCATAGCGGTTCACAAGGGAATCCCGTTCGGCCGGCAATCCTACGAACACAGCCAGTGCAGCGACATAGGTAAGGTCGCCAAACGCTTCCCCGACGTATCGTTCCTGATTTACCACTCGGGCTTCGTCCCGGGCACCCCCGAACTGGCCTACGACCATGGCGCCGCGCGTGACGGCATCGACACGCTGATTCGCTCGCTGATCGATAACGAAGTCGCCCCGGGCAGCAACGTCTATGCCGAACTCGGCAGTACCTGGCGTTTCCTGATGCGCGACCCGGACAGCGCCGCGCACGCACTCGGCAAGCTGCTCAAGTACGTCGGCGACGAAAACGTGCTGTGGGGCACCGACTCGATCTGGTACGGCTCGCCGCAGGACCAGATCCAGGCGTTCAGGAAGTTCCAGATCGCACCGGAGTTGCGGGAAAAACACGGCTATCCGGAGATCACCCAGGCGATACGGGCAAAGGTGTTCGGCCTCAATGCAACCCGACCTTATGGCATTAATCCGGACGAGGTGATCCGGCGCGCCGCGAAGGACGCGATAAACCGGCGGCGAATGGCCTACCGGGAAAAACCCGAGCCGGCCTTCCGTACCTACGGACCGCGCAACCGGCGCGAATTCTTGAACCTGCTTGCGCTGAATGGCGGCAACCGGACCTGACGGCCCTTACCCTGGCGCAAACCAGGAGAAACCGAATGAATAAAAACGAATTCGACTGGCTGGTAATCGGCTCCGGCTTCGGTGGCAGCGTCGCCGCGCTACGGCTTGCCGAAAAAGGCTACCGGGTCGGCGTCATCGAGGCAGGCCGCCGTTTCCAGGACGAGGACTTCGCCAAATCGTCCTGGAACATCGGGCGCTTTATTTGGGCGCCGCTGCTCGGCTGCCGCGGCATCCTCAGAATGACGCCGTTCAGCGATGTCTTCATCGCCAGCGGTGCCGGGGTGGGCGGCGGAAGTATTGTTTACGCCAACACGTTGTATCGCGCGAGCCCGGAGTATTTCAAAAATCCGCAATGGGACGGCCTGGCCGACTGGGAAGCGGAGCTTGCGCCGCACTATGACACCGCGGAGTTCATGCTCGGCGTCACGGAGGTCCCGTTCGAGAGTCCCAGCGACGGCATGCTGCGCGATATCGCCGGGCATTTCGGGACCACCGAGACGTTTCGGCGCACCCCGGTGGGCGTGTTCTTCGGCGAACCGGGCGTTACGGTTTCCGACCCGTATTTCGATGGTGCCGGCCCGGACCGGACCGGCTGTACCCGGTGCGGTGCGTGCATGGTCGGTTGCCGCGAGGGCTCGAAAAACACGCTGGTCAAAAACTACCTGTGGTTCGCCGAGGAAAAAGGCGCGCACATACTGCCCGACCGCGAGGTGTTCGATATCCGGCCCGCGGGTGCAGCGGACGGCAGCGACGGCTACACGGTCACGACGCGCCGCCCGGGAGCCTGGCTGAATCCGCGCGAGCAGGAATTTCACGCCAAGGGGATCGTGCTCGGTGCCGGCGCACTCGGCACGAATCAGCTACTCGCCCAGTGCAAGCTCGAAGGCTCCCTGCCGCGATTGAGCGACCGCCTGGGCGAACTGGTGCGGACCAACAGCGAGTCTATCCTCGCAGTAACGCTACCCGATGAATCAGTAAAACCATGGAACAGCGTCGCGATCAGCGCCAGCATCCATACCGATCACAACACCCACATCGAGTTCGTCACCTATGGCGAGCGCGGCGATTTCATGAGCCTGTTGTTTACGATGCTGACCGGCAAAGGCTCACGTCTGACACGGCCGTTGATGCTTATCGGTAACGTGCTGCGCCATCCCGTGCGGTTTCTGAAGACGCTGTGGCCGTTCGGCTGGGCACGCCGCACCGTGATTTTCCTGGTCATGCAGACGCTCGATAATGCGATCGCGTTTCGCGCACGACGCAGGCGTTTTGGTTCGGGGGTGGTGCTGAGCACCGAGCAGGACCCGGAAAAACCCAACCCGACCTATATCGACGCGGCAAACCGCGCCGCAGCATGGCTTGCCGAGAAGACCGGTGGCACCGCGCAAAGCATGATCCTGGAGGCGGCAGCGAACATTCCGACCACCGCTCATATCCTCGGCGGCGCGGTGATCGGAAAGGACGCGGACCATGGCGTCATCGATACCAGTCACCGCGTCTTCGGTTACAAAAACATGCTGATTTGCGATGGCTCGGCCGTTCCGGCCAACCCGGGCGTCAACCCGTCGCTGACGATCACGGCGATGGCGGAGCGGGCGATGGCTGGCGTGGTGGCCAAAGACGGCGAGACAGAGCACGGCGCAGCGGCGCCGGCAACCGCCGATTCGCCTGCCTGAGCTGCGCCCGGGAGCGATGGTCCGGCTGTATCCCCCGCAGCGGCAACGCGGTCAGACGAGGCCTGAGGCGACTCACTTCGCGAGCGGGCCGTGCAGTTTTTTCCAGCGTTCGAGACCGCCCTCGATATGACAGGCGCCGGTGATTCCTGCACCCTGCGCCGCTTCCACGGCCATTGCCGAGCGCTCGCCGTAAGCGCAATAAAACACCAGCTGTTTGCCGGTGGATACGGCAAGCTCGTGCAGCAGGCCGCCCGGCGCGACATGCTGATCGAGTTCGAGATAGGAGGCATGAACCGCACCGGGAATTTCGCCGTGGCGTTCGCGCTCGCCGTCGTCGCGCAAATCGACCAGCAGTAGTCCTGGCTCACCGAGCCGCCGAATCGCCTCCTCGCAGGTCATCGACCAGCCGCGCTCGCGCAACTCGTCCTGGTGAAACCCGATTTTCATATTGGCCGGCACGGCCTGGTCCATCATTTTCGGGTTCGGCAGGTTGAGATTGTTCATCAATTCAACGTATTCCTCTTTCGACTCCACCTGCAACCGCGGGTTGAACGCACGTTCTTCGGCGATAGTGCTAACGCTGTCGCCCTTGTAGTCATGGCCCGGAAAAACCAGTGTGTCATCGGGCAACGTCAGCAACCTGCCAAATATGGAATCGTACTGCTGGCTCGCGTCACCGTGCTGAAAATCCGTGCGCCCGGTTCCGCGGATCAGCAACGTGTCGCCGGTGAAAACGCGATCGTCCATCAGAAAACAGTACGAATCGTCGGTATGGCCGGGCGTGTATAGAGCGGTCAGACTGACGCCCTCGATATCGATTGAGTCGCCATCGCTGATGCGTAGCGACACGACGTCGACCTTGCTCTGCTCTCCCATCACCGTGATGCAGTGGGTCCGGTCACGCAGCGCACCCAGCGCGGTCACGTGATCGGCGTGCAGATGGGTGTCTACGGCCTTGACCAGTTTGAGATCGAGTTCAGCCAACAGCTGCAGGTAGCGGTCGACCTTTTCCAGCACCGGATCGATGATCAATGCCTCGCCGTGCGAACGGCTGCCGATCAGGTAGGTATAGGTCGAAGATACGCTGTCAAACAACTGGCGGAAAATCATCTACGGAATCCTGCTCTGTCGTACGCCCGCGGCCAGTGCCGATCATGGTCAAAGGGCGAAAATACACTCGATCTCGACCCGCGCATTCAACGCAAGCCCGCTCACCCCGAGCGCACTGCGGGCCGGCCGGTTGTTGGGGAAATATTCCTTGTAGACCTCGTTCATTGCACCCCACTCCGCGATATCGGCAAGAAAGACCGTGCATTTCACGGGCCTGTCCATCGAGCCGCCGTAACGTTCCACGGTGTTCTTGATATTTTCCATCGTCTGACGGGTCTCGCCCTGGATACCGCCGGGAGCAAGATCCATCGTGCCCGGCACGTTGCCGAGCTTGCCGGAGACAAACAACAGGTCCCCTACCCTTACCGCATCCGAAAACGGCCAGGCTTTCGCCGATTCAGGCGAAGGGTTCAGGTATTCGAGATCGGCTTTCGCCGGACCCGCGGCAAACGCGGAGCCGGTCATCAACAACGCCGCAGCGCCAAGCAAAAGACTTCTGTTAAGCGACATGCTCATCGTTACTGTGCTCCTCAGATCTGATTGTTTTTGGAAAAATCACGGATGCGATCCGCCGCTCTGAAGGCAAGCGCCTGGATCGTCATCGTCGGTTGCCCTCGTCCCGATGTAACGAGGCTGCTGCCATCGCAAATAAAAAGGTTCGGAACATCGTGGCTGCGATGATCACGATCGACCACCGACTCATGCGGATCGTCGCCCATGCGGCAGGTTCCGAGAAGATGCGCGGTAATGCTCTGGACTTCAACCGGATCACGCCAGATCTTTTTCGCGCCGACGGCCTCCATCAGTTCGACGCTGCGGTCCTGAAGGAACCTTGCTAATGCGAGGTCGTCCGGATGATCCTCATAGGTCACACGCAATGCCGCACGGCCGTGGCGATCCTTCAACTCCGGGTCGAGCGAAATACTATTGCTCTCGCGCGCCAGCGAAGTACCGCTGCCGAGTATGGACAGACGGCGGGTAAAACCCTCGGCAAGCGCGCGCTTGAACTCGGAACCCCAGGTCGGCGTGTCGGGAGGCAAACCGTTCAGCGCGTAGAAAATCGGTGTCGCCGACAGAAACGGACGCGCGTCGATGACGCCACCGCCGTAGAAGCCGCGTTTCGCATCCGACTCATAAAAATCCTGAACGATGCGCGTGCACTGGATGCTCTTGTACTCGTTCAGATCGTGCTCGAACATCGCATTCGAACTGGAATGACTGTTGAACATCAGGTACTTGCCTACCTTGCCGCTGGAGTTCGCAAGGCCGTCAGGAAAACGGCTGGACTCCGATTCCAGCAACAGGCGCGGCGTCTCCGCGCCATTGGCCGCGAGAATAACGGCTTTCGCCTTTTGCCCCTGGCTCAGGCCTCTTTCGTCGAAATACAGAACGTCGCTGACCCGTCCGTTTGCATCGGTTTCGAGCTTGTACACGGTGGAAAGCGGGCGGATCTCGCAGTGCCCCGTTGCCTCGGCGAGTGGAATCATCGTTGCGAGCGTCGAGGACTTCGCGTTTGCCTCGCAACCAAACCCCATGCAGAACCCGCAATGGATGCAGGCCGGGCGGCCATTGTGCGGTTGCGACAATATCGCGACCGGCGCAGGCTGCGCATGGAGCCCGAGTTTTCTCGCTCCCATCTCGAGCAATGCACCGGAGGACTTCAGCGGCATCGGCGGCACCGGGTAGGGTTTGGAGCGCGGCGGGTCGAACGGGCCGGGCGCACCCGAAACGCCGATTTCCCAGTCGACTTTCGTGTAGTACGGCTCGAGTTCTTCGTAGCTCAGCGGCCAGTCCGCAAACCCGGTACCGGCAATACCGCCAAGGCGGCTGCGCTCATTGAAATCGAGCGGTCGCAGGCGCCAGAAATTGGCGGAATAATGGACGCTGCTGCCACCCACCATCCGCGCGTAATACGCCGCCGGGAAATCGGTAACCTCGGCCCGCTCGGACTCCTTTTGCCGGTATGTCTGCGGATAGTCGCCGCTGGTACCGCCCGAGTAGGCGTTGTTGAAGATCACATCGAGCTCGTCGTGGCTAAACTCGGAAGGACGACGGTACGGACCCTGCTCCAGCACCACAACGTCGAATCCGCTCGTTGCCAGTTCCTTCGCCAGTACGCCGCCGGCCGCACCGGATCCTATGATTACGAAATCGACCGGTTCGCGGGTCGGAAAACGAATGCTGTCAGACATCGGTGTCTCCATTGCCGGCAGCTTTCGCATCGTAATAACCGAAAGGCGGCTGCCAGGCATGGCGATGATCGAACCCGATCAGGTCCCAGCCCACATGGTTGCGGTTGCCGCCGTATGAAGGCATGGCAAGAAACCCGCAAAGAGTCATAAAACGGACGCCGCCGAAAATCGGCGACGATTCCTCACGCCGTAACAACTCGATCTGCCTGGCGCTATCCAGCCCGGCAAAGCGCTTGGCGCCTGCATCCAACGCCACGACCTTTGCATTGAGATCGGCAAGGCCGGTCGCGAGACCGGCGGCCTGAGCGGCGAAGATCGACCCCAGCGCAGTATCCATGAAATAGATGACACCGGCTTCGCGCGCACCGGGGCTGTCGTCATCCGGAATGATCAGTGCAGCCATCGCTTCAAGGTCGGCTGCGTCCAGCGGATCCAGATGACTGAATTCAGCACCGGCGTCGCGGGCGCTTGCCGCAGCCTCAGCCGCCGCGGCGATACCCGGCCAGTTGGCGGCCAGCCATCCACCCCCAATCAGGCCGGCTGATGCGCGCAGAAATCCGCGACGCGTTGTCTTTGTCTTTTGCACGCGATACTCCCTCACCGATTCTGGCTACATTATGGACCAGATTCCGGGGCGGATCGCGGCTGTCAGCGCGAGGCGACCATTTCATCGTTGTGGCGCTCGCGCGGAGGCGATCCCGGGCGTGTACTGACGGGCGCAAAACCGGATCACTTTCGCGTGGTAACGTAATCCCCCACTCGCGGCATCCGACACCCCGGGTGCGCCGCACGAATCGAGGCAGGAAAAATGAGAACCGAAGCAGAGAACAAAATCGACTACATCGAAATACCGGCTCGCGATGTCGCCGCGAGCAAAAAGTTTTTTGCCGATCTGTTCGGCTGGGAATTCACCGACTACGGTCCGGATTACACCAGCTTCAGCGATGGCCGGATGTTCGGTGGCTTCAGCAAGGCGGACACCGTCGCCAGCGAGGCCGGCGGCAGCGTCCTGATCGTATTTTACCGCCACGATCTCGAGGCGGCCTGCGATGCGGTGGTCGCGGCCGGCGGCAAGATCGTGCGCGATATTTTTGCGTTTCCCGGCGGCCACCGTTTTCACTTCAGCGATCCCAGCGGCAACGAATACGCACTGTGGTCGGACGCAGAATAGCGATAAGCGTCAAACTGTCGACCCTGCAAGACGTTCACCGATCCGAAGCGCGACCCCGGGATTGGAAAATGAATTATCGGAGCAACGTGAATGCTCGCTGACAAACCCATCATCGGATTCCTGACCACCACCGACACTGACTGCGCGCGCTTTTTTCTAGTGACACTCTCGGACTGAAACTGATATCCGAAAATCCGTTTGCGCTGGTTTTTCGCGTTACT
>PKUM01000155.1 GCA_002868855.1 Chromatiales bacterium | reverse complement strand
TTGACGGGTCGCCCGTCGCGGTCGGTCATGCTGTCCGGTATCGAATAATAGGCGCGAAACACGTAAACGCTGGCGTCTACCAGGTACAGCACTAGCCCGACGTCCCGGCGCGGTATGTCATACCGGGCTCAGTCGTGCGCCCGAAGCTGGCCGCGCAAGCGGGCATGCAACGGACTGCTGCGAGGAAAATGCGCGAGCAGGTACTTCATCTGGTCGGCAAGCACCCGTCTTCCCTTTAAATAAATGTACTCAGCATAGGTCGGAGTGAACGGGACAGCGAGCAACAACATATTGGCCTGCTCCGGCGTACGCCCCGCCTTGTGGTTGTTACAGCGCCGGCAAGCCGTGACGACGTTGGTCCAGACGTCGAGCCCGCCCAGAGAAATGGGCGTGACGTGGTCGCGCGACAGGTCACACGAGGCAAAGCGGTTGCCGCAGTAAAGACACATATCGGCATCGCGACGAAACAGGGTTTCGTTGTTGAGCGGCGGCATGTAGTTGCGCTGCAGGCGCGCATGGCCCTTGCAATTGCCCGCGGTTGCGATAATCGAATTGACGTCAACAATGCTGCGGTTACCGCTGCAGGCGTTGATACCGCCGCGCAGACTATAAAGTAGCGAACCGCAGGTGTAGGCAACCTGGCCGGTGTGATACAGACGAACCGCATCGCGATAGTCGACCCATTCCAGCGGCATTCCCGCCAGGTCGGTCCTCAGGGCTTGTTGACTCAGGTCGATCACCGATTACGTTCCCTCTGGTCGGCATCGCGACTTGTTATTCCAGAACAAGCACAAAAATGCAACTTTGACGACGACGGGATCATTACCGCTGCGTGAAACTTGTGCAAACGCATGCATGCGCAGCTCAGCAGCGTTACTTTTGGGGCGCGGTGCAAACCGCTGGCGCGACACGCCGAATGAATAGTGGAGACAGGCGTGCCCGCGGAGTGCGGAGCGAGCACCACCGCCTGAGCACTACAAGCAGGATTTTGTCAGAAGGCGGGCACCGGTTTTTCAAGCGGCGAGAACACGCTGCTCCAAGCGACCGGCGGCGAAATCTTTTGCCTGGCAATCCGCAAAGAACGGCAAACCGCGAGCTGCCGTCGCGGAATTTTAGTCGCGCTTGTCCTCCGTGCGATCGCCCGCCCGGTCGCGTTCCTCAGGAGTCATTTCGCGCCAGCGTTTACGCATGGTCTCGCGTTGTTCGGGGCTGATCGCCTGCCACTGCTCCCGCAGGCGCTCGCGTTGTTCCGGCGGCATCTCGCGAAAGCGCTCGAAATTATCGCGTACGAGCCGTTGCTCGGCCGATGGCAATTCGAGAAAGCGGGCGTAGGAGTCCCGAATCTGCTCCCGCTGTTCGGAGCTGAGAGCCTGCCAGTTATTGAATCGCGTCCGCGCGCGCTGGCGCTGTTCAGGATCCATCTTGCCCCACCTGTTCGCCCCGCGGACCAGTCGGACCTGGCGCTCTACCGGTATCTCGTTCCATTGATCCTCGAGTCCCGCCAGTAGACGCTGTTGGGTCGGATTGAGGCTCTGCCAGGCGATGCCCGGCTCGGATTCGGCCAGCGCAGTTGACGCCCAGGTGGCGCAAACGATCAACGCGACGGCGATCACGCTATGCCTGATCATCGGGTCGCTCCACATCTTTTTCCTTGTCATGACGATCGGCCTTTCCGGTTTGCGATTCGCTATCCTGAATTTCCCGATCCCAGATTTCCTGAAACGTTTCGGCGTCACCGCGCTCCCACGAGCCCAGAAACTCCAGAAAGTCCACATCTACCGTGTTGGGATCTTCATCCGCATGCGCGAGTGCCGCGGCGAGCGCCAGCACGGCTGCGATCCACGCCGCCCTAGCCGACATCCTGGACATCCTCTAGCCAGCGATAAAACTCCCAGTCTTCGATCAGTTCGAGACTATCCTCGGCAAGCACGATATCCAGATCCTCGAGCGGTTCGATCCGGGTGCTGCTGTCGGGCACCGGTACCGGGGGATTGGGCGACAACAGCAGCGCCACGACTACTGCGGCGGCGGCAGCGACACCAAGAGGAAACCAGCGGTTGCGCCACGAAATTCCGTTGTCGCGCAGTTCGTCGATAGCGGTCGAGCGCGCGCGAGCAAGGCGCGAGCGCGTCGCCGCATCGAGTTGGTCGCTGTGTTGTCGCAACGCCTGCCCGATCCGCTTTTCAAAATCCGTTTGCCTGTTATCGCCTGCCACTACCAGTATTCTCCGAGTCGCTCGCGAAGATTATGCACCGCCCTCGAATAATGTGTCTTTACGCTGCCCTGGCTACAACCCATCGTGCGCGCGGTCACCGCTACGTCGAGCCCTTCCATTTGCCGCAACAGAAACGCCTCGCGCTGGCGCGGCGGCAAGTCTGCAACAGCCTGCTGCAAAGCCTGCATCGCGTCATCGAGTTGTTGCTGCTTTTCCGGACCGGGCTCTCTGCAATCGGGGGCCTCGGCGACGATATCCCGCTCGCGCCCCGTCGCGTCACCGCGGCCGAACCATGCAATCACCCGGTTTCTGACCGCGCGCCGGCGCTGCATGTCCCGCACGCAATTGCCGAGGATGCGGTAAAAAAGCGGCGGCCACTCCGCGGCCGGCCGGCTCGAATAACGTCGCACCAGTTTCAGCATCGCATCCTGTACCGCATCGAGCGCTTCGTCGTCATCGCGCAGCGAATAACGGGCGATGTGGAACGCGCGCCGTTCTACCTCGGCCAAAAAGCGCTCCATTTGCGCCGCCTGATGCAGTGCTGAATCCTCCGAGCCATGTACCCGACGCCGCAGTCCGGCCCCGGGGAGGGTCAATTCGCCCTGCCCGGACAAAACCGGCACCTCGCTACATAGTCCGTGCGGCGGCCACACGCTGTCAAAATCTTTGCTGAGGATTCCAACTCTTCCCCCCTGCTCACCGAAACGTCACACTCCTACACTTAAACGGCGTCTGCGGACGACGGTTGACAGGCCCCGGGCGCTTCGGTTTATACACAGTCCAGACGCCGGTCTGGACGAATCGTCGATAAAATCACACGGCACACGATCAGAGAATTCATAAGCAACTGATTTATGGGTAATTGTCTGCATTTCACGGTTGTGATCCGGTGTTTGGCCGCTGGGAACCCCAACTCGGACGGGATTTGTGCCGGACAACTCATCCACAGAGTTATCCACAATGCATGTGGACAACTCATGGTGCACTGCGCGACCGGACAAATATGGTCCTGAAGATCGCTCTTAACGCTCCGTTGCGACGGCTTTTCGATTATCTGCCGCCGCACGACTGCCCGCCCGACAGGCTCCGGCCCGGTATCCGAATCCTCGTCCCTTTCGGTTCCAGGCGCCGGGTCGGAATCCTGGTTGAGACAGCGACGGCCTCGGAACTCCCTGCAAACCGGCTGCGCCGGGCATTGTCGATCATCGACGACGATCCGGTACTGGACGAAGACCTGCTGGAGCTGTTGTGTTGGGCATCGCGTTACTACCAGCACCCGATCGGCGAGGTGCTGACGGCGGCGCTTCCCACGGCATTGCGGAAGGGCCGCCCGTCCGCGGAGCCCGCGGCCGGCATACGCCTGACCGCGCTGGGTTCGGGTATCGACTCCGATGCGATCAGCAGCCGGTCACCGGCGCAGTCGCGAATGCTGAAGTTCCTGCGTGAACGCGAGGGCGGCTGCGAAGCCACGGACCTGGCTGCTCTCGGCGGCAGCTGGCGCGACACACTAAAGCGACTGCGTAACAAGAACTGGATCGAAGACTTTGAATGGGAGGGGGCGCCGCGCCAGGCACCCGCCATCGCGATCCCCGGACCGCAGCTGACCGCCGCCCAGCATGAAGCAGTGCGTTCGATTACCGGCAGTCTGGGCCAATTCTCCCCGTATCTTTTGTTCGGCGTGACCGGCAGTGGCAAAACGGAAGTCTATCTCGAGGCTGCACGCGCCGCGGCGGCACGCGGTGGGCAGACCCTGGTGCTGGTGCCGGAGATCGGTCTGACCCCGCAACTCGTGGACCGGTTCCGTCAACGTCTTGGATTGCCGATGGCGCTGCTGCATTCCGGTCTCCCGGACAGCCAGCGGCTGGCAGCGTGGCGCGATACGCGCAGCGGCGCCGCCGCAGTGATACTGGGTACCCGCTCCGCGATCTTCGCCCCGCTGTCCAACCTGGCACTGATAGTCGTTGACGAGGAACACGATGCTTCATTCAAACAGCAGGACGGCTTTCGCTATTCGGCACGTGACCTGGCGGTCCTGCGCGGGCGCCGGAGCAACGCTCCTGTAGTACTGGGGTCGGCGACGCCCTCGCTAGAGTCAATCTACAACGTGCGCGAGGGACGCTACACCCAGCTCGAGTTGCCACATCGCCCGGGCAGCGCGGTGGCGCCGCCGATCAGGACTGTCGATCTGAAACACCACGCAGCGACCAACGGTCTGTCCACGCCCCTGGTATTCGCGATGAAACAGCATCTCGACCGCGGCAACCAGGTGTTGTTGTATCTGAACCGGAGAGGCTATGCGCCAGCATTGTTTTGCGGCGGCTGTGGCTGGATCGCCGCCTGCCGCCGCTGCGATGCACACATGACACTGCACCGTGAAGCAAGCCAGCTGCGCTGTCACCACTGCGGCGCCACTGCCGCTGTCGCGGCCACTTGTCCGGAGTGCGCCGCCGATCTGCACCCGGTCGGAGAGGGTACGCAACGCATAGAGGAAACATTGGCGCGCCTGTTCCCGGACGAGCCGGTAGTCCGAATCGACAGGGACAGCGTGCAACGCCGTGGCGCTCTCGAGGAAAGACTCGAAGCGGTGCACAGCGGCGCGGCGCGGATCCTGGTCGGAACGCAAATGCTGACCAAGGGTCATGACTTCCCGAATGTCACGCTGGTCGGAATTGTGAACGCCGACCAGGGCCTGTTTGGCACGGATCTGCGCGCCAGCGAAAGACTCGCGCAGACCATACTCCAGGTCGCCGGCCGCGCCGGGCGTGCCGACAAGCCTGGCGAAGTTCTGTTGCAATCCCAGTACCCGGATCATCCGTTGCTGCAGCGGTTGTTGACTACCGGATATCGCGGGTTCGCCGAAGCCGCGCTCAGCGAACGCGAAGCAGCGGCGTGGCCGCCGTTTACTTATCTCGCCCTGCTGCGAGCGGAAGCCAGCGCGATGGAGGCGCCGCTCAACTTCCTGCGTGCCGCGCGCGCAAAAGCCGAGCATTTCGCACTGCCCGTGACGCTGCTCGGACCGGCACCCGCACCGATGCAGAGGCGCGCGGGCCGGTTTCGTGCGCAACTACTGGTGCAGGCAGATACACGCGGGCCTCTGCAGTCACTACTGCGCCCGTGGGTCGAACAACTCGCGGAATTGCCGGCGGCGAAGAAGGTACGCTGGGCTGTCGACGTTGACCCCGGGGAACTGTTTTGATCGCCACGACTGCTTAAAAGCACGGCATTGGGCTAGACTATGCGGTCATTTCGCACTGCCATCCGATCCAACGA
This sequence comes from Chromatiales bacterium, assembly GCA_002868855.1. GTDB lineage: Bacteria > Pseudomonadota > Gammaproteobacteria > Steroidobacterales > BM003 > BM003. Next base: position 13,574 of record PKUM01000155.1, on the reverse strand, counting down.
TGAAACACCAAATAGAACGACTCGTCCTGGCGTCGCTGCAACAACTGCGGGACGGCCTCCTGGAGAATGCCGAACTGCCGGCATCGGTCATGGTGGAGCGGACCCGCGACCCGCGTCATGGTGACCTTGCCTGTAATGTAGCCATGACACTGGCCAAACCCGCGCGGCGTAATCCGCGCGAGATTGCGCAGGCCATCGTCGACCACCTGCCCGCCAACCAACTAATCACCAGTACCGAGATTGCCGGGCCGGGCTTTATCAATTTCCGCCTCGCGCCACAGGCTTTTCATGCCGCCCTGCTACAGACTCTCGAGCGCGGCGCGGAGTACGGCCACAGCGATATCGGAAAAGACGAGAAAGTGCTGGTCGAGTTCGTCTCCGCAAACCCGACCGGACCGCTGCATGTAGGTCATGGCCGCCACGCAGCATATGGCGCAACGCTGTCGAATCTGCTCGAGGCGACCGGCCATACCGTGGAGCGCGAGTACTACGTGAATGACGCGGGCCGGCAAATGAATATTCTCGGCGTCAGCGTATGGCTGCGCTACCTCGAGGCGCTCGGCGAGAAAATCGCGTTCCCGGCGAACGCCTATCGCGGCGGCTACATCAACGACATCGCCGCGGCACTGGTTCGTAACGACGATACACTGCAGCGGGACGCGGCGAGGGTAATGTCCGGGCTTCCCGCCGATGCGCCGGAGGGAGACAAGGAAACGCATATCGACGCGCTGATAGACCGCGCGCGCGAGTTGCTCGGCGCCACCGAATTCCGCGCGGTTGTAGATTTGGCGCTGACCGGCATTCTCGAAGACATACGCGAAGACCTCGGCGAGTTCGGGGTCGAGTTCGATACCTGGTACTCGGAGCGCGGCCTCGCCGAGGGCGGCGCAATCGCGCGCGCCCTGGCCAAACTGGAAGCTCATGACAAGCTTTATCAGCGTGATGGTGCCACCTGGTTCCGGGCAACCGATTATGGCGACGAGAAAGACCGCGTCGTAGTGCGGGAGAACGGCCAGACCACCTACTTTGCCTCCGATATTGCCTACCACCTGGAGAAGCGTGAGCGCGGATTCAGTCTGTTACTCGATGTACTCGGCTCGGATCACCACGGCTATGTGACCCGGGTGCGGGCCGGACTCGAGGCGATGGGCGAACCCGGTGACTCGCTCGAAGTAAAGCTCGTCCAGTTCGTGACGTTGTACCGCGGTGGCAAAAAAATGCAGATGTCGACCCGCTCGGGTGAATTCATCAGCCTGCGCCAGTTACGCGACGAGGTCGGCAACGATGCATGCCGGTTTTTCTACGTCATGCGATCGCAGGACCAGCATCTCGACTTCGATCTCGAACTGGCCAAATCGCGAAGCGCCGACAACCCGGTTTACTACATCCAGTATGCGCATGCGCGGGTCGAGAGCGTCATGCGCCAGTTGCAGGACAAGTCGCTGCAATTCGACGCGCAACGAGGGCGCGCCAGCCTGGATTCCCTGGTTGAATCACACGAGCGCGCCTTGCTGACCTCGCTCGGCCGTTACCCCGAGGTGATCGAGCAGGCCGCGACGGCGCGCGCGCCGCACACCCTCGTGCATTACCTGCGCGATCTCGCCAACGAATTTCATACCTATTACAACGCGCATACTTTCCTGGTCGAGGACGATGCCCTGCGCGACGCCCGGCTGTGCCTCATACTCGGCGTCCAGCAGGTTATTCGTAACGGGCTCGGGCTGCTCGGGGTATCGGCACCGGAGCATATGTAGGCGATGGCGCGGCAGACCAAAAAACGCGCTTCCCGGCGGCGGCGCCAACAACAGGCACCGGGCTGGGTGTGGATGATGTACGGGCTGGCAATTGGCCTGGCTGTTGCGCTCGCGGTTTATTTAAACGACCGGCGTAGCCTCAACGCTCCAGTCGGACCGCGTGACAGCGTCAAGGCGCCGGCAGCGCAAGGCGAGGAAATCGAAGCGCAGCCCGAAGACACTGTCGGTCACTACGATTTCTATGACAAGCTGCGCACGCTCGAGGTCCCGACCTATGAAGAAGTGGTACTTCCGGAGCGTGAGGCAGTCGACAAGAGCACCCCGGGTATGGACCAGGGGCCACCCGGGAAATTCGTGCTGCAGGCGGGTTCGTTCAAGAACTTCACGGATGCAGACCGGCGCAAGGCACAGTTGGCGCTTATCGGTATCGAGGCGAAAATCCAGAAAGTGTCTATCGATGCCGACACGTTTCACCGGGTCCGTATTGGTCCGGTGTATGACGCGCGCAGCGCAAAGGAGATGCAGCGACGCCTGTCCGAGGCCAAAATCGATGCCCTGGTAATTCGGATGAGCGAATAGGCATCCGCTGCTTAGTCGTCGCCGCCCGTCTGGCGAAAATCGACACCCAGCGAACGCAGTTTGCGATAGAGATGGGTGCGCTCCATTCCAACTCTCTTGGCCAGCTGTCCAACCTTGCCCCCGCACAGGATAAGTTGCTGCTGCAAATACGCGCGCTCGAATTGTTCGCGCGCCTCGCGCAACGGCAGCGCGAGCAAATCCTGCTTTACCAGCGGTTCGTCGACAGTGGGCGCCGCCGCCAGCTGAGTCTCGACCTCTTCGAGCGTTATCACTTCGCCGCTATCCAGCATCAGCAGCCGATGCACCATATTTTTCAGGTCGCGAACATTGCCCGGCCACGGATAATTGCGCAGCCGGTTCTGCGCAGCGACGCTGAAGCGGCGATAGGGCAGGCCCTCGGTGTCCACGAGTTTGTCGACGTAATAGCGCAATAATTCCGGCACGTCTTCAGCATATTCACGCAACGGCGGAACCCGCAGGCTAACGACATTGATAAGAGAGAGCAGGTCCTGACGCACCTTGCCGCTCGCGTTTTGTTCGATTCCCGGGCTGGCGGAACTGACGACTCGCACATCAAGACGAATCGCGGTGGCACCGTTTTTGCGGACGAAGCTGCCTCGCTCCAACGCACCCAGCAACACCGACTGCGCAGTCTCGCACAGATCTTCGAGTTCGCTGATGTAAAGCACGCCGCCGCGGGCACGCTCCAGCGAGCCTGCATCCACGCACTCCGCGCTCTCGCTACCCAACAGTTGGTTCTCGGCGTTGGAGTCACTGAGCCCGCTCGCAACCAGTGCGACAAAAGGGCCGGACGCGCGGTTGCTGAGGCTGTGTAAATACCGCGCAAATGCCTCCCGCCCGGTGCCGGGTTCGCCGACAAAGAGTACTGGCGCATCATGCGGTGCAACCTGTTTCACATCTTCGCGCAACGTGTGCATGATCGCGCTCTTGCCAATTGGCTCGACCATCGGCGGCACCAGCCGTCTGCCACGGGCCGGTCCGCCGCCCGGTCCGCCCTCCAGCGCCTGTTGCACCGTTCGCAACAACTTCGCCAGCGACAGGGGCTTCTCGATAAAATCCACTGCGCCGAGGCGCGTGGCCTCAACCGCAGTTTCCACGGTGCCGTGGCCGGACATCATCACGATTGCGCTATCCAGTCTGCCGCCTTGCGACCATTCGCGCAGCAAAGTGATGCCATCGGTATCCGGCATCCAGATATCCAGCAGGACGAGATCAGGCGTGCTTTCTGCATAATGATGGCGCGCCTCGGCCGCATCGGCCGCGACCCTTACCGAAAAACCTTCTTCGGTGAGAATTTCCTCGAGCAGTCCGCGGATGTCGGATTCATCGTCGACGACCAGAACATTGGCTGTGCTCATGCGAGCTTTCTCCTGCCTTCTCCGGCGCGTGCGCTCTGCAACAGCATCGCATTACGCGCCTTGTCGTTGACCGGTAAACGCACTTCTACCCGTGCGCCGCCTTCGCTGCGGTTGCCGGCATCGATGTATCCGCCATGCTCCTCGACCAGCTTTTTCACGATAGCGAGCCCGAGACCGGTGCCTTTGGGCTTGCTCGTTACATAAGGATCGAATATTCGCGCAATGTCATCGACCGCAAACCCGGGGCCGTCGTCCTCGACGACGATGGCCACGGTCACGTAGTCGCCAACATCGACCCTGCGCGTCGATATTTCAAGGACTCCGTCCTCGCGCCCTTCCAGTGCTTCCTGCGAATTTCGCACCAGGTTGTGCAAAATCTGCCGCAAACGCACCGGGTCTGCCTCGATCCGCTCGATGGACGAATCGAGATTGAGTTTGAGCGTAATACCAAGCTCCTTGGACCGGTACAGATCGGCAACCTCGGACACCAGCTGATTCAGGTTGACGCTCCCCAACTCGAGATCGGGCGCGCGCGCATAGTCACGAAACGCATCAACCATTTCCTTCATCGCTTCGACCTGGTGAATGATCGTGTGAGTCGCACGATCCAGAATCTGCGATTCGTCCGCGACCATTTCCGGCAGATAGCGCCGGCGTAACCGTTCCGCCGAAAGCTGGATCGGCGTCAGCGGGTTTTTGATTTCATGTGCCAGTCTGCGCGCCACCTCACCCCAGGCGGCATCCCGCTGGGCCTGAAGCAACCCGGTGATATCGTCGAACACCACCACGTAGCCGCCACCGTTTTCGTGTTCACCCGGCAAGGCGGTGCAGGCACACATCAGTACACGGCGCCCGACTTCTCCACGCAACAGTATTTGCTCGCGCCATTCAGTCTCGCCGGCCTCGATGTGACTGCGCGCGATCTCGAGAAACTGCTGCAGCATTGGCCACTCGTCGGCGAAATCGGTCATCGATTCGCCCAGGCGACTCGCAAGATCGACTCCGAGAATTGTCCCGGCCGCCTCATTCGCCGTACGAACTTTCATCTCTCGGTCGAACGAGACCACGCCGGTCGACAAACGCGCGAGGATCACGGCCAGGCGCGCGCGCTCGGCTTCGACCTGTTGCTGGCTGCGGCTTGCATCTTCGCGGGCGCGACCTAGACGCTTGGTCATGTCATTGAAGGAGTTGACGAGGAATCCGAGCTCGTCCTGAGCTGGCAGCGGCAGGAGCGTATCGAAGTCACCCTTCGCTACCGCGCGGGTGCCGGCGACAAGATCGAAGACGGGTTGCACCAGCCGGTTGGACAGAAAAAATGCGCCGTATACGGCACCCAGCAGGGCCAGTAAAAGTACGAGGGTCAGGGTCAACGTAAAACTGAGTTTCAGCGGCTCGCGCAGATAGGCGAGTTCGTTGTATTCGATATAAGCCGCCTGAACCGCGTCCGCCAATGTGCTGAGACGTTCGGCAACCGGATACTGAACCAAAACCAGGCGTTGCTCATCGAGCGGCGACTGCATCGAAAGTGGCGCCGCAGTTCGCACGATATAGCCGCCATCAGGGGGATGATCGACGCTCACAAAACGATTACCCTGACGGATCTGAAACATCACTTCTTCGGATGCGGAAGTCGGCACGATCTCGGCCGGGCGATCCGATGAAGTCGCGACGATACGCCTGTTTTGGCCGATCACGCTGACCTCGCTGGCGCCATTCTCACGGCGCAGCAACCCGAGTTCGGCCACGAGTTCGCGATCCGGCCATCCGGAGAGCTGCTCGGCAATATCTGCGGTGCGCTCCATGTATTCGCGCATTCGCAACTCCAGCGATACCCGGCTGAGGTCGAGCGCACTGCGAAACCCACCCTCGACTTCGAGCTGAAACCAGCTGTCTATGCCGCGATTTAGAAACTGGACCGAAAAGTAATAAACCAAAAGCAGAGGCACCACGGCCAGCAGCACGAACATTGAGACCAGCCGCGCTTTCAGCCGCGAACCCAGCGCATGTTTTTGGTAGTCGCGCACCAGCCTGTAAATGTTGCCGCTGATTAAAACGAGCAACAGCACCACGCCGACAGCGTTCAGCAAAAGAATCCAGTTATGCAGCCGCTCGAAGTCGCCGGTGTTCTCGACGGTTTGTGCCAGCAACAGCAGCGAACTCAGCCAGACGACGCTGCCTCCGACCAGCAAGATGCGGTTGATGATCCTTTTCAGGGACTTAAAGGCCATCGATACCACTCGCTGACGATCTTGAGATCGTCGTTCCACCAAATACCCAGCCACCGCAACCCGGTCGGCAACTCACGAATATCAAGGACTGCCCGCAACGCCAGCTCGTATCGTCCGTCGTCATCAAGCAATGAAGCATCGATAATCGGAACGCGCTGAATTCGTCCAATATGCTTCAGCGCGGCATCGAGACTGCCGAAACTCTGGTGCTCACCGCTATTGGAGTGGTGCACCAGGTAGCGCCCGGTGAGCGCGTGGTACTGCAGACGATAGCGCTGGCGCAGGCTGGCAATCTCGGCATCCGGCATGAATCTGCGTTTGCGCGTCAATTCGATCTGTACTTTGAAATTGAGCGTGCCGCCTCCCTCGAGCGCCTCCAGCGCGCCTTTGCCGAGGTGATAATCGATACGGCCATTGAGATAGAAAACGTCGTCCTCGAGTTCGGCGAACGCGGAACGAATGTCGAATCGACCCTCGTCTTTTGCCCCGCCAGGAGTAGCCAGAGAAAGGCAAAGCAATACGGCAAGAATGCAGCGTACCCGCACATCCATCGCTCGATTTGCCGCCCCTGCAGACATAGCTACCCAGGTTCACCGTTTCTGGTCAAACAAGCATAATAGAAGCCGTCCATGTCCGCGTCACCCGGCAAAATCTGGAATCCATGAGGAGTCGGCTGCCACGGTGGCTGAGCGAACGGAATCGGCGATGGCTCCACCCTGGCATCGGCAGTGGCGGCGACGAAAGCGGCGATGTTTTTTTCGTTCTCCTCGAGAAATACAGAACACGTGCAATACACCATCCGTCCGCCTGGCCGCAGCAGTGGCCAGAGCGCATCGAGCAGCCGCCGCTGCAATAGCGCCATCGCAGCGATATCGCCCGGCTGGCGCAACAGCTTTATATCCGGATGGCGGCGGATTACGCCGCTGGCCGTGCATGGCGCGTCGAGCAGGATACGATCGAACGCCAGACCGTCCCACCAGCTTTCCGGGCGGGTGGCATCGGCCTGCAACAAGTGCGCCTCGCTGCTCACCCGGCGCAGATTTTCGGCAACCCGCTCGAGCCGCCCGGCACTCAGATCTATCGCTGTGACCCGCAGGTTCCCGCCCGCTCGCTGCAACATGTGCGCAGTCTTGCCTCCGGGCGCAGCACACGCATCGAGCACACTCATCCCCGGCTCGGCATCGAGAAGGTCCGCTGCGAGCTGGGCGCCGGCATCCTGCACCGACACCACGCCCGCGTCGAATCCGGGCAGCTCGGCAACTCCGGCCGGGACATCGAGACGGATCGCATCCCCGGCCCATGGCGACACCTGGGTACCCGTTCCAAGCGCGGCATCCAGGCGCTGCTGGTAGCTGTCGCGTGATTCGACCCGGGTGGCAACCCGAATCCACATCGGTGGCTCGCTGTTGTTAGCCGCCAGTATCTGTTGCCACGCCGCCGGCCAATCGTCGCGAATAGCATCGATCAGCCATTGCGGATGAGCCCACAGCGACGTTTCGTCTTGATCTGCCGCCGCAATACGCGCCACCCGCTCGCGTTGAAAGCGCCGCAGGACGGCGTTGACCAGCCCGCGCGCCCAGGTCTTCCCCAATACCCGTGTCGCGCCGACTGTCGCCGATACCGCAGCGTGCGCCGGGATGCGGGTATGCAAAAGCTGGAACAGTCCCACGATCATTAACGCAAGAACGTCTTTGTCGTTGGTTTTCAATGGCCGATCGAGCATGCCGTCGACGAGCGCGGCGAGCCGCGGGTACCAGCGAATCGAGCCATAGCTCAGAGCGGCGAGCAGGCTGCGATCGCGCTCGGATTCCAGCCCCGCCTGCGCATCCGGCAGCACCGCGCTCAGCGATTTGCCGTCCGCCGCAACCGCGACGATGACGCGTGCCGCCGCAGCCCTGCTGTGCGAGCCGGCCGTCATCAACCGAACACGCGGCCGCGGAAATCGACTGCATTGATGATCTCGGAAGCAGCCACAGCGCGTTTTCCCGGTAACTGCATTCTGCGCAGCCGGAGGACGCCGGCGCCGGTACACACGTCGACTCCTTCGCTACCGACGGCGACCACCTCGCCCGGGATGCCCTTGCAGTCCCGATCGATCGCATACGCATCCCAGATCCTGATGCGCCGATCGTCAAGCCGGCTCTCGGCGACCGGCCACGGGTTGAATGCACGGACCTTGCGCGCCAGCGCGGCAGCCGGTTCGTTCCAGTCGATATGCGATTCGTTCTTGTCGATTTTTGCGGCATAACAGGCCCTGGCATCGTCCTGTGCAACCGCGGGCAACGGGTCGTCGCGCAGTCGATTCAGCACATACAGCAGCGCTTCGGCCCCCAGCACGGCAAGACGATCATGGAGACTACCGCCAGTCTCGTCGTCCGCAATATCCAGCACCGCCTGGTGGAGAACGCCCCCGGTATCGAGGCCCTGGTCCATCTGCATGATGCTGATGCCGGTCTGGCGATCTCCGGCCATCAACGCGCGTTGCACGGGGGCCGCACCGCGCCAGCGCGGCAGCAATGAAGCGTGAACGTTGATACAGCCAAGGCGCGGCAACTCGAGAATCGACGGCGGAAGGATCAGGCCATAGGCGACCACGACCATCAGATCGAGATTGAGCGCGGCGAGAACGGCTCGCGCCTCCGGTGGCTTCAGACTCGGCGGCTGCAGTAGCGGCAACCCATGATCCGACGCAGCCTGCTTTACCGGGCTGGCAGCCAGGCGGCGGCCCCGACCGGCCGGCCGGTCGGGCTGGGTGAGCACGGCGACAACCGACTCCGGGCAGTTCACCAGCGCGGTCAGGCAGGGGACCGCGAAATCAGGTGTCCCGGCAAACGCGATTCGCAGCGGTTCAGTGGAACTGGCGATCGCAGATAGCCTCGCTGACGGTAGTCCGCCGATTCAGATTATCGAAGGGGTGCCCGAAACACCCGAGCGGGATGTGGCGGTGTCACGCCGTCCTTTTTCCATTTTCTTGCGAATCCGCTGGCGCTTCAGTTCGGAAAGGTAGTCGACAAAAAGTTTTCCGTCGAGATGATCCATCTCATGCTGAATGCACACCGCAAGCAGACCAAAAGCCTCTACTTCGGTCTGGTTGCCGTCCCGATCGAGAGAGCTGACACGGACATGCTGGAAACGCCGCACGGACTCGTAGATTCCCGGCACCGAAAGACAACCCTCCTCGGAAACGCCTTCATCGTCCGCCGCAATGATCTCCGGGTTGATCAGCACCACCGGCTGACTCTGGTCGTCGGATACATCCGCAACGAGAATTCGCTGATGCACATTGACCTGGGTCGCCGCGAGACCTATGCCAGGGGCCGCATACATCGTCTCGAACATGTCGTCGACAAGCTGACGCAATTTATCGTCAACTTTTTCCACCTTTTTTGCTCTGGTTCTCAGACGCGGGTCTGGATATTCCAGTATCTTTAGTTTTGCCATGGATTAGCCGGTACCATTTCGTGTATTTTCTGCAAAAATACGATAATGTTAAGAGAATTCTGACAGTTATGTTGCAAAAGTGCGACGACCGTCACGCCGTCCGGGGATTCTGGGGTAGAGGCTATTAAGAGCGACAACCGCGACCAACGTGCTGTAGGCAGTGATTATAACAGTGCCGGTCGCATTGACTGCACAACCTGACGGACGGAGCCAGCACCGATATGCGTCCCATTTGGCATCGCAAGACCCGGGCATTCGCCCTTGGACTTTCATTATCACTGTTCATGGCGATAACGCCGGGGCATTCCAGTAATTCGTTTATCACTCTCGCTCAGGCGGGCAGCGGCCAGGTCGAGCTTGCGGCCGGCCATCCGGACCGCTACGTGGTCCAGGTAGGCGACACGTTGTGGGGCATCTCCAGCATGTTCCTGCGTGACCCCTGGCTGTGGCCGGAGATCTGGTATGTCAATCCGCAGATCGAAAACCCGCACCTGATCTACCCCGGCGATATTATTTCGCTGGTTTACGTAGACGGGCAGCCACAGCTTCACCTGACCCGCGGCAACACCGTGAAATTGTCGCCGCGAATTCGCGAGATGCCGCTTGACAAGGCGATCACTACGATCCCGTACCAGGCCGTCGAGGCCTTCCTGTCGCGGCCCCGGGTTTTGAGCAAGAAGGACGCCGAAGAGTCACCCTACGTGCTCTCCGCCAAGGACGGGCACCTGATCGCCGGCGCTCACAACTCGGTGTACGTGCGCGGTACCGATTTCAGCGAGGGCGACCTTTACAACGTCATAAGCGTCGGCGAACCGTTGGTCGATCCGGACGACGGTGATGTTGTCGGTTTCGAGGGCATCTTCGTCGGCGAGGGGCGCATAGAACGTGACGGCGATCCTGCCACAATGCTGCTCACGGCGACCGAGCGCGAGGTCCTGGTGGGGAACCGGTTGTTCCCGGAGCGCCACGATGTCCCGCTTTATTTCACCCCCCGGTCACCGCAAAATCAGATAGATGGGCGAATTATTTCGGTTGTCGATGCGACCCAGTTGATCGGACAGTACTATATTGTCGTCATCAACCGGGGCGCCCGTGACGGCATCGAGACCGGGCACGTTCTTTCCGTGTTCCGCGAGGGTGAGGTCGTGCGCGATCGGTTTGCCGACGGCGGCAAGGCATTCGCCGAGAAAGTCCAATTGCCCGAGGAATACGCCGGCGAGATGATGGTATTCAGCGTCGAAGAGAGGATCAGTTACGCGCTGGTCGTGCGGGCAAAGGATGTAATACACGTGCTCGACAGCGTTCGCACGCCGCAATAGCACGCCTGCTCGGATTGACTTTCCGGCACGCCCCGCAACGCGGGGCGTGTTCGGTTTTGGCTTACGGCATTCCACATGAACATTGATGAAACAGAGTCACACACCCGCGCACTGGGTCAGTGGAACCGCGATACCTGGCTGCGGGTGGCGCTGGCCGGACCATTGACCACGACGGCGCTGCAACAAATCGCGACTTGCCTGGCGAACGGACCCGATCTGAGCGCGCTATCCGAAAACGCGCTGATCCGCGCCGGCGTATCGAGCACCGCCGCGAAATTGTTGCTACGGCCGGACTCGGCGCTCGATCCCGCCCGGGAATGGCTGGAGCACCCGGGTAACCAGTTGCTGACGCTGATTTCACCGGAATATCCACCGCTGCTGCGGGAAATCCCCGATCCGCCGGTCACACTCTTCGCCAGCGGCCATTACGAATTCCTGCCGTTGCCGCAACTGGCAATAGTAGGCAGCCGCAACCCGACCCCGGCAGGCGAGATTACCGCACAGCGTTTTGCCCGATATTTCGCCGGGCGCGGTCTCGCAATAACCAGTGGCCTGGCGACGGGGATCGACGCGGCCAGTCATTCCGGCGCGCTCGATGCTGACGGAATCACTATCGCCGTCTGTGCAACCGGGCTGGACCTGACCTACCCGGCCGTCAACAAAGCGCTGGCAGCCCGGATAGCGGAGCGCGGCGCCCTGATCTCCGAATTTCCGCTGGGCAGCGCGCCACGGCGGCATCATTTTCCACGACGCAACCGGATAATCAGCGGACTGGCGGTCGGGACCCTGGTCGTCGAGGCGGCGCGGCGAAGCGGCTCTCTGATCACCGCAAGAACCGCTCTAGAGCAGGGGCGCGAGGTGTTTGCTGTTCCGGGCTCGATTCACAATCCGATGGCACGGGGTTGCCACCGCCTCATTCGCGGCGGCGCCAAACTGGTGGAGACGGCCGAAGATGTGCTCGAGGAGATTTCAGGGCTCGTAGGGGCCCAGCTGGAGCAAGCCGGCGAGCCCCCAGAAGCGCCTCCCGTTCGCGAGGATCCGCTGGATTCGGACTACATCAGACTGCTCGACTCAATGGGGTTCGAGCCGGTCAACCAGGATACTTTGGTCGAGCGCAGCGGTTTGACGGCTGCGGAGGTTTCCTCCATGCTCCTGATCCTGGAGCTGCGAGGCACGGTGGCGGCAGGGCATGGTGGCCTGTTTTACAGAACCGGGGCCAACGGAAGAAATTCATGAAAGAGTCTGTTCTGGACGTGCTGATGTACCTCTTCGAAACCTACATGGAGGAAGAGGACCAGCCCGAACCTGATCGCGACATCCTCCGCAGCGAACTCGCAAGCGCCGGTTTCAGCGGGGGTCAGATCGATCGCGCTCTCGACTGGCTTGACGGCCTCGCCCGCAGCGAGGAACGCAACGAGACGCGGGCGCCGGCGGCGCGATCGATCCGGGTATTCAATCGCCACGAAATCTCGCGTCTCGATAGCAGCTGCCGCGGTTATGTAATGTATCTCGAGCAGATCGGTATATTGTCCGCGGCCCAACGCGAACTGGTAATCGATCGGCTGATGGCGCTCGACAACGACGAAATCGACGTCGAACAAATCAAGTGGGTGGTGCTGATGGTGTTGTTCAGCCAGCCGGGCCAGGAGGCCGCTTACGCACGCATGGAAGATCTGGTTTTCGAGGAGGACACCGGCCTGGTCCACTGACAAGACACGAAAGTCTGCTTTCTGTGGCCGCGGCATGTCCCGCGGTTTGTTTTGTCGGTTGGAGAATGGCTGCTGATCTAACAGATGAGCAAGAATCTCGTTATCGTTGAATCGCCCGCCAAGGCGAAGACCATCAAGAAATATCTCGGCAGTGATTTCGAGGTCATGGCCTCTTACGGGCATGTCCGCGACCTCGTCCCCAAAGAGGGCGCCGTCGACACGGATCATGGCTTCGAGATGCGATACGAAGTCATCGAGAAAAACGAGAAACACGTCAAGTCGATAGAGAAGGCGCTGAAAAAGGCCGATGCCCTGTACCTCGCGACTGACCCTGATCGTGAAGGCGAGGCCATCTCCTGGCACCTGCTGGAGCTGTTGAAGGAAAGCGGCGCACTCGACGACAAGGCAGTGCATCGCGTCCATTTCTATGAAATTACGAAGAAGGCGGTCCGCGAAGCCGTGGACGAGCCGGCGGTACTGTCGACCGACCTGATCAATGCGCAACAGGCGAGGCGCGCCCTCGACTATTTGCTGGGATTCAATCTGTCGCCGTTGTTGTGGCGCAAGATCAGGCCCGGACTCGGCGCCGGCAGGGTGCAAAGTCCGGCATTGCGGATGATCGTAGAGCGCGAGGACGAAATCCGCGCATTCCAGCCGCGTGAATACTGGACGATCGAGGTAGACGCGGAAAAAGGCGCACAGACCTTCCCTGCCCGGCTGGCCCAGTACCTGGGCCAGAAGGTCGAGCAATTCAGCTTTGGCAACGGCGAACAGGCCGAAACCGTGCGGCGTACGATCGAGGCCGCGGCAAACGGCCAGCTCACCATCGCAAAGGTCGACAAGAAACAGCGTCGCCGCAATCCGGCCGCGCCGTTTACGACCTCCACGTTACAGCAGGATTCCGCGCGCAAGCTCGGATTCTCGGCCCAGAAAACGATGTCCGTCGCCCAACGTCTCTACGAAGGCGTGGATTTCGGCGAGGGTCCGGTCGGCCTGATCACCTATATGAGAACGGACTCGGTCAATTTATCGGCGGAGGCTTTGAACGATCTCCGCACGATGATCAGCGAGAACTACGGCAAGGACAAATTGCCGGACGAGCCGCGCCGATTCAAAACCCGGTCGAAAAATGCCCAGGAAGCACACGAAGCAATTCGTCCCGCTT
>PKUM01000276.1 GCA_002868855.1 Chromatiales bacterium | reverse complement strand
CGGCGGAACACCGGCAGCGCGCAGAACGATCAGTTCGCTGTGCGCGGCCAGCCGGCTGAGTCCGAAAAGTGCGCCGAGCAAGGCCGCCACAGGCATGAATTCGAAGGCTCGCTGCGGCAGAACCAGCAAAACAAAACTCAGCGCATCAGAGATACCGAAATCGCCCTTGCCGACGTTGTCCAATTGACCGACAAATGTAATCAGGCCCGACAATGCCAGCAAGACCGCCACCACCAGCAATACGCTCGACATAACGGTGCGGAGAATGTAGCGATCGACAATCAGCATTTTGTCACCGCGTACCCTCGCGCCGTGGCTGGCGCCGGCTGCGTTCCTGCCACCACAACATAACGGCTGCGACGGCCACTATCGAAACGGGAACCCAGTAGATGCCGATTTTGGATGGAAACAACTCCCGCTCTACCCAGGAGCGGGTCGCCTCGGTCAGGTTGCTATAAAGCACATAGATCAGGATGCCGAGGGCGATCCGCCCGTAACGACCCTCTCGCGGGCTTGCCCGGCAAAGTGGCACGGCAATCAGGGTCAGCGCAAACAGCGACAGCGGCGATGACAGGCGCCATTGCAACTCAGCCTTGTGCGAGGGTTCCGCGGAGCCGATCAGCTGTGAGGTCGGCATCAGTTTGGGGAGATCGGTATTTACCTTGCCGGACTTCACACGCACCGGAATTCCATGCTCGGCAAACCGGATAACCTGGAAATTTACCGAGCCCGGCACGCCTTCGTATCGCTCACCGTCATAAAGCAGCATGGTTCGCAGACCGCTGTCCTGATTCTCGGTAATCCGGCCGCGGCGGGCAACGGCGGCCTCCACCCGCTGCTCGGTCCGGCGTTGCAGAAACAGGTTCCGCAGCATGCCCTGGTCATCCACCCGTTCAACAAAAACCACCGCGCCACCGGTGTTTTCGGTATGAAAGCGGCCGGGTTCCAGGCCGCCACGGTCTATCAGCTTGCTGGCGTCCGCCTGGATCTGGGCCGTGGCCAGGAGAGACTGCGGCACAACGACCAGGGTCAGCCATGCCAGCAACACCGCCAGCAGCGCGGCAAACAACAACAACGGTCGAAGAATTCGCGCATTGCCCACACCGCAGGCGTAAATCGCGGTCAACTCACTGTCACGATTGAATCGCCCCAGGGCGAGCATGATCGCAATCAGCACAGCCACCGGAATCAGCACGCTGACGTATTGCACGGAAGTCAGTCCAAGCAAGGCGAATACCGCGTCTTTTGGCAACTCCCCGATCGCCGCCTTGCCAAGCACACGAGCGAACTGGTTGGTTACCAGCACGAACAACAGAATCGCGGTCACTCCGAGCCATGTGCGGAAGACTTCGCGCATGATGTAACGATCAAGAATTGGCACTTTGACGTTTCACTGTCGTTTAGCCCGACCGGTTTTAATCTAGTACACTAGGCGCCCATTCGGTGTCCTGAATGGTATTGGTTTTGCGCAAGTCTACGCCACCGGGCCACACTCGCTAAACAAATTACAACAAAAGCTGAATCGGCCCGATGCGGCCGGTTAGCCTAACGCGCGGCCACGGTGACGTGGACCAAGGGAGCAAATATGCAGTTTCATGCCACCAGCGGTGCACCCGCCCGACAAAAAACAGACTGTGCGATTGTAGGGATATTCGAAAAACAGGCACTGTCACCGGCTGCCGCCGAACTCGACAAGGCCAGCAAGGGCGCGATCAGCAAGGTTCTCGCCCAGGGCGACATCAGCGGCAAGCGCGGCGAGACCCTTTTGCTGCGCCACGTGGCGGGGCTGAATTGCGTCCGACTGATCCTGACAGGTCTCGGCAAACAGGACGAGTATGACGCGCACAATCATCGTCGCGCTCTCGCTGCGGCAATGAAACTGGTTGCGGCGACCTCCAGTCGCGACGCCCTCAGCTTCCTTGGCTGGGGTCCCGCGGACAAGTCGGAGTTTCAGAGAATCGGTCGCGATACCCTGCTTGCCGCACACACCGCGGTTTACCGTTTCACCGAGATGAAGTCAGGCCGCTCCGAACGCCAGCCGAAACTGGACAGCATCGGCATCGGCGTACCCAGCCGCAGCGCCGCCAATGCCGCGCAGACAGGGGCCGAAGAAGGCGCCTCCATCGCCGCCGGCATGCTTCTGAGTCAGGATCTCGCCAACCTTCCCGCCAACGTCTGCACTCCGACATATCTCGCGACGACTGCGAAGAAGCTGGCGCGCCAGCATCGCAATCTCCGGGCCGAGGTTTTTAGCGAAGCAGATATGAAACGGCTGAAGATGGGCGCCCTGCTGTCCGTAACCCGCGGCACGCAGGAGCCCGCGAAACTGGTTGTGCTCCACTACAAGGGGGCGCAGTCACAGGCGCCGGTAGTACTGGTCGGGAAAGGAATCACATTCGATGCAGGCGGCATCTCGCTAAAGCCGCCCCAGGCCATGGACGAGATGAAATTTGACATGTCGGGCGCCGCATCGGTGCTTGGCTGCATGCATGCTGTTGCCAGCCTTAAATTGCCGATCAATCTTATTGTCATCGTTCCGACCTGCGAAAATCTGCCCAGCGGCCTTGCAACCAAGCCCGGGGACATAGTGCGCAGCATGTCCGGAAAGACCATCGAGATTCTGAATACCGACGCCGAAGGACGCCTGATCCTGTGCGACGCGCTGACCTACGCGCGGCGCTTCAAGCCCTCAATCGTGATCGACGTTGCAACCCTCACCGGCGCCTGTGTCATCGCGCTCGGTGGTCATTTGACAGGGTTGATGAGTCCGGACGATCAACTTGCCGCTGACCTGCTGGCCGCGGGAGAGCGCATCGGCGATCGCGCCTGGCGCCTGCCTCTGTCGGAGGAATATCACGAGGGCCTGAAGAGCAACTTTGCCGATTTCGCCAATGTGGGCGGGCGCGAAGGCGGCGCGATTACCGCGGGCTGTTTTCTGTCCAAATTCACCGAAGGTATGACCTGGGCCCATCTCGATATCGCGGGCACCGCCTGGAAGAGCGGTGCGCAAAAGGGCAGTACCGGCCGCCCGGTGCCGCTACTGGTGGAATACCTGATGGAGCGTGTTCGCTGACGATCCCGAATGACCCGCGTCGATTTCTACGTTCTCGAATCCAGCGGTCCGACGTCCCGCCTCCGCTGTGCCTGCCGGATCGCGGAAAAGGCCTTTCTGCTGGACCACAGAATCTACATCCACGCCGGTAGCGACAGGGAAGCGCGCGCCATGGACGATTTGCTTTGGAGTTTCCGCGGTGGCAGCTTCATCCCCCATGCTGTGGTGACTCCCCACGAGGTGCATGGCGAGGCGGTTCTGATCGGGCATGATGCAGATAACGACCCCGCCGAAACTGACCTGCTGATCAATCTCGCGGACGAAATTCCAATGTTTTTCAGCCGCTTTCAGCGAGTAGTCGAGGTGGTATCTGAAGACAAGCAGAGCCGTGAGTCCGGCCGCAACAGATTTCGCTTTTACCGCGACAGAGGATACGATCTGCGCACGCATCAGCTGCGCTGAGGACAATTGCATGGCCTGGTGGAACAAGCCGGAAGAACAAGACGAGACCAGCGACGACGATATTCCGGTTCTGACCGAGGCGCTGAGCGCCGAGGAGATCGCCGAGCTCGAGGGCGGTGACGCGGCAGAACCGCGCTATGAAATCAGCGAGGAACAGCTGGGAGAAATGCGTGCCGACCTCGCGGCGCGCACCCATGACCTGGCCGACCAGCTCGTTCACACCGCGTTCAGGGACATGGAGGCGGCGCTGTTCGAACAGGTATCGACTCGGCTGCGCGCTGAACTTCCGGAACTGATCGGGCGCGTACTGGGCGACCATCTGAACAAGGACCCGGAGTAGACCCCCGACGGTCCGGTAATTAGCAGAAACTCTAATACTCAGGGCCGCCCAAAACCGGCCCGTGAAACTGTGGACGAAAAGGTCATGGAGAAATCATATTCACCCGCCGACATCGAGGCGCGCTGGTACAAACACTGGGAAGAATCCGGCTATTTTGCGCCGGATGGCGATGGCGAATCCTACTGCATCATGATCCCGCCGCCGAACGTAACCGGCACGCTTCACATGGGACATGCGTTCCAGGACACGATCATGGACGCGTTGACCCGCTACCACAGGATGTGCGGTCACGACGCATTGTGGCAGCCAGGCACCGATCACGCCGGCATTGCGACCCAGATGGTGGTCGAACGACAGCTCAATAACGAAGGCATCAGTCGGCAGGAACTTGGTCGCGAAGCGTTTTTACAGCGAGTCTGGCAATGGAAGGACGAATCCGGTGGAGTGATCTCGCAGCAATTGCGGAGGCTCGGTGCATCCGTCGACTGGAGCCGCGAACGGTTCACGATGGACGATGGATTGTCGGCGGCAGTTACTGAAGTATTCGTGCGCCTGTTCGACGAGGGACTTATCTACCGCGGCAAAAGATTGGTCAACTGGGATCCGGTCCTGCATACAGCGTTGTCCGACCTGGAGGTTCTCTCCGAGGAAGAGCAAGGCCATCTGTGGCATCTGCGTTATCCGCTCAGCGACAGCGGACAATTTCTCGTCGTGGCCACCACGCGTCCCGAAACGATGCTTGGCGATACGGCGGTAGCGGTAAACCCGGAAGATGATCGCTACAAGGCACTGATAGGGCGCGAGGTCACGCTGCCGTTGACCGGGCGCCGTATTCCAATAATCGCTGATGACTACGTCGATGCGGAGTTTGGCAGCGGCTGCGTAAAGATCACGCCGGCCCATGACTTCAACGACTACGAGATCGGCCGCCGACACGATCTCGAGATGATCAATATCTTTACCGACGATGCGGCGCTCAACGACCAGGTCCCCGAGCCTTACCGGGGGCTGGATCGTTTTGCGGCACGCGAGCGTATTATCCGCGACCTGGAGCAACAGCAGCTCCTGGAACGGATTGACGACCATCGCCTGATGGTGCCGCGAGGCGATCGCAGCGGCACGGTCGTCGAGCCCTACCTGACAGATCAATGGTATGTCCGGGTCGAACCGCTGGCAAAGGAGGCAATCGCAGCGGTCGAGAACGGCAAAATTCGCTTTGTTCCCGGGAATTGGAGCAAGACGTATTTCGAGTGGATGCGCAATATCCAGGACTGGTGTATCAGCCGTCAGCTGTGGTGGGGACATCGTATTCCCGCGTGGTACGACGATGACGGCAACATTTACGTGGGGCGCAACGAGGAAGAGGTCAGGGAAAAGCACGCCATCCCGGCCGACAAGTCATTGCGCCAGGAAGAGGATGTACTGGATACATGGTTTTCCTCGGCACTGTGGCCGTTCTCGACCCTGGGCTGGCCGGAGCAGACTGCGGCGTTGCAGAAATTCTATCCGACCAATGTGCTCGTCACCGGGTTCGACATCATATTTTTCTGGGTCGCACGAATGATCATGATGGGACTCAAGTTCATGGACGACGTACCCTTTCGCGAGGTCTACGTTCATGGCCTGATTCGCGATCATGAAGGCCAGAAAATGTCGAAATCCAAGGGCAATGTGCTGGACCCGATAGACATCATCGACGGTGTCGATCTCGATACCCTGCTTGCGAAGCGGACCAGCGGCCTGATGCAACCGCATCTCAAACCGCGCATCGAAAAAGCGACCCGCAAGGAATTCCCGCACGGCATCGAACCCTACGGCACGGATGCCCTCCGATTCACCTTCGCCGCCCTGGCCACCACCGGGCGAGACATTCGTTTCGATCTGGGCCGGGTCGAAGGCTATCGAAACTTCTGCAACAAACTCTGGAACGCCTCACGATTCGCGTTGATGTATCTTGAGGAACCGGCCCCCTCCGGCGAATCCGGCCAGGCCCCCGCGCTGGCGGAGAATTGGATACGGTCGCGGCTTTCGGTCGCAATATCGGCGGTACATGAGAACCTGGCAACTTACCGGCTCGATCTCGCGGCCAAGGCCGTTTACGAGTTCATCTGGTACGAATTCTGTGACTGGTACCTGGAACTGGCGAAACCGGTACTGAACGATGCCAACGCGAGCAGCGGGCGTCTCGCTGCCACACGTGCCTGCCTGGTAGACGTACTTGAATCCGCGCTGCGCTTGCTGCACCCGCTGATGCCATTTATCACTGAAGAGATCTGGCAACTTGTCGCGCCGCTCGCCGGGCGGTCAGGCAATACGATCATGCTGCAGCCGTTTCCGGTAGCGGCCGATTACATTCGCGACGAGAGCGCCGAGCAGGAGATGCAGTGGCTGCAAGGTTTCATTCTCGGGATTCGGCAAATCCGCGGCGAGATGGACATTTCGCCGGGGCGGCGTCTACCGGTACTGGTTCTGGACGCATCGGCCGACGACCGTCATATGCTCGAAACGCATTCGCTGCTGCTTCAGACTCTGGCACGAATCGAGTCCATTGAAATTCTCAAGGAAGAAGCGGAGGCTCCACCTGCCGCGACTGCGCTGCTGGGATCCACCAAACTCCTGGTACCGATGGCAGGGCTGATCGATGTCGAGGCCGAGCGCTCCCGGCTACGGAAACAACAGGACAAACTCGCAGTGGATCGCGGGCGCGCCGCGCAGAAACTGCAAAATGAGTCGTTCGTCAATCGCGCTCCCGCCGACGTCGTGGCTAAGGAGAGGCAACGCCTGGAAGAACTGGAGGGGGCACTGTCGGAACTGAGCGAACGACTGCAAAAACTGGACACTCTGCGCGCGGCATCCACGGACTGATCGTGATAAGCAACGCAATTTCCAGGCTCAACGACATTGTAGTCGGCAAGGAAATGGAGATCCGGCTGTGCCTGACCTGCCTGGTTGCGCGCGGCCACCTGCTGATCGAGGATCAGCCTGGCGTGGGCAAGACAACGCTGGCCCATGCGCTGGCGCGGGTACTCGGACTGACCTATCAGCGGATTCAGTTCACCAGCGACCTGCTTCCCGCAGATGTCATTGGTGTTTCGGTGTTCGACAGGGCAACCGGCGGCTTCAGGTTTCACCAGGGGCCGGTATTCTCGCAACTGATCCTCGCCGACGAAGTCAATCGGGCCAACCCGAAGGCCCAGAGTGCGCTGCTCGAGGCAATGGAAGAAGGCCAGGTGACAGCGGACGGCAGTACCTACCCGCTGCCGATGCCGTTTTTCGTGATCGCCACACAGAACCCGAGTCACCAGATTGGAACGTTTCCGCTTCCGGAGTCGCAGCTCGATCGATTCCTGATGCGAATTCACCTCGGTTATCCGGACGCCGCGGTGGAACGTGAGTTATTGACCGGTCGCGATCGCCGCGATTTGCTGCAGGAGCTCGAACCGGAGCTCGATCCGGTCATGCTCGCTGATCTGCAGAAACGCGTGCCCGCAATCCACGTGTCCCCCGCGTTGCTGGACTATCTGCAAGCGCTGATCGCCTATAGCCGCGATGCTCCGGCGTTCGAGACCGGCCTCAGTCCGCGTGCCGCGATCGGCCTTCTGCGCGCCGCCCAGGCATGGGCATTGCTCGATGGGCGAAAAAGCGTAGTGCCGGAGGACGTCCAGGCAGTTCTGGCCGCGGTAGCCGCGCACCGGCTACGCTCGGTCGCCGAAGGTGGCGGAGAAACCGGCTCCGATATCGGAGAGTATCTGCGCCAGGCGGTCCCCGTGCCATGACGCAGACGACGCTCGGCAAGACCGTCGGGCGCTCAAAACCGCGAAGCACGTGGCAGGCGTGGCCGCAGAAAATTCGCCAGCGGATAGCCGCCTGGGCACGACGCCGCCATGGTGAGGATCGCGAACCGGTTATTCTGCACAAGCGACGGGTCTATATTCTTCCGACCCGCGCGGGCATCACGTTCGCGATTTTGTGTTTCGTAATGCTTCTCGGCGCGCTGAACTACGACAACAGCATGGGTCTGGCGCTTGCATTTCTGCTTGCATCCTGCGGCCTGGTTGCGATGCATCAGTGCCATCGCAACCTGCTCGATGTCGTGCTGCGCTCAGCCGCCGTGCGCCCGGTCTTCGCCGGTGAGACGGCGCACTTCAGGGTGCTGTTCGACAATCACGAGTCGCGCGCCAGGTTTCAGCTGCAGCTGCGTCTCAACGATGCTACGGGCACGGCTGCAGATATCGCCGCCGATACCACTGCGACCCTGGAATTGCCTTTACCTACCGATACCCGTGGTCGTTTGCGAGTCGAGCGGTTCAGCGTTACCACGTCGCAACCACTCGGACTGTTCCGCGCCTGGTCATGGATTCACCTGCCCCTGGAATGCATTGTCTATCCGCGGCCCGCAGCACCTGGATTGCCAGCTCCGCCGCGCGAGTCCCAGGCCGGTTCGAATACCGGGCACGCTGATGGCGACGAGGACTTCTCGGGGCTGCGTCCAATGCGGCCAGGCGACTCGCCGCGGCGCGTTGCATGGAAAACCGCTGCACGCGGGCTGGAGCCCATGGTCAAGCAGTTCGCCGGTGGCGCACAGGCGCCGCTATGGTTGCGCTGGGACAGTGCCCGCGGCAGCGACCCGGAGCAACGCATAGCGATTCTGTGCCGCTGGATTCTCGATGCCGACCGTGCCGGGCGCAGCTTTGGCCTCGACCTGCCCGGCCACAGCGTAAAACCGGGCGCGGGTGTCGAGCATCGTCATCGCTGCCTTCGCGCACTGGCGTTATTGCCGTCATGAGCGCCACGGCCGCGTTGTCTACGGTAAAGGAACAACGGATCGCGGAGGTGACGAAGCTTGCCTGGCTGATCATCGCGCTCATTGCGGCGCTGCTCCCCCACTTGCCGTATCTACCTGTCTGGATACCGCTTACCGGTTTTGCGATAGCCGCCTGGCGACTCCACGCAGCATGGCGCGGCAATGCCTTGCCATCCAGGGTCGCACGTCTGCTTCTTGCGCTGGCCGGTTTCGGCGGTGTTTTTATGGCGTTTCGCGGCCAACTGAGCGGGCTCAATCCGGGCACGAGCCTGCTCGCGGTCATGTTGTTTCTGAAATTGCTGGAAACTTCGCGCCAACGCGATTACATGATGCTACTGATGTTCGCGATGTTTCTGCCGCTGGCGGCGTTTCTCCGCACCCAATCAGGCTGGTCGTTTATCTACTTGCTGCTGAGCGTGATCCTGCTATTCGCGGCAATGCTGCAGGCCGGACGTGATGGGCCGCCGCTACCTGCCCGAGCTGTCCTTGGGCAAAGCGGGCGGCTGCTGCTCCAGGCCGCGCCGCTGGCCATTGTATTGTTCGTGCTGTTTCCACGACTGCCCGGCGCATTCTGGACATTGCCACGGCAGGGATCGACGGGGATCAGTGGCCTGAGCGAGGAAATGCGCCCCGGCGATCTGAGCAAGCTCGTACTATCGGAAGAAACCGCATTCCGCGTGCGCTTCGAGTCTGACCCGCCCGCACCGCAGTTTCGCTATTGGCGTGCGCTGGTGCTCGAGGAATTCGATGGCCGTACCTGGCGTCAGGCCAAACGCCAGAGCTGGCGGGCGCAGACCGGTGCTATCGAAAAAACCGGCGCGGAAGTCGATTACGAGATCGTACTGGAACCGCACGGGCGCGACTGGCTGTTCGTACTCGATTTGCCAACCGCCTGGCCGCGAGACGCGGTCCTGTTTCGGCAATTGCATTTGCGCCGTGCAAGCGGGCCGGTCAACAGCAACCTGGTCTATCGGGCCAGCTCCGATGTCCGGGCCCGAGAATCCCTGCCGCTTACGAACCAGATCAGGCAACTCAATACCCATCTGCCGGGCCAGGCCAATCCGCGTAGCGCCGCACTGGCACAACGGATCAGTGCTGGCGTCGATAGTGACAGCGCATTCGTCGAGGCGGTGCTTGGATTTTTTGGCGACCAGGAGTTCGTCTACACGCTCGATCCGGCGGCCGTTGACCCGCGCAACCCGGTTGACGACTTTTTGTTCGAGACCCGCGAGGGATTTTGCGAATACTATGCGTCCGCACTGGCGACACTGGCCCGCGCAGCAGGGATTCCCGCGCGTATCGTGACCGGTTACCAGGGGGGCGAATTGAACCCGGTCGGCGACTATTACATGGTGCGCCAGGCCGATGCTCATGCGTGGACCGAAATCTGGCTCGCTGACAGGGGCTGGGTAAGAATCGATCCTACCGCTGCCGTGGCACCGGGCAGAATCAGGTCGGGGATCGAGGAGACTCTCGATATAGGCGGTCGCGAGCGCAATAGTGACTGGCAAATCCTGAGACGGCTGAGACTTTACTGGGATGCCGCCAACACCAACTGGAACCGCTGGGTCATCAATTACGGACAACCGCAACAGTTCGCGGTACTCGATTGGCTGGGGTTCGCCCGACCGGACAGCACCGCATATATCATCGCGTTGCTGGCCGGCGCGCTCGGGGCCGTCGCATTTCTGGCGCTTTGGCTACGCCGCAGCGACAGGCCGCGAGATCGGGATGCCGTGGCCGCTCTGTACAGTCAATTTTGTGAGCGCCTGCGACGCATCGGCATTCAGCGTCCGCCGTCCGAAGGCCCGATCGATTTCGCTGCGCGCGCGATCCGCGCCTGCCCCGACCTGTCGGCACAGATCCGCGACATTACCGATTGCTACGTCGCGCTTCGCTACGGCACGGCCGACCCGGCCAGGTTACTACCCCAGCTGCGCAGCCGGGTCAGGCGATTCAGGCCTACTTCCCGCCATCGTCGAGAAGCTTAGCGGCCGCCTCCCCTGCTTCGACGTTGACTCGCCACAGCAAGGCACCGCCGGCAAGAAACAGGATCGACACAGCCATGATGCTGTCCCGCTCGGTAGCACCGCCAATCACAACCGGCGTAAGCGCCATCAGCGTCGGTCCGATAATTGCGGCAAATTTTCCGACCATATTAAAAAATCCGAAAAACTCCGCGGTTTTGCTGGGCGGTATCAGGCGGGCGTACAACGATCTGGAAAGACTCTGTACACCGCCCTGAACCAGCCCGATTGCAATAGCCAGGTTGTAGAAGTCACCGGCGTCGGAGAGCCATCGCCAGGCGTAGACAAGAGCGGCGATATAGACGGCGAGTCCGATCAGGATCGCGCGCTTCGCCCCGATGCGGCTACCGAGCCAGCCAAATGCAAGCGCCGCCGGGAATGCAACGAACTGGGTGACAAGCAATGCGGTCACCAGCGATGCCTGGGGCAGGTTCAGAACCCGATCGCCAAAAAACACCGCAGTCTTGATGACCGTGTTGACACCATCGATATACAACCAATACCCAACCAGGAAAAGCAGGAGGACGCGCAGATTGCGAATCTCGCGTGCGGTGTCCAGCAACTGGCGCATGCCCTCGCGCACGGCGCGCATTGGCGGTGCCGCGTCGGCGGTCGGAGTTTCCCGGACATATTTCAGCAACGGAATCGTAAACAGCCCCCACCACAGCGCTACCGTGACAAACGAGGCTTTTACCGCGGCGATGGAGCCGCTCAATCCGAACAGCTCCGGTTTTTGCGCCATCAGTACATTGACCGCGAATAGCAGACCGCCACCGACATAGCCGGCACCGTAGCCGAAAGCGGAAACGAGATCGAACTCGTCGCGCTTGGCAACATCGACCAGCATCGAATCATAAAAAATATTGGCGCCGGAAAACCCGATCGTGCCGAGCCCGTACAACAGCAGCCCGACCCACCACTGCCCGGCATGCACCCAGGCCAGCGCCGCGGTCATAAGGATGCCGGCGGCGGCGAACGTAACAAGGAATTTTTTGCGGCTGCCACCCCGGTCCGAAATCGCGCCCAGCAGCGGTGCGACAACAGCCACCAGCAAACTGGATCCAGCCAGCGTAATGTTAAACCAGAACTGCGATCGCTCCGCACTGATGTCCTGACTGATCGCACTGAAGAAAACCGGGAAGAAGCCCGCCATCACGGTCGTGGCGAAAGCCGAGTTGGCCCAGTCATACAATGCCCAGGAGAAAACCTCGCGGCGGAAGAACACATTACGCATTGGCTATTCCTTAGATTGCAATCTGACACCGGTGCGCCAGAGCCGAACTCCGACCGCCGCCAATCAGCGGCGGACACGTCACCTTACCGCGTAAATCCAACCCCGGTCGAGCAAGTGACAACCAAACATCTGCCGCGAAATTCCGAGTCCGGCTGGCGGCCAGGCAAAATCAACCGGCCGCATGCTCGCGCGTTTCGTCGAACCGCACATCCGGCCAGCGTTCCATTGTCAGACTGAGATTGACCCGGGTAGGCGCAATGTAGACCAACGCTCCAGTGTGATCCAGCGCGAGATTTTCAGGCGAGCGCCGGCGCAGATCTTCGATTGTTTTTTGGTCCTCGGCGTTGACCCACCGCGCTGTTGCCACGGATACATTTTCGAACCCGCAATCGACACCATATTCGGCTTTTAGACGGTGCGCCACTACGTCGAACTGGAGCGGACCAATCGCCCCGAGAATCAAATCGTTGTTCATCAACGGGCGGAAAAGCTGGGTTGCGCCCTCTTCGCAAAGTTGATCCAGCCCCTTGTTCAGAGCCTTCATTCGCATAGGATCACGCAGCACCGCGCGACGGAAAAGCTCCGGCGCGAAATCCGGTATGCCTTTGAATGTCAGGGCTTCGCCAGCGGTGAATGTATCTCCGATGTTTATCGTGCCATGATTGTGCAAGCCGATAATATCCCCCGCAAAAGCCTCCTCGGCACGTTGCCGGTCCGCGGCTAAAAAAGTCACCGCATCTGCGATACGCACATCGCGGCCCAACCGGACGTGACGCAGCTTCATGTTTCGCCGGTATTGTCCTGAGCACAGGCGCATGAATGCGATCCGGTCTCGGTGCGCCGGATCCATATTGGCCTGGATCTTGAACACGAAACCGGACAGGTTTTCCTCGGTCGGGATTACGGTGCGCGACGAGGTTTCGCGCGGTTGTGGCCCCGGCGCATGTTCAGAGAAAAAATCCAGTAGCGGCCTGATACCGAAAATATTCAGTGCCGAGCCAAAAAATACCGGCGTTTGCCGTGCGGCCAGGTAAGCCTCCCGGTCAAATTGCGGACAAGCGCCGCGGACCAGCTCTATCTCCTCGGTCAATTCGTCCGCCCGGCTACCGAGCACCTCGCGAGCCATTTCGGAGTCGAGCCTGGCAATCGTCTTGTCGTGACCGACCCGACCGCCCTCCCCGGCTTCGTAGACATAAATCGCGTCATCATACAGATGGTAGATGCCGGCAAGTCCCCGTCCCATACCAATCGGCCAGGTGACGGGCGCGCAGCTGATGCCCAAAACGGATTCGATCTCATCGAGCAATTCCAGCGGTTCGCGACCCTCACGATCGAGCTTGTTGACGAAGCTCATAATCGGCGTGTCCCGCAGGCGACAGACCTCCATCAATTTGATCGTGCGCGCCTCGACACCTTTGGCGCAATCGATAACCATCAATGCCGAGTCCACCGCTGTCAGCGTTCGGTAGGTATCTTCCGAAAAGTCTTCATGCCCCGGGGTGTCAAGGAGATTGATCACCCGCCCCGCATAGGGAAACTGCATTACGGATGACGTTACCGATATACCGCGCTGTTGCTCCAGCGCCATCCAGTCGGAAGTGGCATGGCGCGCTGCCTTACGCCCTTTTACCGCACCGGCCAACTGGATTGCGCCGCCGAATAACAACAGCTTCTCGGTCAGCGTGGTTTTGCCGGCATCCGGATGAGAAATAATCGCAAACGTTCGTCGCCTGCCGATTTCGTCGCTTGTATGGGTCATGGCTCAGCGCACAAAAGGAACGCAGTGTAACCGATTTGCGATTGCGGCTGTCGCTGCGTGCCGGCGTTTAAGCAGCGTCAGATTTCCAGCTCCAGTGCAAGGACCAACGCGTCTTCGCGCCCCCTGGCACTGCGGTAGTAGGCACGCCGGTGGCCGATCTCGACAAAACCCGCCGAACGATACAATTCCAGCGCGATTTCGTTGGACGGGCGCACCTCGAGAAATACCGTCTTTACACCGGTCTGTTTCACTTGCTCCAGCGTATGCGACAAGAGGTAACGCCCGAGGCCCATCCCGTGGAAATCGGGACGAATACACAGGTTGAGCAAATGCGCCTCGCTGGCCCCGAACGAGACGATGCTATAGCCGATGGCCTGCTCGCCCGCACACAGGATCCGGCAACAGTAGCCGACACGCAGACAATCCCTGAAAATTCCCGACGTCCACGGGAATTCGTAGCTCCGCGACTCGATGGCGGCAACATCATCGATGTCTGCAGGTGTCATATCCCGCAGCAGGTAGGTCTCGGGACTGCGTACGGCGCTCATGGTACTTGCCCGGCGACGGATAATGCCATCTGCATGTCCTGCCAGACCTTGCGTTTCTCCAGCGGACTGCGCAGCAAATAGGCGGGATGATAGGTAACGATAACCGGAATCTCAGCAGCACCGAATACATGGACACGGCCACGCATGCGGCCGATGGCCTCACTGCTTCCAAGAAGATTCTGTGCCGCCACCCGGCCAAGCGCCACGATCAATTTCGGCCTCACCAGCTCTACCTGGCGTTGCAGATAGGGCATGCATTGTTCGACTTCTTCGCTCTTGGGGTCGCGATTCTGCGGCGGTCTGCATTTCAATATGTTGGCGATGAATACCTGCTCGCGGCGCAATCCCACTGCACGCAGTATCGCATTCAGTAATTGCCCGGCGCGGCCGACGAAAGGTTCGCCCTGGCGGTCTTCCTCTGCTCCCGGCGCCTCACCGACAATCATCCAGTCAGCCGCGGGATCGCCGACACCAAACACGGTCTGTGTCCGATTCTCGGAGAGTTCGCATCGAGCGCAGCCGGCTACCTGTGCCTGCAACTGGGGCCAGTCCGCCGCCACCGGGTCAGGTACGGGCTCCGCGCCGATTTCCTCCCCGGCTTCTACCGCCCGGTCACGTGCAACCCATGCCGTGATCCCGATCGCCTCGAGATAGGCACGCTGGCGGGCGCCCCCCATATCAGCCTTCCCGCTCGCTGGCCGCCTTGTCCGCCTGCGGCGGCCGATTGCGGCGGTACAAACAAAGCAGCGGCCCGGTCAGCGCGTAACCGAAAAACATCAGGAACAAAACAACGGGCGGTTCAAAACTGATAAAAACAAAAATCAGTGGAATCGCAAGCACATAGGCAAACGGTACCTTTCTACCCAGATTGATGTCCTTGAAGCTGTAGTAGCGAAAACTGCTGACCATCAGCCCACCCGCGCCCGCCGTAAAAAGAAACGCAATCACGAGCGCTATCGTACCGGTCGCCTGCCAGTCCGACACCAGCCAGACCACTGCAGCGACGAGGCCGGCTGCGGACGGACTTGGAAGCCCTTCGAAGAACCGTTTGTCGCTCGAATCTGCGCGCGAATTGAATCGGGCGAGACGCAGCGCGGCGGATACTGCAAAAACGAAAGCCGCCAGCCAGCCGAGCTTGCTCCACAACCAGCCGTGCTCCTTCAACTCGGCAATTCCCCACTGGTAGGTCACCAGTGCGGGCGCAAGCCCGAAACAAACCATATCCGACAGGCTGTCGTATTCCTTGCCGAAATCACTTTCGGTGCGGGTAAGCCGCGCCACCCTTCCATCCAACCCGTCGAGCACCATCGCGACAAAAATCGCAACCGCGGCATTGTGCATATTTCCGTCGATTGCCGCGATGATCGAATAGAACCCGGCGAACAACGCGGCAGTCGTAAAAAGGTTCGGCAAAAGGTAGATACCCTTGCGCCGGTTCGCGCCGTTATTGTTTCTTGTCGTCACGTCTTTAGCGCCGGATTGCCACAGATCAGGGACACAGTTTGCCACGGATTTGCTTCGTTCGACACGTCACGGGCTTGCGCCGCACTGTACGCACGAACGCTCCGGCCGTTAAAATAGCGGGTTTAGTCGCCGCACTACCGCACTGGAGCCCGGGCTATCATGCGTTTGTCTGCTTTCCCATTGAACACCCTTCGCGAGACGCCGTCCGATGCGGAAGTCGTCAGTCATCAGCTAATGCTCCGCGCAGGAATGATCCGCCGTCTGGCATCGGGTCTTTACAACTGGATGCCGCTTGGTTTTCGCGTCCTGAAAAAAGTCGAGCACATCGTTCGCGAAGAGATGGAACGCGCCGGCGCGCTCGAGTTGCTGATGCCCGCGGTGCAGCCATCCGAGCTGTGGCAGGAGTCCGGGCGTTGGGCCGAGTATGGCCCGGAACTGCTGCGCATGAAGGATCGCCACCAGCGCGAATTCTGTTTTGGCCCCACCCACGAAGAGGTCATTACCGATATCGTACGCAAGGAACTGTCCAGCTATCGCCAACTGCCGGTCAACTATTTCCAGATCCAAACCAAGTTTCGCGATGAAATCCGTCCCCGGTTTGGAGTAATGCGGGCGCGCGAGTTCCTGATGAAAGACGCTTATTCCTTCCATCTCGACGAAGAGTCGCTACGGGAAGGTTATCGGATCATGCGGAACGCCTATGTTCGAATTTTCGACCGCCTGGGACTGGAGTACCGGCCGGTCAGCGCCGACAGCGGCGCCATCGGCGGCAGCGTCTCCGAGGAATTCCATGTGCTCGCCGACTCCGGCGAGGATGCAATCGCATTCTCCGATGGCGACGGCTATGCGGCAAATATCGAGCTGGCAGAAGCGCTTCCCCCCTCCTCGGCGCGCCCTGCCGCGCAGCAGAAACTGGCCGAGATCGAGACTCCCGGCATCAGGAGCATCGCCGAACTCACGGCATTTCTCTCGGTCGAGGCCGAACAGTGCGTCAAGACCCTGCTGGTCGAGGGCGACGAATCGGCCCTGGTCGCGCTGGTCCTGCGTGGCGATCATGAACTCAACCCGCTCAAGGCCGAAAAACTCGATGGTGTCGCGGTTCCGCTGCGGATGGCCGACGCCGGGCAGATTGGCGATGCCCTGGGCTGCGAGCCAGGGTTTATCGGTCCGGTCGGCCTTAGCTGCCCGGTGTACGCCGACCATTCCGCACTTGCGCTCGCGGATTTCGTGTGCGGCGCCAATCGCGCCGACTGCCATCTGACCGGGGTCAACTGGGAGCGCGACGCCGACCTGCCACTTGCAGCCGATCTGCGTAATGTCGTCGAAGGCGACCCCAGCCCCAGCGGCCAGGGGAATCTGCACATTGCGCGCGGTATCGAGGTTGGCCACATCTTTCAGCTGGGCACCAAATACAGCGCCGCCATGGACTGCGCCGTTCTGGATGAAAACGGCCGCTCGATACATCCGTTCATGGGCTGCTACGGGATCGGGGTCAGCCGCATCGTCGCGGCCGCGATCGAGCAAAATCACGATGACAAGGGCATCATCTGGCCGCAGCCGATCGCCCCGTTCGAGGTCGTGCTGGTTCCAATAAACTGGACCAAGTCACAACGTGTCAGAGATGCAGCGGGTAAACTCTATACCGAATTGCGCGAGCGCGGCATGGATGTTTTGCTTGACGATCGCGATCTGCGCCCCGGTGTCAAATTCGCTGATGCGGAGTTGATTGGAATACCGCATCGTATTGTGATCGGCGATCGCGGCCTCGACGCCGGCAAGTTCGAATACCGGTACCGACGAAGTGAGGAAAACGAGGACATTGCAGTTGATGAGGTCTTCGAGAAACTGGGCGCAGCATCTGCTGGGTAGCCGCGCGGCACGAGTTCTGCCGGCAGCGGTCCTGCTGCTCTCGGGTGGTATATCCGGCACAGTGCCGGCGTGGTCCCAGGGGGCAGCAAACGACGCCGTTCTCCGCGACAAGCTGAGCGAGGCCGTTGCCGACACCGAGAGTTTTGGCGATCGCTTCGATGCGGAGGTCTGGCTGCAGTTCAATTCCGCGCGCCTCGAACGCCAGGTGCCGGATCCGGCCGAACGGCTGGAAATTCTCAAACACGCCCACATGGAGGCCAGCCGGGTCGAACTCTATCCAGAGCTGGTGCTCGCCGTCATAGACATCGAAAGCAATTTCGACCGTTTCGCGATTTCCCGCGTTGGCGCCCAGGGACTGATGCAGGTGATGCGTTTCTGGCTCAAAGAACTCGACCGGCCCGACATCAACCTGACCCAGATTCAGCCCAATCTGCGCATGGGGTGCACGATCCTGCGCCACTATCTCGACATGGAGGACGGCAATTTTCGCATGGCGCTGGCGCGCTACCACGGCAGCTACCCGAAGACATATTACGCCGACAAGGTACTCGATCGATTGCGCCGCAAGTGGTATCGACAGTAATCAGCCGGTCGTAAAGCCGCTCAGATCGGAGGTGGCGTTTTCGACCGCCACGGCCTCCACCCGCTCGACCCGGGCCATGGGCGGACCGGTTTGCAGCCAGCATTGCAGGGCCTCGATTGCGCCCGGCTCGCCAACGGCAAGCACTTCAACCGTTCCGTCGACCAGGTTGTGCGCATGGCCGGCGAGTCCAAGCCGCCTCGCCTCCCTACGTGTGCTCTCGCGGAAGAACACGCCCTGAACCCGCCCATGGATAATGAACCTGCGGCTGTGACTGCTCATTTGCTGGCGGGGATGCGAAGCTGCGTTTGGCGGAACATAGCGACGGCGGCGGCTACCTGGTTTCCTCCCCTTTGGCCTCCAGGGTAATTCTCAACGCCTCAAGCGCGTCTTCGCGCGCTGCTTCGGCGTCCCGGCGGGCGCCGGTAAACAGATGTTGTTGCAGCTTACTCTCGGCACTTTCAAGCAGACTACGTGCCGAGCCGAGCAGTCCGGCCGCGAATTCTCCCGCGCCGGCATCCGCCGCGGCCTCGACCGCCTGGCGTGCATCACTCATTTCCTGCACCGGCGCGGCCGCGCAAGCCACGAGCAGCGACAGTAGCAAAACTGCTGATAATGCTTTCAAAAACTCGCCTATCATATTAAAAAATCAATGAAAAAATAAAAAGTAGCAGGGCCTAATTGGCGCGTCAAGCAAAGCAATAATACAATCCTTTAGCCTTGCCGCCGTCTGGACCGCCCCGTGAACGTCACTATTTATCATAATCCTCGCTGCTCAAAGTCGCGCGCCACGCTGGCTCTGCTTGAAGAACGCGGCCTTTCACCGCAAGTTGTTAACTATCTCAAGAGCCCGCCGTCTTTAGCCGAGCTCAGCCGTCTGATTGCCCTGCTCGGTATTACGCCACGCCAACTCATCCGCAGCGGTGAGGCGGCCTACAAGGACCTCGGTCTCAGCGACCCGGATGTCGACGACCCAGAACTGTTGCAGGCCATG
>PKUM01000095.1 GCA_002868855.1 Chromatiales bacterium | reverse complement strand
TGGCCCCGATTCTAAATGAATTACCTGGCCAGAGCATACTTCACAAGCCGCTGGTAGATTGCAGGGAGCGCTACGATAAAAAATCTGGCCTTCTATCTTTTCATGCTGGGCTTCATGTTCGCTCTGTTGGAACTGTTTGCCTTTGTGACAGCGAAACTCGTCGACGAGGACGACCTGTTTGATGCGCGCCAAAGCGTGTTTGATCGATATAGCGCGACGGGGTTGGCCGAGTTCAGGGCGAAGGTCGCCGATCCGGTTATCGGTTGGCGCAATACCGGGCCGGCGGTTCATGAGGAAGACAACTGCCTTGGCCGGCCGATCCGGTACAGTTATGACGCTGCTGGCGCACGCACTTATGACGGTTATGACGGGCGGCAAGCGGAAGTGATTGTGGTTGGCGACTCGTATAGCAATGGCAGGGAGGTCGCTGACAATGAAACCTATCCAGCCAGGCTGGCGGAGCTGCTTGGGGTTTCAGTGGCCAATCACGGTGTCGCCGGCTATGGGCCAACCCAGAGCCTGCTGTACCTGCAGCAGAACGTATCGAGATACCCGCGCGCCCGGGTGATTGTAATGGGCATCATGTACGAGAACCTTTACCGCATGGTGAACAGTTATCGTCCGGTACTCTACAGTGGCGCCTCTGACTATGCGCTTAAGCCCTACATGAGGGACGGCCGGGTTGTACCGCATCCGGGAAGCCAGGTATTCGAGAGTCTCGAACTGTTCCGGCGGGCGGCGCAAAAGGCCTTCGACGAGGATTTCTGGGCCAGGCCCGTGGCCCGGTTTCCGTACTCGTTTGCACTGCTGGAAAGCCTTACCAGTAATAACTTTAAGTACCGCAAGTTACAGCGTGAGTTTCGCAAACTGGGAAAGCCGGAATATTTCCTGATTTTTGCTAACCAGGACGTAAGGTTGAACCTGATCGCACTGTTGAATGAGTACGCCAGCATGGCCCGCGAGTGGGGAGTACAGCCGGCCGTCATCTTTATCCCGCGAAACAGGTTCGACACCTCCAGTGCTGCAGAATTTATCGCCGAGCACCGAGCGAGTATCGACTCGCACCTGTTGATGGGAGATGTGGCCCGGTTCCCGGGCATCGCTTGGGAAAAGTTCAATCTTGAAGAATCGGACGGCGACAGAATCTGCCACCCCTCTCCTTACGGGTACCAGATCATTGCGAAATACATCACCGAATTTTTCGCAAACAGCGAGGTTCAGGCGGCGCCCTCAGGTTTGAGTGCGTTGGGTCGGCGCGGTATGCGGTTGCAGTAGTTCTTGCGTCGATGCGAAAGCGTCGACGGCGCTGCGTAGCCGCGCCAGCGAGGTAGTCATGTCGGTGGCGTTTTCCAGCGCGGGAGCACCGGGAATTTGTTCGGTCAGGTCGTGCGACATGCGACCGCGCCAGGCAAACAGGTTGAACGCCGCAGCGCCCGCCGTGTTTTGAAACGCCTTCGATTTCATCTCCGGGTATCCGGCCATCGAGTACTCGATGCTCTGTGCGCAGTGGACCAGTGTCTGCGGCAGTGTCCAGACCGAAGCGGTTTCGAGGGCCGCCAGGTTTGCCAGGCGTTCCGCTTCTGCCAGTGCAGCGCGCAGCGAGCCGAATTGCAGCTTGCGGTCGACCGCGGTGCTTTCGCCGCAGCCGGTCAAGAGCGCGGAGGACCCGGCTGCCAGAAGCCCGGTTGCCGACTTTAGGAAAACCCGTCGCGAGGGGCGGGCCGGCTTAATGGTCACCCCTGTTACCGGTTGTGCGTTCGTCCGTCTCATTGGCCAGTGCCCGTTGCGCCAATGGCAAAGTCATCACAATGGAAATTTGCGGCGGCGACCATTTGCCTGTGACGCTGGGCGCTGGCGTTCAGGCCGTGAAGATCCGGGTGGACGCAGCTTCAGGTCGCGGGTTGGATCCATCGCTGGCGCGTGCTTCAGATGTCGTCGAAATCGCCATGGCGGCCCTTACCTTCGCTGAAACGTGCCGCTCCGGCGAGTCCTTCGGCGGCAAGCATGGGAGCGCTGTTTTTCCATTCGGCTCTGAGCGCGTCTTCCAGCGCAAGACCGTGTTGCAGGTAGACGGAGCGGCGATCGGCGCGCAGGCAGCCTTGCGGGTAGCGCGCGATCTCCGCGGCCAGTGCTTCAGCTGCCATACGGGCCTCGCCATCGGCGACGACTCGTTCGCAGGCACCAATTCGCAGGGCCTCTTCGGCCGGAACCTTGCGCCCGGTCATGATGATGTCCAGCGCTCGGCCGTGGCCGACCAGGCGCGGCAGTCGCACAGTGCCACCATCGATCAACGGAACTCCCCAGCGGCGGCAGTACACGCCGAAGTAGGCGCTGCGTTCCATTACCCGCAAGTCGCACCACAATGCGAGTTCGAATCCGCCCGCGACCGCGGGGCCGGCGACCGCGGCAATGACCGGCTTGCTCAGACTCAGGCGGCTTGGACCCATCGGTCCGCGCGGAATCGGCGCCTCGTCTTCGGGGAAATGGAATTCGCCCAGAGGATCGGCCGTTGCATCGTATGCGCCCGCCTGTTTCAGGTCCCAGCCGGCGCAAAATGCACCGCCTTCTCCCCACAACACCGCGACGGATGCGTCGGGATCCCGGTCGAACGCCACGAAAGCCGCGGCGAGGTGCTCGGCGCTTTCCGGGTCCATTGCATTGCGAGCTTCGGGACGGCTGTGGATAACGGTAACCACTGCGCCGTTTTTTTCTGTTCGCACGGTCATTTCAGTCTCTCCACCTCCGATACGTTGACGTTGCGGCTGCGCGAACGATTCTGGTCTCGCCGCCAAGTTGCTCCGAAACGCGACTTACGGTTCGAGGATGGCGAGACGTTTGAACACACTGAAGTCGGCGTCGGGATTGATGTAGGCGATGTGAACGCGGCTGGAGTCAACGCGCTCGAGCCCATCGAAACTAATCTCGTCACTGGTCTGGCCAAGCGCGTTGGCGGCGCCAATCAGAAAAAAACTCAAAGCGGTCAGTCCCGCGAAGATCGTATTAGCAGACTTCATGATGGGCTCGCTCCAGTGTTCGGA
>PKUM01000101.1 GCA_002868855.1 Chromatiales bacterium | reverse complement strand
TCCGCCATTGAAATTGACATGTTCGCTTCTCCGACGGGGCGCTAGCCTTAGTGGTCCGGGTCGGAGCAAGGGCGCCGGCGGCCCGATCCGGGTCCTTCACACCGCCGGCTACGATGACTGTCAGGAGTGAAAAAAATGCGGACATTGACACAACAGGAACTCGCGCAAGTCAGCGGCGGCGATCTGTTCAGCGAGGCAAATGTCGGCGCGGCCACACGGCTGGTTCGCGGCATGAGCTATCTGGGCATGGCATTTTCGACCGGCTACGCCATTGGCACGTTCGTGTACAACGCCGGACTGGACGAACTAATCGCCAACCAGCTCGACGACTAAACGCGCAACACCAGAGTAACCGGGGGAACCACCCCGGTTGCTCAAAGGAGATTCGTCAGATGTCATTCCGCACACATCGTTCGATAACCATCCATCTAATCGCACTGGCCAACCTGATGCTGGCGCTCGCGCTGGCTTGGTCCGGTGCACTGCATGCCGCCCTGCTCCCGGCATTTGCGGCCGCAGCGGCACAAAGCGCCGCCACCGACCCGGGCTTTCTCGACCTTCGGCCCAGCGTGGTTTTTGCGCTGCAGCCGCAACCGGGCGACAACGATGCACCGACGCGCAGCACAATCTGGTTGCTGCTTTCGCTGATGTTTCTGATCGCATGGCTGCTGACCGGACTGGAGTCACTCGGGTCGCGCTGAACTCGCTGCATTGCAGGCTCCAGCGCGATGACCAGGACTACCGCCAAGCTTTTCCGACATGATGCCGTCGAGGCGTTTGCCCGGCGCGGCCTCGGCGCTACGATCGGCGCGCACCATCGGCCAGGAGCATTGGCTGCACTGCTGCTATTGCTCCCTGTGGCAGGGCTAACCGCGATTGCCGTTGCAGGCAAATACCAGCCGCGTATGACGGTATCCGGGCGAATAATCACCGGCAGCGGCGAGGTCGAGGTCGCCGCAGATCGCTCCGGCGTCGTCAAAAGGCTGCTGCTCGAAGAGGGCGACCCTGTGCGGCCCGGGGATGCGCTGATGGCTGTCGGCTCCAACACCGGCAACGCAGATCAGGCAAACCTGGACGATGCGCAACGACAGATTCTGCTTGCCGAACTGGAACATCTGAAGGGATTGCGCGACTTGCTGAGCCGCAAATCGGCCAGCTGGATCGAGGGTTACGAGCTGGCCGGCCAATCTGCGCGGCGTGAACTCGGCCTGATCGAGTCGCTGCAAAGTATCGCGCAAAAACGCGCAAATCTGCTGACGCTCGCCCACGACCGAACCAAGCACCTCAGCAGCAGCGGACACGCACCCCGCACCCACCTCGATGCCAGTCAGCTGCAGGTCCTGGATGCGCAGATGCAACTGTTCAGTTTAGAACGCGAGCACGCCGTGTTCTACGCGCAACTGCAGCAACGGCAAGTTGAACGAACTGCGGCATTGAACCGGTTCCGCGATGAAGAACTCGACCTCCAAATCCGCAGCGCACAGCTGCGCAGGCAATTACTCGATCTGGAAGCACGCGCCGAGTCACTGCTGCTCAGTCCCGCCATCGGACGCATTGGCGTGCTGCTTGTTCGAACCGGGGCAAGCGTGGCGGCCGGACAGCCCGTCGTAAGCATCGTACCGGCGAATCAGAAACCGAGCGCCGAGTTGCTGGTGCGGTCGGCTCACATCAGCCTTATTGCTCCCGGCCACGATGTTCGCCTGCGTTACGCGGGGCTTCCAATGCAGCGTTTCGGCACCTTTTCCGGCGAAATCGTTGATATCGGGCCGACTCCCGTAAGCCGGTCCGTCGAACATGGGCCCCTGTATCGGGTCATCGTCGAACTTAATCATCCCATGCCGGTCCATAACGGGCGCAATTTACGACTATTCCCGGGCAGCAGCCTTGAGGCGGATATCCTTGGCCCACCGACCGCGGTATGGCGACGTCTCCTCGCGCCGTTGCAGCGCTCCGGACTCCTCCCATGATGACTCTGCTGGGACGAAGACGGGTACCAGTGCTAATGCAGGACTCACCCGCCCAATGCGGGCCGACGTGCGTGCGCGCAATCGCTGCCTACTTCGGTCGACACCTGGATGCGAATTTCGCCACTCTTCACAACTCCGGATCGGTGCGAGGTTACGATCTGAAAGGAATTATTTCGCTGGGCCGATCGGTCGGGCTCAGCGCCCGGGCTTTACGCGCGGACACACGGGATTTGGACCAGATTGCCTGCCCGGCGATCGTGCACTGGAATTTCGATCACTTTGTTGTGATCGAGCGGATTAACCGGCGCAGGGTTGAGATTATGGATCCGGCGCTAGGTCGGCGCAGCATTACTATCACAGAGTTTGGAAAGTGTTTTACCGGCGTCGTGCTCGAGCTGCAACCGGGTGGCGACTTTACCCGGCGCGACCAACGCCGGCGGCTGCGACTTGCCAGTTTGTTCGAAGGGCTGCCCGGTCTTCCTGCTTCGATACTGCAACTGGTTGCAGTATCGGTAAGCGTGCAGGCATTGACGCTGACGATGCCGTTTTTCACTCAACTCGTGATCGACGACGTCATCACGAGCCATGATCTGCAACTCCTCAATCTGCTGGCAATGTCATTCCTCGCGCTTGGTCTGACTCAGGTGGCGATGGGTTTGCTACGGGGCTGGTATTCAATGCGGTTCGGCAGCCGGATTCAGTTGCTGGTTTCCGCGCGCGTCTTTAATCATCTGTTGCGCCTTCCTTTGCGTTTTTTCGCGCAGCGTCACCTCGGCGACCTGATGTCGCGTTTCGATTCGCTACAGACGATCCAGCAACTACTGACCCGAACCGCGGTCGAGGCTGTCATGGATGCGCTGATGGTGCTCCTGGCATTAGCGCTGATGCTGATGTACTCGCCACAGCTGAGTGCCATCGTGGTCGCCGTAATAACCTGCCACGCGTTGCTCTGCGCCGGTCTCCACCCAGTCTTGCGGCAGCGGACTCGCGCCGCGCTGGCGCACCAGGCTCGCTGTCAAACCGGTTTTCTCGAGTCTCTGCGCTGCCTTCAGACACTGAAAATAAACGCTCTCGAATCACGTTACGAGGCGGCCTGGCTGAACCGACTTGGCAGCGCGATCAACGCATCGCTCGAACTCGGAGTAGCCGGACTATGGCAACAGACGGCAAAGCAGGGTTTGGCGGTGGCCGAGAAAATTGCGGTCGTCTGGCTCGGTGCGCGTTCGGTCCTGGACGGCCGTCTGTCGCTCGGCATGCTGGTGGCATTCCTGGCGTACCGCCAATATTTACTGGACAGGTCATTCTCGCTGATTCAGCATGGCGTCGAGTTCGGTACCAGCGCGGTTCACCGTGACCGCCTTGCCGATATTACGCAGACCCGTCCGGAGCCGGAACCCACGCAGCGCATAGCGGACGATGTGGGCACCTTCAGGTTCCTGGCGGCCGAGGGGCTGTGGTTCAGATACTCCGCCGCCGACCCCTGGATTATCCGCGACCTGACGCTGCACCTGGACGCAGGGGAATGCGCTCTGATAACCGGCGCATCGGGCTGCGGTAAAAGCACATTGATAAAGATCCTGCTCGGGCTGATCGAACCGACCCAGGGCAGAATCATGCTGGATGGCCACGACTTGCGTCATGCCCGCGGCAGAATCCGTGGACTCGCCAGCGCGGTCATGCAGGATGATACGCTCCTGGATGGCACCATCGCCGCCAACATCAGCGCGCTTGACCCCAGCCCTGACCACAAACGAATCGCGCACTGCGCGGAACTCGCATCCATACACGAGACCATCTGTCGCCTGCCCATGGGATATCTCAGCCGGATAGGCGATTTCGGCAATACCTTGTCTGGAGGACAACGGCAAAGACTCCTGCTCGCCCGCGCGTTGTACCGCCGGCCACAGATTCTGTTTCTCGACGAGGCTTTCAATCAGCTTGATCGCGGCAATGCAAACGCCTGCGTCGAGGCGATCCGGAACCTCGGCATTACCCATATCTCGGCCCGTCACCGCGACGACGGAAAGACCGATGCCGGCCTCATTATCCGTCTCGGCGACGGCTGACAGGGCTGCGCAGTTGGAGAATTCGGTCACAGTTTGACAT
The DNA here is from genome assembly GCA_002868855.1 of Chromatiales bacterium. Classification (GTDB taxonomy): domain Bacteria; phylum Pseudomonadota; class Gammaproteobacteria; order Steroidobacterales; family BM003; genus BM003. The sequence continues at coordinate 15,125 of PKUM01000101.1, read as the reverse complement.
ATCGCACACCGATACAATCCGGCAATGGTCGGTAAATCTCAAAAAGCGGCAATCCGCGCTTTTCTCGCGTTGCTATCCGCGCCCGCCGCGCAAGCAGCCAATGACCCGCTTTTCACGCCCGTGCCCGAAGCATATTTCTCCTGGTCCGCGTTTGGCTTCAGCTTCGCATTCGTTCTTGCGACCGGGCTCGTCGCGATGGTGATCTTTCGCTTGTTGCGCCGTTTCATATTGCTGCATCCGGGTGTCACGACCCGACGCTACGCAGCGAGCGTCGTAGTGCTGTCCACCTTCTACATCGTGATGACGGTGCTGGAGAACACGCTGCTGTCACCGTCGGCGGCGCATTTGCCGTTCGAGGCGCTGCCTTTGGCGGTCCTTGTCCAATGGCTTCACGCGCGTGCCTATGCAAGCCAGGAACCTGCCGAATTACTTGCCGGCATAGCACTGCTGATGGCAGGCGCGGGGCTCGGCATCGTCTGTCAACTGGCTCAAATCGCACAACCGCGACCGGGGCAATGGGTTGCGATATTTTTTGCTGTCGCTCTGTCTGTTTACACGCTCGGACGCAATGCGCGCAGCAAGCGCGCATTCTTTAAAGAGACCAGCTCCGTCGAAGCAAATCGCATACCCACACGCGGCGATCCGCGCGCCGGTAAACCATGGTATTCATTGCCGCAGGCCGTGGCTGTCGTCGTCGCCAGCGTGGCCGGCGCCGTTTTCGTAAACCTAGCCGCGGGGCATGGTCTTCAAGAGTTGCTTTTTGTCGACATCGCTGTAGACGCCGCTTACATTCTTGGCATCACGGTTACCGCAAGCCTGTTGCCGGCACTGTGGTTCAAGCTGCGACAGCGGCAGCGACTCCCGGATTTCGTCTGGCTGGTATGGCTGATCTGGGGAACCGCGACGTTCGGTTCGGCTTATCTGCAGATGCTCTATTACAGCTAGAGCCTGAACCCACTCAACCCGTGCCACCAACGGTCAGCCCATCGACTCGCAAAGTCGGCTGACCAACTCCGACGGGGACACTCTGGCCATCTTTACCGCAGACACCGACACCGGTGTCCAGCTCGAGATCCGTGCCCACCATCGAAACCCTGGTCAGCACATCAGGTCCATCGCCGATCAACGTGGCACCCTTGACCGGATGTGTCAGCCGTCCATTTTCGATCAGGTAAGCTTCGCTAGCGGAAAACACGAACTTGCCGGATGTAATGTCGACCTGGCCACCGCCGAAGTTTTTCGCGTACAGACCCTTGTCAACCGAGGCAATAATTTCTCCGGGATCGTGCGGTCCCGGCAACATATAGGTATTGGTCATCCGCGGCATCGGCAGGTGAGCGAACGACTCCCTCCTGCCATTGCCGGTGCACGGCACACCCATCAGCCGGGCGTTTAGCTTGTCCTGCAGATACCCTTTCAGAACACCGTTCTCGATAAGAGTGGTGCATTGGGTGGGCGTACCTTCGTCATCGACACTCAACGAGCCGCGCCGGCCCTCCAATGTGCCATCGTCAACAACGGTGCACAGCTCGGAAGCGACCTTCTCGCCAATTCGCCCACTAAACGCGGAGGTGCCCTTGCGGTTGAAATCGCCCTCGAGCCCGTGACCGATTGCCTCGTGCAGCAAAACCCCGGGCCATCCCGGTCCCAGAACGACATTCATCGAGCCGGCCGGGGCCGCAACTGCCTCGAGATTGACGGTCGCCTGGCGCACCGCCTCGCAGCAATATTCCCGAACCCGGTCCGGCGTGAAGTACTCGTATCCGGAGCGTCCTCCGCCGCCACTGTAGCCCTGCTCACGGCGCTCGCCATCCTCGCAAATCACAGCAACGTTCAGCCGAACGAGTGGCCGCACATCCGCGCTCAACGTTCCGTCACTGGCAACCACGAGAACAACTTCGTGGACACCGGCCAGGCTCGCCATTACCTGAATAACCCGGTTGTCGATTTCCCTGACCTGCTGGTCAATACCCTGCAGCAAAGCAACCTTGTCGGCATCACTCATGGACGGCAGCGGATCCAGCGCAGGGTACAGCGCCCGCGCGGTTGGCCGTGACCACGCCTGCACTGCGCCTTGCTGCCCGGCCCGGGCAATCGCACGAGCTGCAATCGATGCCTGCTCCAGCGCCGGCAGCAGTATCTCATCGGAATAGGCGAATCCGGTCTTCTCACCGCTCATCGCCCGCACCCCCACACCCTGCTCGATGCTGTGCGATCCCTCCCTGACGATACCGTCCTCCAGCGACCAGGCCTCCGTGCGACTGGTCTGGAAATACAAATCGGCGCTATCTACCGCCCGGCCCATGATCCCGCCGAGAACTTTACCGAGGTGACCTTGGTCGAGGCCGGCCGGCGCCAGTATCCTGTGTTCAGCTATTTCGAGAACGTCATTCGTCATAATTGTCACTTCTCACCGTGGTCGTTGTTCGTTGCCAGACCGGCTCCGCCGATGCGATGAGCCAGCGCAGGAAATCTTTCTCGTATTTGCATCTGTTTCTGCAAATCCAGTTGCGCCAGAACTACGCCCTCGCCGTCCGGCGCACGTCCCAGAATTTCTCCCCAGGCATCGACGATCAGACTGTTGCCATAAGTTTGTCGGCTGCCTGGATGGTTCCCGCTCTGCGCCGCGGCAAGCACATAGCCGAGGTTTTCGATAGCCCGGGCGCGGACGAGGATTTCCCAATGAGCCCGCCCGGTCTGCGCGGTAAACGCTGCGGGAACCGCGAACCCGTCTGCGCCGCCGGACTGTAAATCGCGAAACAGCTCGGGGAAACGCAAATCGTAACAGACTGCGATACCGAGCCGCCCGCAAGGGGTGTCGATGAGCAAGGGTGCGCGGCCGGCACGGATCGTCGCTGATTCGCGATAGGACTCGCCATCACCGGGCAACGTAACGTCAAACAGGTGAATTTTGTCGTATCGACCGACCCGGCGGCCGGCCCGATCATAGACCAGGCAGGCGGCGGCCGGGAGCGTTGCGTCCGCATCCAGCAACGGCAGCGTCCCTCCCACCAGCCAGATACCGCGATGAGCCGCCTCGCGGGCAAGAAAATCCTGTACCGGACCAGAGCCATCCGCTTCGGCGGCCGCCAGGCGCTCCTGGTCGCTCGACCCCATGAACGCGAAGTTCTCAGGCAGGACGGCCAGGACCGCGCCCTGCTCGGCCGCCTCAGCGATCAGGCCAGCAGCTCGCGTCAGATTACGAGCGCGATCCGCTCCGGAAGTCATTTGGATCACGGCGGCAACAGTCATTTTTACTCAGCCGCTGCCCGGCTCTCAGCCTTCGTCGCCGCTTGCAAGACCCGGCCTGGCAACCGCTTCTTCAGCCGCCGGAGAAAAAGACTGGCGCTCGACAACCGGTTCAATCCAGCTGCCGGTAATGCTGTACTTCGCACGAGCAATGCCTTTCAGGGGTTCTTTGAATACCTCACTGAAAATCCACAACCCGAGACCCAGAGGCGGGCCGCCGAGAACGGTGCCCACAATCGGTAGTGACGATCCCACTTTTGCATGGACGATAGCGGTCTGGTCGTAATCTTCCGCCTCGATCCCGACCCGCCCCGAAATCCTCACGCCCGCAGCGGGACCGTCCATGATCAGATTACTGGTATAGGCGTTACCGTCAGACAAGGTAAAGTCGCCCTCGATCTTGTCGAAGGCCAGTCCCTTGCCAAAGACATCGGTAAAGTCGAGCGACAATCGGCGCGGCAACGCGGTGACACTGAGCAATCCGACCGCGCGGCCCGCACCCGGATTGACATCCTGCAGCACCCCATCCTTGAGCTGGACGGAAATGCGACCGGCAATCGTCTTGGCGAAGTGGCGATCCGGGCCGCCACGCCAGTTGAGGTCAAAAGTGCCGTTGCCGCGCCCCTCCTCGATGTAACCCGCATGGCCGAGCCATTCGAGGGTACTGCCCAGATCGGTGCTGTTCAGGGCACCCGTGACAGTTGTCCCGGGCCCTTCCGCGGTGTTCGTCCACGCTCCGGTCGCGCGGACCGAGAAACCGGGTGCGTTGGTGTCAAAACGGCGGAACAGCAGTCCGCTCGGCGTCTTCTCGAATTTTGCGTCGAGCACACCCAGGCGGCGGTCGAGCAGCACGAATTCTTCGGCATTGACGGTGATTGCCGGAAGCGTCGAAGGATCGGTCGGCTCCGCAGGCTCATCAGACGTTTCCCAGTCGACCAGGCGCAAGCGCTGCATGTCCAGAACCAGCGGGCTGCCATCGGCCAGATCGTACGGAACCGCTATCACCCCCGCCACATTTTCGCTGTCGATTTCCGCAGCCCAGCCTGTCGAGGAAGGCTCCAGTTCGACCCGGCTTGGACCGAGCAACAAACCGAACGCGCCGAAGTCCTCGACCTGGACGTCTACCGAGCGCAAAAAGTCCTGCAACCTGAATTCGCTCTCACCGTCCCCGCCGAGATCGAGCCACGACTCGAGTCGGGTGCGCGGAACCGACCCCGACACATGCAGTCCCGGCTCACTCGTCACACTAGCCGGAGCGCCGCCAAACACTGCGGCTCCCCGCGCGGCCTTATCGAACTCACCGGTATAAAGCAATATCGCGTTGAATTTGTCGTCAACACGCAAATCCCACTCGCGCAAACCAGAATCGTGCATGGTCAGGGCAATTTCGAAATCGCGCACGTCAACGGCTGACTTCGCAAGCGGCTCAGGCAGCTTCAACGCCAGGCCACCGAGTACCGAACGCAGCCTGATCGTTACCGGATCGTCGCTTTCGCGGACCGGAAACCGTGCAACCGCATACCAGTCAGTCTCTCCCTCTACATGCCTTTCCAGGAGCGGGGCAATCACGCCAATACTCCGGGCATCCGCCCAGCTGTTGACTATCATCAGCGTCGCCGGATCCGCGCCGCGACTGTCGGCTTCCATATCGATTCGGACCGGTTTGCCCAACAGCATTCCGCTGACGTCGTCGGCCTGCAGCGTCCCGTCCGCCAGCACCACATCGCCGCTCAGATTCTCAAAGCGATACGGCAATGCAACGGTACCGACGTCGGCACCATCAAGACCGATTACCAGACGAACATCCGTTTTTTCACGCTCGCGAATAGGCATGTTCATGGTGACGTCCACACTGGCATCTCCCGCCACCACGAAATCGCGCAGAAAGTCGTACTGCTCTATCAGCGGACTGTCGCCCGCAAACCCGAGGATCCGCTCCAGCTGGCTGGATGTTCTCGCATCAAGTTCCAGTACAGGTGTCCGTAGATCCGGGATCACGGCACGCCCTTCGGAAAAATCGTTGCCACTGATAGTGCCACCCATGACGGTCGCATCCATGCCGGCGTTAACGAACGCAATCCGGGCCCGCAGATTTTCCGCCGGCGGCCACCCGTTGGCGTACTGCAACGTGCAATTTTCAATCAGGAACTCGACCTTGAACTCGCCGCCGCCATCCTCGAATGGGAAGTCACCGAGGGCGCCTCGCCAGACCGCTTTGCCAGCGCTGGCTTGTCCCTCGACAATCGCCGAATCCAGCCAGCCCAGGAGATTTTCGGAAAGCGCGGGCAGTGGCAGATACCGGCCTTTGGAGGCCGCATCGAAACGCGGAATGTCCAGCTTCAGATCCAGGTACGGAGACCCGTCGGTACTCTGCGGCAAACTGAGATTGAGCTGGCCGGTTATGGCGAGATCCGGGTTTGCGAGCCGCAAACCCTCGCCGCGCACCTCAACCCCTTGAGCAGACCGGGTCCAGCTGATGTTGATCCCGCTCTCGTCCAGACTGATCGGCTCACGGAAAAAACCGGGGATGGTGATCGAATCGACCTTCTGCAAAAGCACACGCCCACCGGCATTTTGCGCCGCAAGTTCCGCCGTAACTCCGTCGATGCCCGGTTGGTCGCCCAGGGGGTCCAGACCGACATCCTGGATATTGGCCTTGATCGAGAAGTTGTCCGAACTGCCGGCAACATAATTGACGTTGAGTCCGCGCACGTCACCGCGGAGATTTCGCTCGCCCAGCCGGTACTGAAATTCGTCGCCCGGCAACCAGGGCTCGAACGGGATGAGATCCTCCAGTCGAACAAAATCCGCGTTGGCATAGTAAACCGCGCCTTCGTCGCGCTCGACGCGCTCTACGCGCAACGAAGTTTCCGGCCAGGTCTTGTTGTTCCTTACGATCTGCAGGTTCTCGGCATTGAATTGCCAGCCAGTCGGATGCCTGCTCCACTCGAAATGGCCAAAAACCAGATCAAATACAACGCCGTCTTCAGCCGCTGCAGCGGCAACCGGTGGACCGACAGCACGCATATCCACGTCGCCGCTGGCACTTATTACCTGCGCACCCTTGGTGGCAAGAAACAGGCTGATGTCGCCGTTGCCGGTACGCGGAATCAGCAGATCGTCCGGCGTGAATCCGGCCCATTCCTCGAGATGCACGTTCTCCAGCCCCAGCGCCATGCGCAACTCGACGTCTTCAGGTCCGCCGCGGTCCATTCGTTCCAGGGTGTAGTGACCGTTGTCACCGAGTTCCTCCGGCAACTCGAATCGCGACAGTATTTCGAGGCGTGGACCCTTGCGCTCAACGTCGAGGCGAACTTCGGTAAAACGCAGGTCACGCGCGCCCGTCGCATGATCGATCAGATCGACCTGCGCATCGCGGATATGCAACACGCCCTGCGGCAGTGCTTCGAGCGGCACCTCCGCCCTGTCGGCACCACCCGCAGTCCTGCCAAGGACACTGAATTCGCCGTCCGCGCTGCGTTCCACAATTAGCCCGACGCCATCGAACAGCAGGCGCTTGATTGCGAGGCGACGTCCACTGATCATTTGCAAGGGGCTTAAGACGATCGTGACCGAGCGCGCAGTTAACAGCGGTGTTGAACCATCCGCGGTCAGCACCTCCGCATCGTTAAGGAGAACCTGCGGACCGCTCAGGCCCAAACGTGCATCGATCGATCCGACCCGCAGCGGAGACCCGAGCGCCTTACTTGCCCATGCCTCGATCTGCGGTTTGTATTGCGGCAGTTCCGGCACCGCCATCCTGAACAGGCCGAGCGCCAGTGCCAGCAGGATTATCAGGCTGCCCGCGACAGTCACGAGCGCGCGACCTATGCTGCGCAAAGTCATCCTCATCGCCAGCGCCAGATGCGGTTGGCTCCGATGCCTGCTGCCGGGACGCCGCTCACATCAGGACCACATCGTATTGCTCGGGGCTATACATCGATTCGGTCTGCAGCCTGATGGGCTTGCCGGTCGTTACCTCGAGTTCTGCAAGACCGGCGGATTCCTCGTCCAGCAACAATTCGATTACCTCCGGATGCGCAAGTACCATGAGTTCCTGAAACTCGAATTGGCGGGTCTGACGCAGGATCTCGCGGAATATGTCGTAGCACACAGTCTCCGGCGTTTTGATCGAACCTCGTCCGTTGCAGGTTGGACAGCCCTCACAGAGCACATGTTCCAGGCTTTCACGGGTGCGCTTGCGGGTCATCTCGACCAGACCCAGTCGCGACACCTCGCAAATGAGGCTTTTTGCATAATCCCCGGCAAGGCTGCGCTCGAGCGCCTGGATCACCTGGTGCCGATGCTCGGCATCCTCCATATCGATGAAATCGATAATAATAATTCCGCCAAGATTGCGCAGCCGCAGTTGCCGCGCAATGGCAACCGCTGCCTCGAGATTGGTCTTGAAAATCGTGTCTTCGAGATTACGGTGACCGACATAGGCTCCGGTATTGACGTCAACGGTGGTCATCGCCTCGGTCTGGTCGATAATCAGATAGCCGCCGGACTTGAGCTGGACCTTGCGCTCCAGCGCTTTCTGTATTTCCTCTTCGACCCCGTACAGATCAAAAATCGGCCGCCGCCCGGTATACAACTCGAGGCGAGGAACGAGGTCCGGGATGAATTTTCGGGCGAACGCCTGCATGCGGTCGAACGTCTCCTCCGAATCGACCCGGACGCGCTCCATTTGCTCACCCATTTGATCGCGCAGAATTCGTAGTGGCAATTGCAGGTCTTCATGAACCAGTTTTCGCGGAGGAGTGCGCGCCGCCTCATTGCCAACGACTTCCCACAGCTTTTGCAAAAACATCATGTCTGCGCGCAACGCTTCGAAGCTCGCACCTTCCGCGGCGGTTCGAATAATAAAACCGCCCTGCTGTTCCTCAGTCACAAACGTCTCGAGATACTCGCGTAAACGGCATCTCTCCGCTTCGTCCTCGATTCGCGCGGAGATTCCGATACCCTGACCCTGTGGCATATAAACCAGGTAGCGCGACGGAATCGTTACGTAGGTCGTCAGTCTCGCGCCTTTGCTGCCCAGCGGGTCCTTCAGGACCTGGACCAGGATTTCGCCGCCTTCGCTGACAAGTTCGCGGATATTTCCCGGTCGCGGACTCTCGATGCCATTTTCAACCGGCGCCGCATGAGCGATATCCGACACATGCAAAAAAGCAGTGCGCTCGAGACCGATATCGACAAACGCCGCCTGCATTCCCGGCAGCACCCGCGAGACCCGTCCTTTGTAAACGTTACTGATCAGACCGCGCCGGCCCGCACGCTCAATATACACTTCGTGCAATACGCCATTTTCGAGCAGTGCAGCGCGCACTTCCCGCGGCGTTACATTGAGCAGGATCTCCTCTTTCACGAACTCTCCTCGCGGTCACTCTGTGCAATCCGAAACAGACCCCTGGAACGGAGCATTGCTGCCGTCTCGAACAGCGGCAAACCCATTACTCCCGAGTAGCTGCCTTCGAGTCGACGAACGAAGACGGCACCGAGCCCCTGTATTGCATAGGCACCGGCCTTGTCTCGAGGTTCCCCCGACTCCCAGTATGCCACCCGCTCCGGTTCCGGAATTGCACGGAATTGAACGCGGCTGCGGCTGCAGCATGTCTCAGCGCCGCCGGCGTGACGCAACACCACCGCAGTCAGCACTTCATGGGTGCGGCCGGACAGACGGCCCAATGTCGCGATGCAATCCGCGCGATCGCGAGGCTTACCGAAAACCGTGCCGGCCAGAGCTACCGCCGTGTCGGCGGCAAGAACAAAAAGATCTTTCGAACCAGCAAGTTCGCGCCACGCCATATTCGCCTTGTCTTCCGCAATCCGCCGCACGAAGTCCGCAGCAGGCTCGCCGTCAAGTCGACTCTCGTCAATGTCCACCGGGTGGCTGCGAAAATCCACGCCGATCTGGCGCAGCAACTCGGCGCGGCGCGGCGATGCTGAGGCGAGATGGATTGTGGCCTGGCTCATCCTGTCGATGTTAGTTCCCCGGGTGCTGCACCGCAAAACCCAGTACCCGGCTCAGGCCCGATGATAAGGGTGATTTTTGAGAATAGTGGCGGCGCGATAGAGCTGTTCGGCCACCATCACCCGCACAAGAGAATGCGGGAAAGTGAGAGGAGACAGCGACCAGCGCAAGTTGGCCCGGTCGATACACTCCGCCCCAAGTCCGTCCGGCCCGCCGATGCAAAAGGCCACATCGTGCCCTCCGAACATCCATTCCTGCAGGAGTTGCGCCAATTTCGGAGTATCGAATTGCTTGCCCGTAACGTCCAGCGCAATGACATAATCCTCACGCCGGATCGCCCGCAACATTCGCTCGCACTCGTCTGCCCTCGCTTTCTCCGCGGTCGTGGACCGCGCGCCAAGCGCAATCTCAGACAGCTCGAGGCGGCACTCGCGCGGCATCCGCTGCGCGTATTCCCGATAACCCTGTTGTACCCACTGCGGCAGTTTTGTTCCCACCGCCAGCAATTTGAGAAGCATTGACCCGGTCCTGGTACCCCGCCACCTCTCCCTTGTCCAGGGTGGTGACAGGCATCCGCTCGCTTGCGGTGCTTGGCCGGCGTGGCCTAGAGCGGGACCGTGGCAGACTCGCGATTGCCCTCGGTGACGCTCCACAATTTCTCGAGATTGTAGAAATCCCTGACCCGCGGCAACATCAAGTGCACCACGATATCGCCGAGATCGACTAGCACCCAGTCGCCCTGGTCAGCACCTTCTACGCCGAGCGGGCGCGCATCGCTGGCTTTCATTTTCTCGACCAGTTCGTCGGCGATGGCTTTTACATGACGGTCGGAGGTCCCCGAGGCGACAACCATCGAGTCAGTGATACTGGTCATGCGACTGACGTCGATGACACTGATATCGCGCGCCTTCATGTCTTCCAGGACTTGCGTTACTTTTTGCAGTAGTTCTTTGGTTTGCATCAGGTATTTTTTTCCTCCTCGTTGCCTCCGCGCCCATAGCAGCCGGTTTCGAGAATGATATCCCGGACCGCATCAGGCATCAGAAATCTGGGATCGCCCTGCGCCGCGACAAGACTGCGCACCGCCGTGGACGAAATTTCAAGCTGTGTCACTGCGTGGATAAAAATTCCGCCCGCACGGGCCTCATGCAGATCGTCAATCCGGGTAGTCCCGCGATCGACGATAAGCTCCCCCAGCGGTCCGTGATCCGGCGCACGCCAACCCGGCCGATGCGCGACTATCACATGTGCAAGTTGCAGTATCTCGCGCCACTGGTACCACTTCGGCAGACTCAGGAAAGCATCCATTCCGACAATCAGGCAAAGCGATCGATGCGGATACTCAGCCCGCAGATCGAACAATGTATCAACTGAATATGATGGTCCCTCGCGGCGCATCTCGCGATCGTCGACGATAAATCCCGGCTGGCCTTCGGTTGCCGCTCTGACCATCGCCAGGCGGGTCTTGGCATCGGCCACCGGCTGGCCACGGTGCGGTGGCGTACCGCACGGCATGAATCGGACCTCGGACAACCGCAGCGACTGCATCAGTTCGAATGCCGTCCGCAAGTGACCGTAGTGAATAGGGTCGAACGTACCGCCGAAAACGCCTATTGGATTCATGCCTGTATGTCTCTGTTTCGCGTCCGCACCGAAACAACCCGCCTCATGCCACTGCTGCTGCCAGTTGCAGCGTCTGCCCGGATAAACCTGCAACTACGCGCTGCAGCTCGTCCCATGGGCGCCCGCGCCGGGCGCCCTTGATGATCTGGTCGGTCGTGGCGAGCGCCACCAGCAAAGCCTGAATCGAGGCAACGTCCAGGCGTTTCAACGCACCGGCCACAATAGGCTTGCGCTTCTGCCAAACCCGCGCCATCACTTTTTCCGGTCTGGCCCCGCGCCCGAGTTCCCAGGCCATCGATTCCAGACCCCGCAACTCGCGCGCCAGCGCCCAGCTGACGAGAATCGGCTCAACCCCCTCGCCGCGCAATCCGCCGAGTATTTTCAGTGCACGCCGGGTCTTACCCGTTAACGCCGCATCCACCAGTTGGAACACGTCATAGTGCGAGCTGTCCGCAACCGATTCGCGTACTGCTTCGACATCGACCGGGCCCTCGCCATGGAGCAGAACCAGCTTGTCTATTTCCTGTTGCGCGGCGAGCAGATTGCCCTCGACCCGTTCGGTCAGCAGCTGGGTCGCCTCGCGATCGGGAACCAGGCCGGCGCCGCGCATGCGAGCTCCGATCCACGCTGGCAGACGCGCAGAATCGACCGGCCAGACCTGGACCACACATCCGGCCTTGTCGAGCGCCTTGGCCCACTCCGCGGCCAATGCCCGTTTGTCCAGCTTTGGCGCGATTACGAGCAACAGAGTGTCCGGCGGGGGATTGTCGGCAAGCGCTACCAGCGCCCGCCCCCCTTTGTCGCCGGGCTTAACGGTAGGCAACCGGATCTCGATGATCCGCCGCTCGGCAAACAATGACAGGCTATTCGCTCCCGCAAGCAATGAATCCCAGTCGAAACCGCGCTCGGCAACGTGAATCTCGCGTTCGGTATAGCCTTGTTCGCGCGCGCTGCGTCTGACGGCATCCGCCGCCTCGGCCGACAGCAGGGGGTCATCACCGGTAATGAGATATACGGGGAGAAGCGCTCGCGAGAGCTCGGCACCGAGCCTGTCCGAACTAGACTTCACTTAATGATTTGTGAGGCAGCATCAAATCAATGATAACGGCCCAGGCGGTGAGGCACCAGACAATCACCGCCCCCGTAGGCAGGTCGAATATCGCCGACAGCAACAAGCCGGTCGCATAACCGAGTCCGCCAACAACGTAGGCGGTAGCCAGACCATGACGCGCATGACGCGACGCCAGGGCCGGCAGTATCAGGCTGGCAAACACAAGGAACACGCCCACCAGTTGCACCGAGACCGTCACACTGAGTGCAAACACCAGGTAAAAGCCAACGCCTTTGACCCACCGTCCTCCCATCGACCAGATCGTCAGCACGAATGCGCTGATCAGAACCGCGGGCCACAGCGTATGGGCGTCCACCCACAAGATCTGGCCAACCAGCAGGTCTTTCAACTCTTCACCGCCACGGGGATTGTTCGCAAGCAGCAGAATCCCCCCGGTGGCAGCCAGCACGAAAACGACGCCGATAACTGCTTCCTGCGACTCCTTGAACCGTCGCTCACATGCGTAAAGGAGCAATGCGCCCATCGTCGCGGCGACGAAAGCCGATAGCTGTGCCGCAAAACCGTGGACCTCCCAGCCCATTGCCGCCGTCGCTATGACACCCAGTCCGGCGATCTGTGCGACGGCGAGATCGATAAATATGATTCCACGCCTCAGCACCTCGCGCCCGAGCGGTACATGTGTAGCAAGCACGATGAGTCCGGCCAGAGTTGCCGGCCCCAGGATGCTCCAGTCAAGCGTGGACAGCGTCACGGCGCGACACCCTCGAGCCGGTCGAGCATGACCTCGTAAACCGCGAACAGGTCATCCGCGCCTTCGACTGCGCCAACAGTGTGCGGCAACACCAGCGCCGGAATGCCGGCCCGGCCCGACAGCCATTCGGACGGCCGCGCGCTCTGGTACGCCGCGCGCACAATCGCCCGTGGATTGTGCGAACCGATCTGGGCAAGCAACGCGGCGAGGTGGCCGGCGCTTGGCGGCACCCCCGGTTTTGCCTCGAGACTGCCAAGCTGGTCCAGCCCTAGCCACGCATTCATGTAGATCCAGCTGTTGTGGTGAACGACGACTTCCATCCCGGCAAGAGCTGCCGCACGCGCCTGCCAGCGCTCGAGCGCCTGTTGCCAGCGACCGCGAAAATCCTCCAGCAGGCGCGCATATTCCGCTGCGCCGTCCGGCTCGATGGCGCGCAACCGCGCCGAGAGTTCCACCGCGACCGGAAGGATATTGCGCGGGTCGGTCTGGATATGCGGATTGCCAAACGGATGGATGTCGCCACCGGCGCGGTCCACCGACACCGGAATCTCGAGCAGCGTGACAAAATCGGCCGCCGCGAGAAACCCGGTCTGCCCGGGCTGTACCCGTGGATTATTCGCCTGGCGCAGCAGTAACGGCAGCCACGCAACCTCCAGATCGGCACCGGTACAAACCACCAAATCGGCGTTGCGAACGCGCGCGATCAGACTCGGTCGCGCCTGGATGTAATGTACATCCTGGGCACCGGTCACCGCCGCGACGGCCTCTACCCGTGCACCACCCAGCTCGCCGGCCAGTGCGGCCCACTCTGGTTCGCACGCGAATACCTTGAGGTCGGCCAGCGCCGGTGCGGACAACAGCCATGCCGCCAGCGCGAGAACGGAAACAGGACTTTTCATGCCGCCCCCTAGAATTTGTGAGCGCCGTGGGCACCCAGACTCATGATGTATTGCAGGAAAATCTGCGTATCGTCTGTGGCACCAGTGTCCAGGTAACTGGCCTGCAACCGCAGCCGACTGAACTCGCTATGCGAAAAATCGAGCATCGTAGAGAACCGGTAGGGATCGTCCCCATCATCAAGCAGCGTTGGCTCCGCGAAGCCGTCAACGTCGTTCGAAGACGTCAGGTAGTCATAGCGAACCCCGACCCTCCATTTCGGCCGGAACTGATAGACCGCCTGCGCATACAGTCCGTCCTGATCGCCATCATATTCGGCGTCGCCGCTGTCCTCGATCGCAACGTCACCGTCTTCCTCCCGGTGCATATATTCAGCGGCAACTACCAGGTTACGTAGCTTCGAATTTCCATTCTCCGCCCATTTCCATACGAAATCGACCATATACAGGTCCGAATCACCGTCGAATGTGACGTCACCCTCGCCGCTGTCGCGTTCCTCGGCATCCGCCGATAACAGCGATAACCCGAATCGCCAGCTCTGGGAGACACCGATGTCGCCACCGGTGCGCGCATACAATGTGAATGCGCCCGCACCGTCGTTGGCCGCCCCGTTTGCGGGAAACGAATCACCGCGTAAAACCTCGCCGCCGAGTTCAATGAATTGAGTAGTCGGCGCAACCCAGCGCAACTGGGCACCAGTGTCACCGTAATTGCCGCCGAGAAATACCGAATATGCCAGCGGCGCATCGACAAAATCCCAGGTGTGCGGGTGCTTCACGTTGTGATAGCCAATATCCGAATAGAACTTCCCGGCCTTGATACCGAGCCCGTAGGGCAGCGCGAGAGTCTGAATCCAGGCCTCCTCAAGCTCGATTTCCGTGTCGCCGTCCTCGTCTTCGAGCGCGGCAGTGAAGAACCCGTAGAACTGATCGTCGATATTGGCGCTCATCACCAACTCGCTCTCGCCGAGGGATAGCCCTTCCTCGGGCGGCCCTATCTCCTCGTCGGCGAGAAAACCCGGCAGTACCAGGTCGTCAGGGTCGTCTGAATAGTACGAGTACTTACCGTCGAGAATGAGGCTGATCGACGGATTGAATGCGTTTCCGGAAACGACGCCCTGCGCGGACAGCTCCTCCGGCACCAAAATCAGCGCCACCGGCAGGGCCAGCGCGAAAAAAGCAAACGGAACGCGGTTCATGAAATCACCCTCGCCTAAGGAACCTGAAAAAAGTGGTCGGGACTAGCGGCGGAATTTTGATTCTCAGAAACTGCGAACCGGCGGCGCTCGCACCCCCGGCAGTCCCGCCGTAGCCGTCGTCACAGGCTGGCGCCCGGACCTGAAACCGCGCACGGAATCGGCACCTGCAAAGTGGGCATGGGAATCGACATCAATGCCGTCGCAGGCACCGAACTCGAGCATGAAAAAACAACTGTCGCTATAGGAATGGCCCGGCTCGCTCCCGTCATGGCTGCTCGCACCGAGAATGCCGGTAATCAGCGCGGCAATTATCAACGCGCGTAGAATTCGGCCCGGACTTTTGTGACTAAGCATCAGC
>PKUM01000225.1 GCA_002868855.1 Chromatiales bacterium | reverse complement strand
GCAGTGTCGCGTCTCAGCGATGCGCTCGGCCAGCTAGAGGACAAGCGGCTGCGCGAGCGCGTCGATGATCTTGAAGACATGAACCAGCGCGTGCAGCGCGTGCTCGCCGGTGAATCTCCGGGTGACGCCATCGCGCTGCCCGCCCAGGCAATTGTCATCGCTCATACACTCTTGCCATCGCAATTACTCGAGCTGGACCGCGACAAGCTCGCCGGTATCTGCACGGCTGCCGGAGGAACGACGTCGCATGTCGCCATTCTCGCGGCCTCGATGCAGATCCCGATGCTGGTCGCGATCGGCGATGCGGTTCTGGCGGTCGAAAACCAGGCACAGCTCGCAGTGGACGCCGACTTCGGCGAGCTGCACGTGCAGCCACGGTCTGACCAGATCAGCACGTTCCGGGATCGTCAGCAGGACAATGCCGTGCGCCAACAGCAGGAACAGGCGGCGGCGGCGGCCGACTGCGTGACTATCGACGGCGTGCGTGTGCACGTGTGCGCGAACATTGCATCGGTCGCAGACGCGAGGTCTGCCGTCGAATTCGGCGCCGACGGCAGCGGCCTGTTGCGTACCGAATTCCTTTTCATGGATCGCGACACGGCACCCGGGCTGGATGAACAGCTTACCGTGTACCAGGAAGCCTCCGACGCGTTGGGTGATCGTTTGCTGGTCGTCCGTACGCTGGACGCAGGCGGCGATAAGCCGATTGCCTACGTTGAGCAGCGCTTCGAGGAAAACCCGGCACTTGGCGTGCGCGGCATCCGCTTGAGTCTTCGGGACCGCGGCATGTTCGAAACACAGCTCGAGGCACTGCTGCAGGTGCGCCGTGCCAGCCCGTTACGCGTCATGGTGCCGATGGTGAGCAGCGTCGAGGAAGTCGAGGAAGTCGGCGACATGATTGAGCGTATCCGCTCCCGGCGGCCAGGGAGCCAGCCGGTACATCTGGGCATCATGATCGAGACACCGGCTGCTGCCCTGATCACGGATCGGCTGGCCGAGATCGTCGACTTTTTCTCGATCGGCACCAACGACCTGACCCAGTACACGCTGGCCATGGACCGCGGCGAACCATTGCTGGCCGACCGCCTGGATGCGCTTCATCCTGCGGTGCTTGCACTGATTGCGCGGACAGCCGAGGCCGCGAACGCAGCCGGCAAGCCGGTCGGGGTCTGCGGTGGCGCGGCCGGTGACCTCCTGGCCGCACCGATCCTCGTCGGGTTCGGCATTCGCGAGCTGTCAATGGTGGCGAGCGGTATCGCGCGGCAGAAAGCGCGGCTACGCGAGCTGAGCACCAAGGATTGCGAAAAACTTGCGACACGCGCGCTCGCGATGCGTTCCGCCGGCGAGGTACGGGCAATGATGCGCGAGTTCGCGGTGACGGGGGACGTCAAATGAAGAAGCTGTTCCCGGCCATACAGAAACTCGGCAAGTCGCTGATGCTGCCGATCGCGGTGCTGCCGGTCGCAGGGCTGCTTTTACGCCTCGGTCAGCCGGACTTGCTGGACCTGCCTTACGTGGCGGCCGCCGGCAACGCCGTGTTCGCAAATCTCGGCTTGCTGTTTGCGATCGGCGTTGCCGTCGGGCTTGCGCGCGGTAGCAACGGCGCCGCCGGCCTGGCCGCAGTCGTCGCCTATCTCGTCACGACCGAGGGCGCCAAAGTCCTGATCGACGTGCCGCCGGAAGTGATCGCCGACGCGGCCGAACGAACCGCGCAATTGCTGTCCGCCGATTACAAGTCTGCCGCGATCATGAAGATGAGCGTTCCCGCAGGTCTGATCAGCGGCATTCTGGCGGGCAACCTCTACAACCGCTACTCGGAAATCCGGCTGCCCGATTATCTCGCGTTCTTCTCAGGGCGCCGTTTCGTACCGATCGTCAGCGGTTTTGCGGCATTGCTTATCGCCGCGTTGTTCGGTTTTGGCTGGCCGATTCTCGAGACGGGCATGAACGCGCTGAGCGAGGCAGTTATCGGCGCGGGCGAGGTCGGCCTTTTCGGATACGGCCTGCTGAATCGAATCCTCATCGTCACGGGCTTGCACCATATCCTCAACAATCTAGCCTGGTTCATCGTCGGTGATTTCGAAGGCGTCACGGGCGATCTGCGCCGGTATTTCGCGGGTGATCCCACGGCAGGCGCTTTCATGAGCGGGTTCTTCCCCGTGATGATGTTTGGGTTGCCTGCTGCGTGCCTCGCAATGTACCGGTCGGTGAAACCGGAACGGCGCAAGGCCGTCGGTGGTTTGCTCGTGTCGATGGCATTGACATCATTCCTGACAGGCATAACCGAGCCCATCGAATTCACATTCATGTTCGTTGCGCCGGCGCTTTTTGCCATTCACGCGGTGTTGACGGGCCTATCAATGGCGGTGATGGACATGCTCCAGATCCGGCTGGGTTTCGGGTTTTCTGCCGGCCTCTTCGACTATGTCCTGAATTTCAACAAGGCGACCCGGCCGCTCCTGATGCTGCCCATCGGGGTGATCTATTTCACTGTCTACTATGCGACCTTCCGGTTTTTCATCGTGCGCTTCGACGTCAAGACGCCCGGAAGGGACGATGTCGAGCCGGCGCAGGCGGGTGCGGTGACCGACGCGCCAAACGAGGAGGCCGCGAAGTACCTCGTAGCCCTCGGCGGTGCCCGGAATCTGCTTACCATCGATGCCTGCATGACACGTCTGAGACTGAGTATTGCGTCACGTGAGGCTGTCGATGAAGCGGCGCTCAAAGCGCTGGGTGCGGCGGGTATGATCTATCCGACGAGTGACACGATGCAGGTCGTTGTTGGTTTGCGCGCAGACGCAATTGCAGCTGAACTGAGACGAGTTGCTGAAACCACGGCGCCGCAGACGACCACTCGGACCATGGAATCAGACCACATAGGGGAGCAATCGCTCGCTGAGGACGAGGTTCATGTGCTGCTGCAGGCTCTTGGCGGACTCGATAACGTCATATCCGTCGATGCCTGGGGAACGCGACTGAAGATTCGAGTGAAGGACGCTGCGCTGGTCGATGACGTTTGCGTTGCGCGGACCGGGCTTAGGGGCGCAGCTG
>PKUM01000197.1 GCA_002868855.1 Chromatiales bacterium | reverse complement strand
CTGATAATCGGCGGAATTGCCCTTTTCCTGCTGGTCCAGGTCGTATTGGCGTGGATATGGTCCCGTGAACCGGACTTGTTCTGGGTGACCGGCAAGGACGACGCCGGCCGGACTGTCACCGGATACAGCACCACCGAGACCCTTATCAGGGTTTCGCAGACGTTACTCGACAAGCCGGGCGGATTTCTCAGCAACGACATCACGCCGCCTAGCGTTTTCCTCGATAACATGCCGAATTGGGAAATGGGCGTCATCATCCAGGTCCGCGATCTGGCAAAGGCGTTGCGCAACGACTATTCGCGTTCTCAGTCGCAATCCACGGAAGACCCGGACCTGGCCCAGGCCGAGCCCGCCTTCAATTTCAACCATGATTCGTGGATGTTGCCGGCCAGCGAGCGCAAGTATCGCGAGGGCATTTCCCATTTACAGGCCTACCTCGCACGTCTCGAGGACGAGAACCAGAGCGAGACCCAGTTCTATGCTCGCGCGGACAACCTGCGCGAATGGCTGATCGTCGTCGAAAAACGGCTTGGCAACCTGTCGCAGCAGCTTAGCGCCAGCGTCGGCCAGGTGCGGGTGGATACCGACCTCGCAGGTGACCGGGCCGCCGAGATGGCAACTCCGCGCTCGGAGGATCGGGTGGTAAAAACACCGTGGCTGGAGATCGACGATGTGTTTTATCAGGCGCGCGGCACAGCCTGGGCATTGCTCCATTTCCTGCGCGCCGCGCAGTTCGATTTCGAACAGGTGCTTCAAGACAAAAACGCAGTCGTCAGTCTGCGTCAGATCATTCGCGAACTCGAAGAGAGCCTTTCACCGATGCGCAGCCCGCTGGTCATGAATGGCAAGGGGTTCGGCCTGTTCCCCAATCATTCGCTGGTGATGGCTTCGTATCTGTCCCGAGCCAATTCAGCGGTCATCAATTTGCGCGAACTACTCGATCAGGGCTAACCGGGTTGAGCCGCTCGCGTATACCTGCGGCCAGCCCCTGACCCCAAACCGCACAGCCTGCGGCCGAGGGGTGGTAGCCGTCCTCGGCAAGATACTCCGGGCGCGGTTCGAAACGGTAGTCCAGATATTCGAGGCAGCGGTGCCTGGCGGCGAGCCGCTGTAAATCGTGATCCAGAATACGCGCGCGCATGCCGAGAAAAGCACGCAGTGGCTGCGGCAACGCGCTGAACAAATGCATTGGCGGCAGGCGAGAGACGGCAACGATACCGATTCCCGCTGCGTGAAAAGCGTCCGCAACTGCGACCAGTCTTTCGCGCCAGCGTTGTCGCGGCGTCAGCGCAGTCGTGTCGTTGACCCCGACGCTGAGCAACACGATGTCCGGACCGAAGACAACGGCCGGCTCGACGAATTCACGTTGGATATCGGCCACTGTCGCACCGTTGCGGCCAAACGCATGCCACTGGACGCGGTGATCTCCGAATCCGGCCAATGCAGCGGCAGTCTGACCAGCCAATGCCAGCCGCTGGTCGCCGGCGCCGACGCCGGCAACGGTCGAATCGCCGACCACAGCGAGGCGCAAGCGCCGGTTTGCGTCTCCGCACACGCCTTGCCACGGCGGGCCCGCTTCCGGAAGACGCAGCGTCCTGAGACGAGCGTAGACCGCCTGAGGCAACAACAGCGGCAACGTTGAGAAGGACGTCAACCACAATAATTCGAGTCGGCTCATTGCAATCGGGTCGGCGGCTGTGGCTAGCGTCGTCCGCCCGCGCCACGCGCCTTGGAACGCCAGTATTGGATCAGAAGAAAACCGAATATCATTCCGCCGAGGTGAGCGAAATGGGCCACGCCCGCGGCCGAGCCGGTTACACCCAGCCACAACGACAACAGGCCGTAACCGATCGCGAACCACATCGCCGTGATCGGGATCGGCGGAAACAGCAGCATCAGTCTTTGTTTCGGGAACATCAGCGCAAAGGCCAGCAAAAGCCCGAATACTCCGCCCGAGGCGCCGACAGTCGGTGCGCGCGAACCGCTAAATGCACCGACGATGAGTTGTACGATAGCGGCACCAATAACGCAGACCAGGTAGTAGGTGACGAATCGCTGCGTGCCCCAGACATGTTCGACCTGAGTTCCAAATATCCACAAACCGTACATATTGAAAACCAGGTGCATCAAACCGCCGTGGAGAAAACCGTAGCTCAGTAGCTGCCAGGGCAACGTGTCCGGATACGGCAGCAATGCAAATAACACGAGAAACTTGAGGCCGAGCAGACCCTGCAGCAAATAGACCACGCCATTTGCAATGAGCAAACCGCGCACACCTGCGGCGTTAGGACTGAAACTCATTCGGGCTCTCCCGTTTGTCTGCCATTGTGCCCGGCAGCTAGCGCCGGCCGACCAGTACCCAACCCGGCAATTCGGACCACGCGGTTGCCAACCTCCGGTCCAGTTCCTCGTAGTCTGCCTCACATCTGCGCACCAGCTGCCAGAACCGCGGCGAGTGATTCATATGGCGCAGGTGGCACAACTCATGGACGAGCAGATAACGAACAAGAGGCTCGTCCAGAAGCAGCAGCGTGCAATTCAGGCTAATAGTGCCACGCTGCGAGCAACTACCCCAGCGGCTGCGCTGGGCCCGAATCTGAACGCGCTGGTGCTTAAGGCCATAGCGGTCACCCAGTTCCTCGAGGCGTGGTGGCAAAACCTTGCGCGCCTCGGTTTTGAGCCAGTTCGTCAGAATTCGGAATAGCTCGTGCTCTTCGGCTGCCGTGCCGCTGATAGTGATTCGTCGGCCATCGTCTTTCAGACTCAGTCGGCGCACGCCCGTGTCCTGGTAGACAACCTCGCGCTCGCGGCCGATCGCTTTCAATTCGATATGCGCCGGAGGTTCGACCGTAACCCGCTCCACTCCCCCGGTCATGTGATCGCGGGCGCGCCGGATCCAGTCACGGTTCTCTTCGACAAATGACCGGACCTCGGGCGGACGGACACGATTTGGTACAACGACCTCCACACTTCCCAGCGGGTCGACCCGGATACTCATCCGCCGCGCCCGGTTGCTCCGGCGCACGCTGAGACCGCCTACCGGCGCAGCGTCCAGCATCAGGTCGAACTGATTTTCCGGCGCGCTCATGACGCG
>PKUM01000098.1 GCA_002868855.1 Chromatiales bacterium | reverse complement strand
TGGTCGGCTTTCGCGGCGGCGGGCGCCGAGCCAGCCCTTTCGCCTGAAGTAGAACAGCATTGCCGCTGCAACAAGCGCCATCAGCGCAAGAGAAAACGGATAACCGAATTTCCAACCGAGTTCCGGCATGTTCCATGCCGAGACAGACCGGTCGAAATTCATACCATAAAGGCTCGCAACAAATCCGAGCGGCATGAAAATCGTCGCGATGACCGTGAGCACTTTCATCGTCTCGTTGAGTTTCACGCTCACGCTCGACATGTAGACTTCCATCAGCCCGGTGGCGATTTCCCGATAGGTCTCGATGATATCGATCAGCTGGAGGGTATGGTCGTAGACATCGCGCAGATACAGTCGCGTCTCCCCCGACACCAGCGGATTCTCATCGCGGATGACGGCATTGATCATTTCCCGATGGGGCCAGACGGCCCGGCGCATGGTCAACAATTCGCGCTTCATATCGTGAATTCGGTTGATGTGGTGCGAATCGGGGCGGGATGCCACTTCGTCCTCGAGGCCCTCAAGCGCCTCACCACAGTGTTCCAGCACCGGGAAATAGTCGTCGACGACCGCATCCAGTAATGCGTAGCAAAGATAGTCCGCGCCGGTCGTCCGAATCCTGCCCTTGCCGTTACGTATTCGCTGCCGCAACGGGTCGAAGCAGTCGCCCGGCCGTTCCTGGAAAGACAAAACGTAATCGGATCCGAGAAACACGCACATCTGCTCTGTGCCGAAATCATTGGTCGAACGAACTATCCGGGTCACCAGGAAAATATGGTCGTCGAACTCCTCCGCCTTCGCTCGCTGATGCAGGTTGACGACGTCCTCCATCGCGAGTTTATGGAGGCTGAATATCTCGCCGATGCGCTCGATGAGGCCTACATCTCCCAGGCCGGACACGTTAACCCAGGTCACCTGCGCCTCGCGCCTGATCGCCGCGATGGCCTCGGGTGTCACATCCTTATGTTCGACAAAGGTCGCTGGCCCATACGCGATGACATCGATGACCGGTGACGGTGACTCCTCCGGCGCTATCATCGTCCCCGGCGCCGAGCCGGGCACGGTCTGTCGCTTAATCGGGAACAGGCGTGTTCTTCGCTTTCGCATGATCCTTCTCGTTATCCGTCGATCGCCGCGGGGCGAATGCCGTCGGGCTCGCGTCGAGCAGATGGGCCGTCAAGTCAGACGCTTCAGCGAGCGTGATCCGGACAGGCTTCAAAACTCAATATCGCAAGGATTACCTGCCCGCTCTCGCCACGCAGCGAAACCCACCCCGGGATTTTACTCCAAAGACCAGTTCCAATTCGTGGCCGCTGAAAGACATGGGCGTCGCGGACGAAGAGACTAAGACCGGTGTCGAAGTATTGAGAAATTACGACTACAAAGCCACCCGGCAGGCGCGCGTGTCCGCCAAGGGCCTGGCTTCGATTTCCCGCCGCGTCTGCTGTAGGTGTTGATGCATCGGATCACCGGGTGCGAGGATCGAGAAGGCCTGGTCGATCGCGTCGCGCGCCTCCCGGATGCAGCCCTGTTCAGCCTTTACCTGGGCAATATTGTTCAATGCAATCAGGTTGCCTGGCTCGAGATCCAGCATTGCCTGATACGCAAGCCTGGCGATATCCAGATCGCCCTCGGCATAAGAGGCATTGCCAAGGCCGAGCCATGCAAGACCGTTCAGCGGCCATTGCTCGACCGCGGCGCGATAACCAGAGCGCGCCGCGCTCGTTGCGCCGACCGACTCGAGCGCGGCGACCGAACGCAGGTAGCGCTGCGCGTCCGGTTGAGCCGGCAGTTCGTCCGGCCTCAAGGCAACGACGCCCCAGTTTTCGGCACGGTGCCAGGTGCGTACGAACCGACGTGCATCGATCAGATACCGTCTTTGATCGCCGGAGCGGAGCACGAACCGCCGATCCTCAGGCAGGTAACCCACGACGACCGCGTAATGCCATACCGGCGCCAAACCGATCCCGAGGTTCTGCAGCACCAGCACCGGACGGCCCGCCCTGAGTTCCGCGACCAGCGCCTGCAAATCCGGATCGATGGAATACGCGAGGCGATCGTAAGCGCGCGTCGCCGCCAGCAGTTCCAGCTGCAGACTGCCTTCGCGTCCGGGAATATAAATGCGCGACTTCAGCGCCTCCGGATCGGCGCCAACTCCCGACGCGTTGAGGATCGTCGCGAGCGCCGCCGGGCCGCACTGGTCAGTGACCTGCGGGAAGAACGGAACTTCGGTCAGTTCGATAGTGTCGTCCACATCTTCGAGCCCGGCAGTCACGCCGCCGGATATCCCGGCGCAACCGGATGCAATGATGCAGACAGCAACGGCCATGACCGCGTTGTGCCATTGCCGCTGCATCAGGACATTCCTAAATCTTCGAGAAGACGTTCGTTACCCCGAGCAGCTCGAGTACGATCAGGACAATCGCCACGATGCCGACCAGTTCGACAAAACCGACGCCGCCCGCCGGCAACTCGGCCAGCTGACTATCGAGCGTCGCAAGCTCGGCATCGGTCAACGCCCGCACGCGTGCGCTGGCATCGGCCGGATCGACGCCGAGGTCGACCAGCAGACTCCTCACGTTGTCGCGGGCGAGAACGTCGTCGATACGATCGATCTGCTGTTGCCGGTCAGCAATTTCGATCGCCGCATCTGTCGGTACGATCGCCGCATTCGCGCTCTGCAATACTGGAAGCAGGGTCAGACAGATGGCAACGGCATAAATGCAAACGCGATGTCCGAATTGGGAAAGCATAATTGTCACTCCGAATGAATCGAATCTATCCGCGCCTCTGTGGCGGGGCAGGCACATTAACCAGCTGAGAGCGTACCAAGACAGCGCCTTCAGCTTGTGTGACCAGGCTCACAGATCGTCGTCCGCCCATCCTCACAAAGCCAGATGTAAGCAATTGAAAAAATGGAAAAAACGCTCAAATCATCCAACCATGAACAGACACTGGCATCGCAACCCAAGGGCCATCGAGCCCGCTCTTGTTGCTACCGCTGTCGCCGCTTCCGTTGCGATAGGACCGCAACGCAACAGCGTATTTTTTGCGCCTGTACCGGGTGCACCGACGAGTCGGCTTGCGCGGCAAACAGGTCTGCCAG
>PKUM01000290.1 GCA_002868855.1 Chromatiales bacterium | reverse complement strand
TCCTGATAGAAGCCATAGGCATTCCATGTCGACTTGGAGTCGTAACCGATCTGCACTATCGCATCGGTTCGCTCGCCCTGTTCCTGGGTGGCAACGAGGATGGGCGAATTGTCCTCACGATCGTCGTTGCGATAGCCGAGGTTCAGATCCCAGTGCCGGGTGACCTGGTAGCTGACGTCTACTTCGTGCGTTTTCGTCTCGAGGCCATCCTCCACCGAACGGTTATCGAATTTGGCGCCGATCGCGAACCGGTCCGCGATAGGCATGTTGAATGACCCGCCGTAGGTCTCGGTGTCATTGACGGTGCTCAGGCCTGGCGCCGAGTAACCCGCGTCCACATCTTGCGCATACAGTGTGACCTTTGTGTCACCATATTTCAGCAGGTCGTTGGATGACAGGCTGAGGTCGGCTCGCAACGCGTCGGCATCGGCATCGGCAAATGACATCGGATCGTAGGTGTCGAATTCGAAGCCGCCATCATCCGATTGCTGTGGCAGCGAGAGTAGTCCCTCGGACCGGCCGTGCTGGACCTTCAGCCACGACTCCGGTGCCAGCCGCAGGGTCACATCGGCAGCCGCCAGGTTGCTGTTTTCGTCGTCCTGATCATTCGATTCCGCCGTTACGCCGAGCTTCAGGTAATCGCCGACCCAGTAATGCGCCTGCGCACCCGCCGACAGGGTGTCAATCTCGTCGAATCCCGGCGTGTACTCGTAGCGGACCACAAGATAGGTTTCGTCGCCGCTCAGCGCGTTACTCCGCACGAGCAGGTTGTCGTCGGCGGTGGACGCCAGTGGCTCCGACAGAACAATGCGACCCTGGAGGTAGTCGATATCGTAGTCCAGCACCGGCGTCAGATTGACGACGCCCGTCACGATGCCCGAGGCTTTGTCGCGGATCTCGATCCGCACCCGTTCCGATCCGGCCAGCAGGTCCTGGCGGCGCAGGAAATAGAGCGATCCGCCGGTTCCGCGGAATTCTTCGCGACTGGGCACAGTGCCGGGTTCGGCCGCGAACGTGTCTACCGCGAAGCGCTGGTCCCCGAACCGTGTAGTGGAGTCGGACTGGATATGCAGATTAGCACCGTAGAGACCGCGATCGACCTGGGCCAGTTCGTTGTTCATGTAACCGACCTTGAAATTGCCCCAGTGAGCGAAATTGTCGTTTTCGCTCAGGCGCACATAGAACTTGCCCATCGTCGGCGCCATTTCCTCGACGGTGCCGTCGTCACCGAACGTGGGGTAGTGGTAGTCGGGGTCGATGCGTCGAAATAGCGAATCCGGCGACTTGTCCATGAAATTGCTGAAGAGATCCTCGATCGGCGCGCCACCGGTGTCGGCGGCCGCAGTCAGCTTCCAGTGATCGCCGAATTTGCCGTCGACGAAGAAGGCCAGCTGGCCGTCGGCGTTGGAGTCGTAGTCGAAGTCCGTGTTGCCGCCTTGCAGGAGATCGGCCGAGCCGCCGCCGTTGCCGTTCGACAGCGTCAGGTCGGCCATGCCGACATAAAACCAGTCACTGGACTCGAGCTCCAGGTCGCGCAGGTAGAGCTCGCCGTTGCCTTCCTCATCCAGGACCGCAACCTCGACGGTATGGGCGCCCTGCGGGAGAATCTCCTCGGCGACGAAATTGCCGCGGGCATCGACCGGCACCTCACGGCCCGCGACCCAGACCGCGTGATCCTCGGGCACGCCGCTGCCGCGCACGCTGACCGTGCCACTGCTCAGGCCAATGTTGTGAACGGTGAGTGCGTTCTCGCCATACCCGGCGAGGAGGGCGGGATCCTCGACAACATCCGCGACACGTTCACGGTCGTTGTCTTCATCGATCTCGTCGAAGATCACCCACAGTGGTTGCGGGCTCGTCTCATCGAAATTGCCGTCATCGCCGTAGGCTCGCAGCACATAGGCCAGTTCGTAGACGGGTCCCTTGAACCACGCCGCCGGCGGCTGCCACTGAGCGAGGCCATCGTTTCCGATCTCGACGACGGCGAGCGGTTGCTCCTCGATCGACTGACCGTTCTCGAACACCCTGACCTCGGAGCGTTCGATGAAGTGAGAGTAATTCGTGTACATCCGGAACTGGACCGGCAGCACGTGAGTTTCGTAATCGATAATGCGAGACACGGCGATCCGGTCCGGATTGGCCGAGACGCTGAGTCGAGGAGCCGAGCGCAGGTTATCGTAACCGAAGCGAATATCCGCATTCTCGAATGCCACGTCAGTGCAGCGCTGGATATCGGACGAGCTGCGCTCGGGGTCATCGATCGGCTCGCCGTCGACGGTGATCCGCATCAGATTCAGGCCGAGCGGATTTTCCGGACTGATTTCGCGAGTCAGGCGTGTGATCTCTACGCCCTCATAGTCGTCCAGCACGGCCAGTTCCTCGTACACCACATGGACCGCAACATGCGAGGTCTCGCCCTGCACGAATCCGGCGTTCACGACGTCGTCCGCGTGGACGTAGCCGCGACCCTCGTATTCGGCCTGTGCCGTTGTCAGCGCCATCTCCGATCTGACCTGCTCCATCGCCCGGCGCGCGCGTGCGGCCGAAAGACCGATATCGTCGCCGTACACCGCCGCGGTGCGCCTTGGCAGGCGCGCATTGCGGGTGTAGCCGACAAAGCGCAGCCGCGGGTTGGTCTTGTCGGCGACATCATTCAGTGCTCGTCGCAGGTCGGCCGCGAGTCCGGGCGGCACCACGGGCTGCCCGTCTGCGAAGTCAATGTCTCGGAGATTCCCCCATGGCGGATCGTAGACCTTGGTGACCATTTCGGCGCCGGCAGCGCCGGGGCAAAGCTGTGGCTCGTCGGGCAGGTCCTGCAGCGGATCGTCGTACCAGAATTCGACTTCAACGCGCCGGTTGAGCGATCGGCCGCGCGGGGTATCGTTCGCCACCAGTGGCCGGGACTGGCCGTGGCCGTCGCTCTCGATAACCGCCGATGGCAAGTCGAGCGCGTCCTGCACCGCAAGCGCGACGCGGCGTGCTCGCGCTTTCGACAGCCCGACGTGATCGCCGTAGATGCGCTCGGTTCGACCAGTCAGTGGCAGGTCGTCGGTGTAGCCGACGAAACGGACGACGACGTTCTGCTTGTCGCCGAGATTACGCAGGCCCTGCCTGACCTGTTCGATGAATCTCGGGTTGACGTCGATGGATTCCTCGTCCCAGTTGAGTGCCGGGATCAGGTTCTGAACACGGGCGCGCTTGGCGTGCCCGTCGACATAGCGGAGTTTGCAGAGCGTCTCCATGCGACAGACTTTGACGCGCTTGATTTCGTGTGGAACGAGGAATTCCTCGAGCGCGACCGCCTCGACGACCTCGTCGTACCACACCTCGACCTCCACGCGACGATTCAGGGCGCGGCCCTCCTCGGTGCGATTGGAGGCAACAGGCCGGGTATCGCCGGCCCATTCGTAAGAGATCGCCTCGGCCGGAAGGGCGAGCGCAGTCTGGAAATGTTCGGCGACCTGGCCGGCGCGCTCGCGCGACAGTCCGGCGTTGTCGCCGTAGACGCGTGCCAACTCCGGTGACAGCGGACGATTATCCGCGTGGCCGACGAGATGCAAGCGGACGTTGATCCGATCACGCATGCGCCTGAGGATGTCGTTCAGGGAATCGACAGTCGATACCGGAATCTGGGCCACGCCGGACTCGAATCCTATCGGCGGCACGAGATTGCTGAGTTTCACGGTCTCGAGCGCGTCCGTCACGGTTGCGCGCGTTTCCAGCGCATCGCCCATGTCAGTGTCGATGCGATCCGGATCCTGCACCCAGCGGGTGAAGCCATCGTCGTCGGACAGGTGGCGCTCTACGACCGCGCCGACCGGTGCCTCGTCGACTTCCGCGGGTTTCGCCACCGACATGACGAGCGCCAGACTCGCGATCAGCAATCTGCCAGGACGGGTCATGGCGGTCACCTCCCTATCCCTCGGGCCTTTTTCGGCGGCCCGCCACGTCGCCAGAACACCTCGGTTTCGACCACGAGTTCATAGCAGCAATCGAGATCGGTCCACGAAGTCATGATGTTGCGCTTGAGGGAGTCGAGTCTTCGCTCGACGAGGCCCGGATCCTCGATATCCGCGACATACGAAAGTCGCAGAACGGCGGGCGCCTTTTTCAGTTCGTCCAGCAACAACCCGATTCGCGGGCGCCACTGGTTGCGCATTTCGACGGTACCCGGCTCGAACACGGGATCGGCGATGTCGAGCCCGACCACGCGGTGAATCGACGCGCCGAAGTTGATCCGAAGCGCTTTACCGCGCGTCGCTCGTTGCACTTGCACCGGGCGAGTCGAGGGGCGGAATCCGCTCGGTAAAGTCCGGTCATCGAGCTTGAGCATGAAATTGCTGCCGCGGCCCTCCGCGGGCGTGACGGCACAGGTGATGTGATAGCGGCCGTGACTGTCGGTCTTTGCGGCAAGGCCTTTGGCGGTGACCACGCGCACCCCGGCAAGGCCGGTCTCGCCGTTGTCCTGGTGGCCATTGCGATTGCTGTCATCGAATACCTTGCCGGTGACATCGGTGCAATCGAAGGTCGGATCCGGCACGACCCGGACAGTCGCGGTGGCCTCTGGAGACAGAGCGGCGCCGGTAGTCGAGTTCACTGCCTGGGCCCTGTTGGTGAACTCGCCCTCGGTGACACCCGCGCCAACTGCGAGCAACAACTTGATGCGGTGACGTTCGTCTGTGTTCAGCACAAGGCCCGACCAGCTCAGCTCGAGCCCGTTCAGGGTAGGTTCAAGCGGCACATCGTCGAAACGCGCCGAGCCGTCGACGTAGCGAAACCCGGCCGGGAAACGGTCGACAATGCTGACATCCGGCAGATCGGCGCCGAAGGTGTTCGTGACGGAGATTTCGTAAGGCACCATCTCGCCGCGTCGCACGTCGAGCATCGGCGTCGTTTTCGTGATCGACACGGCGCCGCCGAGGCGCGGATCGAGCGGGATATGGTTATTGAATATCTGCCCCGTGCCGGGCAGGCCGTTGCCGTCGAGCTTCAGGTGCGCGTGGTACGCCGTTTCCGGGCTTCGCGCCGCAATCGCCTGTGCGGGCGCGAATTCGGAAAGCTGGACTTCGCAGTGCTCGCTGGTGGCGAGAATTGCATCGTTCGCAGAGCCCGGGCATGCGGGTACATCGAACGGTGCTGTCGAGGTATCCGAAGCAGGCGGGATCATCTCGGATACGTTGCCGATATAGGCATCGCCCGGGGCGGTAACCTGAATCGCATAATTTGCTCCGCTCGGGCAGGCCGGGTCGGAGAAATTGAGATCAAACTTGTAGTAGCCGCCAGAGAGCGTGACCTGGCCCTGCTGGCCCGGGTCATCGAAGCAGTTCCCGGGCAAGGCAACACCGCTGAGCGCATCCACCAGCGTGACGGTCACGTTGGCGATGGGCGCCCGTGTCAATGCGTCGTAGACGACGCCATTGGGATCAATGGGCAGGTTGAGATTCTGGAGGTTGTTGCCGTCCTGGACGACGATCTCGTCGATTTTCTGCAACTCGTTGGTGAAATCGGAGTAAGCGCGGCCGAGCAACCCGGTACGGCCGCCGGCGCCAGGCGCACTGAAAACCAGCGAATAGACTTCGTCGCCGAGATAGTTCGGCTGCACGCCGCCGATGACGTAGTTGCCGTCGGCGTCGGTGAGGCGTGCCTGTATTGGCCGATCGTCCCGGTAAAGAGTGACTGTCCAGCCCTCGAGCAGGCGTTCCTCGGGATCGTGTATGTCGTTGAAATTGGCGTCATGCCAGACGGTACCGCTCAGGGTCCCGAGATTGGGCAGCCCGCCGACATCGATCGTGACACTGGCTTCTTCCCATTGCGGCGGGTCGTTCCACGTCACGCGACCGGTATTGGTAACCGGGGTGCCGTCGGCCAGGTCGGGATCGATGACTGCCTGGAATCGTAATATCACCGCCTCGTCGGGCTGCAGCGGTCCGTAGAGGCTCGAGTAGTCCGCGGTCAGCGTTGTGCCGTCGAAGTCGACACCTCCCGGCAAACCATTGAGACGTGCTGACTGGTCAACGTAGGTGAGATAGCCCGGATCGGGCACTGAGAGATCATCGGTGATGACGACATACAGCGCGGGCAGGGCGCCGATATTCCTGACGGTCACCGTGTATTCGAGGGTGGCGCCGGCAAGTGCCGGCCCGCCGCCGACGACGGCCACTTCCTTGCTGATCGAGAGTTGCTGAACGTCGCCGACGATGACGACCGTCGGTTCCGGGCCCGTGGTGGGGTCGCCGTCACCGTCGGAAAGCAGTGCCGGTAACTCGTCGCTGTAGATCGTTGCCTGGTTCGTGATCAGGGTGCCGGTTGGCAGGCCGTCGTCCACCCGCACGTCGAATTGAACGGTGGCGGACTGGCCAGGCGACAGTACGCCCTCGTTCGCGTCAGGCAGCGGCGGGGCCAGGTCCGCTGTGCTGATCGGCAACCCGGCCGCAAGCGGGAACACGCCGTCGTCGGGACGGGCGACGGCCGCACCGTTGAGCGTTGTCGTGTCGGCCAGGTAGGTCGTGTTCGCCGGTACGTTGTCGAGCAGTTCGGCGAGTGTCGCCGGCACCGTGCCGTTGTTGTAGACAGTGATCGTGTAGCGCAACGTGTCGCCCGGATCGACGATACCAGGCGATCCGGCGTCGTTCTCGAGAACCGCGCTTTTGGCTGCAAACAGCAGCGGCAGACGACCCACGATGTCGCGTGTAGGATCGCCTGCGATCTCGGTTCGCGGGTCGTCGGAGGGTTGATCCACGATACCGTGGTCCAGTGCGCTGACGAACGCCTGGTTGGAGATGATCGTGCCGTCTGCGGCATCGGGGTCGACAATGACGTCGAATGTGATTGTCGCGATATTGTCTGCGCCGAGGGCATTCAGGACCCCGGGTGTGTTGTCGCCGGGCGCATTGACGAGCATGCCGCCGGCCAGTGGCGAGCTGCCGTCGGCATTGTCGGCAACCACGGCCCCATTTAGCGTGGTCGTGCCCGCAACATAGCTGGTATTGGCCGGCACCTGGTCGGCGATCGTCACCTCGCGCGCATTTTCCGTGCCGACGTTTTGAACGGTAATGGAATAGCGCAGCCTTTCGCCAGCCAGCAACACGGCCGGATCGCCGTCGAGATAGGTCGAGACTTTTTCCACGAGGAGTTGCGGTGCCGAGTCGATGACGAGTTCGGTCGGGTCTTCGTCGCCGGCAACCTCCGGATCGGCCCGGCCGTTGACGTTGGGATCGTCGCTATCGGCGACCTTGCTTCCGCCGTCGATGAGATCGGCCTGGTTGACGACGATGAGACCGTTGTCCAGGACCGGCTCGAGGCGAACGTCGAATTGAATAGCGATCTCGCTGTCAGCGCCGATGTCGAGATTGCGGATATCGACAATGCCGGCGTTGTTGGCGCCGCCGTTGGGATCCGTGTTGCTACTGTCGGCGCCGTCCGGGACACTACCGGCCACAAGTTGGAGCGAGCCGGGCTCGAACACCTGGACGGCGTTCATCTCTCCGAGGTCGTCGTAAATACTGACGTCGTTGAGCGGTGTGTCGGTGGTCCGGATTCGCAGCGTGTAACGCAATGTCTCGCCCGGCGCGGCGATCGCGGCGGGATTGGAGCCGGTGCTGAGGTTTTCGATGCTCTTCTCGAAGAAGAAACCGGTCAGTGCCACCGTGACGGTATGTGCGTCCTCGTGGTCGGAGGTACCAACGGTGCCGTTGGTAACGGTTCGATCATAGCTCTGCCGGTTCGGATCACTGGGGTCGGCGCTGAACCACCCGGTTGCGCCGGCGACGTTGGTCAGGGTGATACCGTTCTGGGTGTCGTCATCCAGTTGCGGCCGGTAGGTGATGACCAGGTGTTCGTCAGGGCCGATTGCGGTTGCAGCCGAGAGCATCGTCAGGCTCAGTTCGCATTGCGGTGCACCGCTGAAATCGAGTGAGAAGTCGCTGCCTTCGGTGAGGTTCTGTTTGCCCGGTACCGGCGTGGTTCCATCGGCGCCGACGATCTGCGCGCTGGTGATGACCGGCTCGGTGCCGCATGTACCGCCCTCTCGACCGTTCGGCAGGAAGTCGATTAGCGAAACATTCCACGCGGCGAGATTGCCGATGTTGTGGACGTCGAGAACGAATTCGGCAGCCTCGCCGAAATTGAGTGTTGGCGGTCCGTTTTTGCGGACAACGAGGTCGGGCGCGGCGATCGTCAGGGGTTCGGTTACGCCCCACTCACCCGGCAGTGGCTCGTAGAACACGCCGTCGATCAGGCGGCCGAAATCCCACTTTGCGGTATTGACGAACTGCGTGCCTGGCGAGTTGGCTGGAGATTCGTCGAGGACGACAGTGAGTTCGATGACGATCTGGCGGTCGGCCGGAATGATCGGGAAGTCGTCGAACGTCAGTACGCCATTGATCTCGGAGAACGTATGCGGGACCGGTGCCCCTGTGTCCTGCCAGTAGGCGACGTGACCGAGATAGGTAAGGTCGGCGCCGGTCGCATTCAGGTCGTCGGTAACGGTGACCCCGTGCAGGTCATTCAGCGATCCCATCTCGTTAATGACGGTGCCGGTGCCGGCATCGAATAGCACCGGCATCGTCAGCGTGTAAGTGAACGGGGCACCGACCGTTGCCGTGTTCTGTCCGTTCGGGTTGCGCTTGTCGATTTTCTCCACCGGGATGAGGAGGTTCTGACAATTCTCCTGGATCGTGCTCGATGAGCCGTTGACGAACCAGATGCGATGCCCGGCGACGGCGTTACAAGCCATCTGGCCGACGTGGACCACGTTGTCGAATACAATGAGCCAACGATCCTCGGTCTGCCCCGGCCGAGTGAGGAAACTGAAGTTTGTGCTCAGGGGATTGGCGGCCGGAAAGTTGCGGACCGTGCAGTTACGGTCGATCTGCAACTGGGCCGGAGCAACCATGCCGGTGGCGCCATCGAGAATCCCGTCCGGGTAGTCCGAGCAGTCTTGCGCCGAGACCGGCGCCGCAGCTAACAGCAGGCAGGAGACCAGTATCCACACGCATGATCGGGCAACGGATAGCCATTGCCATCCCTGCGTTGTGGCCGTGCCGTGTGCGTGCGCATGTGGCGTTGTCGAGGTCATGGGTCGTCAGCTTTTCGGCGGTGCGTTTCTATCACCAGCGAGGACGACCCGACGTTAGTTCGATCTTCGAGCGGTCCCGCTGCCATGGAGTGTTTTACTCGGTAGGCCGGTGACTTTGCGTCGCCATCTTTCGATGGCTTTGCCTTTTGTCTTGGACGAACTATCCGCTAACGGCTACGGTGGAAACTTGAACTGGGTCACATCTTTCGAAACCCGCTATCCATTCGACATAATTCCGTGACGGACATCTTGGAAATATTTTAACCAATTGTTTTTCTATAGAAATACGTCAATCTGTCGGGGCAAGATGCCTGCCCCGACGAACTGCTGGCGGCGGCGCCCGAATCAGGCCGCCGGCAAGAAATCGATAGGATAAATAATCGTCATGGCGCCGATACCATCCTTTGCGCCAAAGTCGAAATTACTGACCCGATCGACGATCTGCTGCGAAAGCATCGGCGCGTCCATGTCGGTGGACTGCAGCTGGCAGAGCGAAACCGTGCCATCCGGTTCAATCGTCAGGCGCAGCACCAGCTGGCCCCTGAGCGTCGGATCCTTACGTAATTCCCGGTTGTACAGGCGGTAGAGCGCGGCCTTGTACCGGTCGAAGACGATCTGGATCTCCTCGTCGGTGCGACCGGCCATGGCGCCGCCGCTCAGTGGCCGGCCCGGTCCGGCGCCGCCGCCACCGATCGAGGTGGCGACTCTGCTGACTTGCACGTCGCGTATGCCCTGACCGCCGTTGCCGCCGATATCGCGGCTAATGCTGGCCAGGTTGATACCGCCGCTCGAGCCCGGTGCCGTCGTCGTCACCATTGCGCGTTCGGGCCGGCCGATTGTCTTGTCGCCGGTATTGCCGAGCTTCGCCTGCGCGCCCAGCTTCGCTGTCATGTTGTCCTGCGCCCGCGCGGAAATACTGTCGCGGAAGGCGAGGATGCCCTTGGACTTCACTCGCTCTTTCGAGTCGGGTTGCGCGGAGTCGGCAACCTTCGGGGGTTCTACTGCTTCAGGTACCGGTTCTGAAACCGGCTCTACCTCTTCAGGCTCCGGCTCCGAGGGTTCCTCCTGCGCGACAAGTTGTTCCTCGACAGGTTTGGGCGGCAACGGTAATTCCTCTCGCACGAGTTTAGCGACACGCTCCGGCACCTCCATGAGCTCGGCACGTTCCGGAATTGGCAGGTCGACTACGCTGGCGAGCCAGCCCACAAGGAGACCGACGATGATCGACGCCGCCAGTGACATGCGGAACCGCTGATCCTCTTCGCAACCCCGCGTCCATGGCATGACCTGGTCGCGAATCGGCAGTTCGCCAACCTCGCGCTCGACGACCCATTCGTCCTTTCGCCGCTCCTCCTGCTCGATGGCGTCGGCGAGGTCGTAATGGAGACAGTCGAGTGCCTCATTGTGCATCCCGATGCGGTCGGCAATCTCGCGGCGTCGGGCCTCGACGTCTTTGACCTCGGTCTCGAATTCGCTGAGGCGGCGCTGAGCTCTTCGCATCTGATCTTCGCGGAGTCCGCGATCCACGCGCTCGTCCCAGAACAGTTCGGCCGCGCCGGCATTCTCGAGTTCTTCCAGCGAGCGGCAGGCAGTCGCCAGCATCTCGTACTGCGGGTTGCGCCGGGCCAGTGCGCCCAGCTCGTCGTCGACCGAGTCGAGCTCACGCTGCAGGTCCTCGAGGGCGCGTTCGGATCGCTCCACCTCATCGCGGAGCGCACGTTCCTGTTCGGCGAACCCGTCTGTCGGGGTATGGGCTTCGTGCATAGTCAAATCAGCGCGCGGCTAGCTGCTGCCCTTTGTGAATTACGGCGAGAGAGACATTCTCGTACCCTTCATTCGTACAGGCGGACATGATCCGCTTGACGACGATGAACGGGACCGATTTGTCCGCAAGGATAGTGACCTCGAGGCTGCCGGCTACGGCGAGGGTGCTGGGTCCGATAACCGACTCTTTCAGTTCGGCGAGGCGCTCGGTGATGGAAGACGTAGAGAGGCTCTGACCCTCAAGCAGGTCTTCGACTTTCGCAACCGGCTGGCCCTGGACGAGAACCTCCTCGGGGCTCACAAATATCACAACCGTCTCGCGAGGTTTGGCTTCGACTCTTGATTCCGGGAGCGTCACGTTCTTCGGTGCCTCGACCACTTCTACGGACCCCGAATTGACCAGCAGGAAGAACACAAGGATGGTGAACACATCCATCAAGGACGTCAGGTTCATCTTGGTGATCTTCACGCGGTTGCGCGTCATGCGCTTGATGCGACGTGAATTCCTCATGGCGCTTCTCCAATCGAAACGTCGGGGAACAGAGCGAACAACTGGTACTCGTTTTCGCCCTCGGCCGGGATCTCAACCGTCCTTACGATATCCATTACCTGGATCAGGTAGTCATAAGGGATATGCGGTTCCATCAGGACTGAGGCGTCCTCGTGGTCCGGATTGTCTTTTTTGAGCGAGACCAGGAAGTCCGACAACGTCGCGAGGTCATACTCGTCTTCGGCTTTCGGGATCGTGCCGATCACGTTTCGGCCATTGGTGACTTCGATACCGGCTTCGCGAACGATCACCTCCACGCGGAACCGGTCCTGCTCGTTCGCGGAGCCGGCTGCGGCGCTCGGCAGGTTGAGCTCGACGATCGTCAACCGCGAAAACACAGCAGTGATCAGCAGGAACGGGACAAGCACGACCATCAGATTAAGGAAGGTCGTCACGTCGATCTCGTACGCGTCCTGCGTCCGCCGCTTGTAGTGGTGACGTTTTCTCACGACGATCAGGCCGCGACGCTACGCGAGGCGCGTCTCGAGAAGACATTCAGCGCCTTGACGGAGGCCATCTCCAGGCTGTCGACGATGTCGCCGGTGCGACTGGTCAGAACCGCATGGGTGATGAGCAGCGGTATGGCCACCATCAGGCCGAATGCCGTCGTGTTCATCGCGACCGAGATGCTGGCCGAGAGCAAGTCCGCTTTCTCGGCTGGGTTCGCGTTGGCGACCGCGGTGAAGGCCTGGATCAGTCCCATGATCGTGCCGAGCAGGCCGAGTAACGTGGCGATACTCGAAGCGAGCGCGACGTAGGGCGTACGCTTCTCGAGCCGCGGCACGATTTCCATCAGGCTCTCTTCCATCGCGATCTCGATGTCCTCGCGTCGGCGCACGCCTCCCTGCAGCGTGAGCCCCATGTGCAAGACCTGCGAAATCGTTGATTCGTCGTCGCCCGTCAAATCGCGCGCCTCGTCGAACTGCCCGTTTGCCAGCATCGGTTGCACCTGGTTCCAGACGACCCGGTTCTTGTTGGTCACCATTCCCAGCGTGACGAATCTCTCGATCGCGATGGCGACGCCGACGGCAAACACCAGCAGAATCGGATACATGAACATTCCGCCCGACGCGAAAAAGCCCACGATTGTGTAGAAGAAGTCCATTTTTTGAGCCCTCGAATGAAAGAAATAACGGTTCGTAATTAGTGCGCGACCATGTCCAAGAATAGGGGGCCGGTCAGACATAAAATGTGACCCGGAGCACAGTTGGGGGCTGTTAACTTATTCCCTGAATATTGTTCCGTTTCACTATTACGCAAATCGAAAAACCTATTAAATACAATTCTCTGCGAAGACATTTGTATTCCGGGTCAAGGCCCGTCCCCGCTCCGGATCTCGTGATAGGCGAGTTCGCGAAGGAACACCTCCTTGTCGACCGGCCGCGCCCGCTCTTCAAGCGTGTCGGACAGGCTGACCTCGTCACCGAGTTCCGAAGACTTCCACGGGATGATCACGAGCGATTTCGGCGCCTCTTCGTTGCCGAGGATTGACATGCCGGACATCGTTTTCGGGCTCTCGATACCGTCGCCGTTCGCAGGTCGTTCGGTCTCCGCTGAATCGGTCGGTGAGTCCGTGTCGGCGGCCCACGCGGCGCGGCCGAAAAGCGCCAGCACTGCGAGGATTGGCAATAGTCTTTTCATGTTTCCTCCTAGCGACCGAGCCGGTTCTCGATATCGGCGATCCACATCGTCGCCTCGTCGTCGTCCGGGACGGTTTTCATATAGGCCTGGTAGTTGGCAAGCGCGCAGTCGAGATCGGCGAGATAGATATCGCACAGCACCGCGAGGTTG
Source organism: Chromatiales bacterium (assembly GCA_002868855.1). GTDB lineage: Bacteria > Pseudomonadota > Gammaproteobacteria > Steroidobacterales > BM003 > BM003. Next base: position 6,809 of record PKUM01000290.1, on the reverse strand, counting down.
CGCCTCGCGAAGTGGAATCCCGGGTAGATCGCGAGCGCGGCTTCGTAACTCTGCCTCGCCTGCGCGAACCGACCGGTCTTGCGATAAATGATGCCCAGTTCGTTGTGCGCGATCGGGTGCTCAGGGTTGGTTTCGAGCGCCAGCAACAGGTTTTTCTCTGCGGCATCGAGGTCGCCGACCCGGTGGTAGGCAATCCCAAGGTCGATGCGCGGTGCGCTCAGGCCGGATGTGCCCGCGGCGACGGATTCGAGCCTGGCGATGCCCTGTTCGAGGCGGCCCATTTCGAGATCGCTGATGGCCTGCTCATAGTCGGAGTTGACTTCGATATCGACCTCCGCATCCTCGGTAATCGTGAACCCGACCTGGCCATCGATCTCGACGCGACTCGGTGCTGTTGCAGGTGCTGGGGGCGGGGTCGCGCAGGCGCCCAGCATCCATATGGTGGCGATGAGTGCAGCACACAGACGCGGATTTGGGAGAAGGGTGTATGGCGCGGCACTGTTCATGGTTGCTCCATGGCACCGTGGTTCGCGGTCAGTACGGCGTCGGTCGAGATCCGCGCGGTAACCTCGATGGGATTCGTCGCCTCGTCCGGCTTCGCTTCGTCATCCACAGGATCGATGGTGATTGTCGGCGCGATCGGCATGCGATAAGCGTAGGAGTTGATCGAGCCGACGAATCCGCTGCTGATTTCGGCTTTGGCATACCGGCCCGGCATCAGCGACGCGAGTTGGCTCAGCGTTTTCTCGATCCACGAGTTGTAGACGCCGGCGGTCAGTAGCTCGAGATTCTCCTCGTGGACCTCGATTGCGCGCTCCTCGAACGGGTAGGCCTCTTCCTCGATCATCAGCTCGTAATCGGCGAGTTCTTTTTCGTTCAGGTCCGTCGGACGCTCGGAGTCCAGCAATGCATGGCTGAAATCCAGATAGACCTCGGCAATGTAGAACGTAGCGGCAGCGGTGACATCTGCGACCTCGTATTCGACCAGCGCGCCCAGTTCGGCCAGCGTCGTGTCGAGGCTTTGCTGTTTGGCGGCGAGGCTCTGCTCGAAAGGCTGCACGAGCACGAGGCGGGTATGCCGCTGGTAGCTGCGCTCAGCGAGCACCAGGGCTGCTTTGGCCGCGAGAAACTTGCTGCGATCGGTGCGTTCGTCGTTGGCTTCGCGATCCGCTGCGACCAGCGCTGCGAGGGCCGCATAGTAACCTTCCAGGTCCGACCGGTCTTTGAACAACTCGGCCAGGCGTGATCGGATCTCTATCGAGGTATCCAGTGGTCGCGGGTATGCTGCGACGTACTGCTCGTAAACGCGAATGGCTTCGGCGTGGACGCTGGCCTCATCATAGAGTTCGCCGGCGGTGAGCAGGGCCTCGCGCGCGAGATCCGGGTCGGTAGCCTCCGCGGCGATCCGCTCATGCTCCGCAGCCGAGCGCTCGGTTTGACCGTCCTCGCGATAGATGTGAGCCAGCTGTTTGGTCGCCTCTGTGCTGAGCTCATGCTCGGGGTGACTGACGCGAAACTCCTCGAGTACTCCCGAAGCCCCGGCAAAGTCCTGCGCTTTCATCAATGCGGCGGCGGCATCGTACTCGGCCGCGGCGCGGATGGTCGAGGTTGGCGCGACGTCCTTGATGCGGAGGAAATGCGAGGCGGCCGCACCATAGTCTTCCAACAGGTTGGCCTGCTCGCCTTGCTTGTAAACAGCCGCGGCGAGCCCGTCGACGATCGCAGGCCGCGACTCGTCGTCGCCGTCGGTCAGGTCCAGCACGCGCAGGTAGGCGTGCTCAGCGACCGCGTAGTCGGCGAGGTCGATCGAGGAATGCGCTTTGACGGCCCATGCAGATCGCAGCAGCGAGGGATCCGCCGCGGGGTAGCGATCGATAAGCTTTTGTGCCGACTCCCTTGCCAGCGGGAAGTCTTCCATCTGGTAGAGATCGTCGGCCGCGGCGCCGAGAACGATTGGCGCTTCGTCATGCTCGGGGAACGTTTCCGCGAATCGCAGCGAACTCGTTACCGTTGCTTTCTTGACTTCGAGTGCTCGGACGCCGGTGGCCGCCTCGAGATGCTGCCGGTGCGCGTACACGGCCGCATAGCCCGCTGCCGAGTCCTGATCGTGTGGATCGTAATCGTAGGCGGTGCGTTCGTATTCTCTGGCGGCCGCGCCGAAATCACCATCCTCGAGCAGCAGATCAGCCAGCTGGTAATTGATCTGCGGCGTATCGTCGTCACCCGGGAACGAGGCAAGAAACTCCTGGTACCAGCGCGATGCTTCGGCGAAATTCGACGGTTTCTCCTCGGCAAGTTCCTCCTCCTGGTAGAGCGCGTGGTAATGATTGGCCAGGTCTTTCAGGTTGACTTTGAGAAAACCCACGACCTCCGGAGATTCCTCGACCGCAAACCGATTCCAGTATTCGGTTTCGAGCCCGTAGTCGGTGGCGAACTGTTTTTTTGATTCGAGCACCAGTTGCGGAAAGGCGGCCTCCTCGTAGATCTCCACGACGCGCATGCTGAAATGCGGCGATACCCGGTGGTAGGGGTTGAGCTTGAAGAAAGACTTGTAGACCGAGGCCGCGTCGTCATAGCGAAGTTTGGCAAAGAAGAACTCGCCGAGATTTGCGTATATCTTGTCGGCGTAGCTGCGGTGGCCGTGCTCGGCGAAGTATTCGTCGATGACCTCCGGGCCACCGAGATTGGAGAAGCTCAGGCTGATGACGCGAAAAGTGTCTGCGAGGCGGTGCTCGTCGTCTTCTTCGCCCCCTCCGTCGAAGTCGTAGCCGATCTCGAGCCGGTGATCGAGCATGGCGACATAGTTGTGCAATGCCTCTTCATAGAACTCCTGTTTGTAGAGGCTCCAGCCCATTTTGTAGAGGGCGAGTTCATAGTACGACGACGTCGCACCGAGATTGATGACTGCTCCGTAAGCGTCCTCGGCCTGCCGGTATTTCTTCCTGACGAACAGATATTCGCCGCGACGGAAGTGAACCTCGTCAACGAATCTGGAATGCGGATACTCGGCGACCAGTCGATTCATTACTGCCATTGCCTCGTCCGGTTGACCAATTTCGTCGAACGCGCGCGACATCTGGTAGAGAACCTGGTCGTTGCGCTCGTAATTCGGGTATGTCGCGAGAATCTCGCGGTAGGTCTGGATCGCTTCCAGCGGTCCTGCGGGCGCGGCGCCGGGCTCGATATGGGCAAGTGTTGGCAGGGCATCGGACGCGAGCGGTTGAATTTGCGTTTGTGCGCTTGCGCGCTGCTCCAGCTGCCGTTCTGACAGCAAGGTGTCTGCCGGGACCGATGCCGCTTTTCTGCCGCGCGCGGGCGTGGCGGTCATGGCCGTTTTCGGCTGGGTCAGGGTCGGTGTTTTTTCGGTTTGTTGTATTACCGGCTTCTCGACCGGGCCGTCGCCGCTGCCGAGCACACCGAATTCCTGCTCGATCTGCAAATCGGCCAGGCGTCGCATGGCTTCCGGGGTTCGCGCGCTTTCCGGCGTCTCGTTGAGATAGCGGCGATAGCTCGCGGCGGCTCGTTCCAGTCCGTCGTCGAGTTGGATGTCCTCGACGTCGGGTTCGACCCGTCCTAATTCAGCCAGCGTTCCGCTTTCGCGCGGCGCCGCGCAGGCGGCCAGCAGCAGGCACGGCAGGGCGCCCGCAATAAGACGTGAGCGGCTCACGGATTTTCCCTTCTGGCCTGTGCCTGCGTTGCGCGATCGTAGCTGTCGGCCAGCGCGAACCGGGCTTTATCGCCATAGTTCTCGAGGCGGCTTCGACGAGCGACCAGTTCGTCGATCGCGACGATCTCGAGGAGCCGCCCCTGGCGGATAATCAGCCGGTCGAGCGTCGCAATCGAATCGTTGGTTCGGGCTCGCATGCGTTGCACCGAACGGTCATAGCCGACGTAGCTGTGTGTCGCTGCCTGGCGGGCGCGAATGTACTGATCGTATTGCGCTTGCGCGACCGTCATTGCCTCGTCCAGGCGGCGGAGATTCGTGTCGAATGCGGTGAGGCGCTCGTGGTACTCGGTTTCGAGCGTCCAGGTGAGGAGGCCGCGCAGACGTTGGCAGCGCCGCAACAATTCGTCGGCGAGCGGCGACTCGGCGTCTGCGAGTCCCGCTTCCAGGTCCTCGATCCGGGCGAGCACCAGTTGTTCGTCGCGGGTTGCGAGAAGCGACGGGCGCGGTGTCGTCAACAAATCGTCGCGGCGCTTGACGAGCATGCGGTGTTGCTCGCGCCGAAGGCGAATACGCGAATCGAGCTCGCGGAAGCTCGCATCGACGTCTGGCAGCAATGGCTCGTAATGGCCGCGACGGATTGCGATCATGTCTTCGAAGGCGTCGAAGTTCGTGCGCCAGGTGTGAAGCTTGCGTCGCAGGTCGGCGAGGTCGAGATAGTTCTGCAGCCCGGTCTGAAAATCGTGAGACGCGAGCAGCTCCATCATGTAATAGGTTTCCGGAGTCTCGGGCAACGAGCGCAGACGGATCACCCAGTCCTTGTCCTTGCGGATCTCTTCGCGGCTCAATGCGGCGAGGAATCGTCCTTCGCGAATACTTTCTATAGATGCGTTGAGCTTGTCGATCTCGCCATCGAATGCCGCAAGGGCATCGCCGTATAGCATCGCGGCGCGGCCATGTCGCTCGAGCCGGCCGTAGGCGAAGGGCAGCGACAGCATGGCTTCCTGGGTTGCCCGATCGGTTACTTCGCGTTCGGCGAGAATGCCCCACGGGACGATCGCCCTCTCCAGTCTTTCGGCGGAGACGTTGGCCCACCCGGAGCTCAGCAATGCCTGGTTCGAATACGGTCCGTCGAGCCGTACCCGGTCGAGGTGGGTGGCAGCCTCCGCGAATTCGCCCTGCTCGAGAAACAGTGTCCCGAGAACGAGGTTGGACTTGTCGCGTATGGCGAGCTCACCTGGGTCGGAGGCCGAAACTTGCCCGGCGCGATCGAGCTGGGCGATCGCCTCTTGTTTTGAACCGTTTTGCAGGAAGGCGATACCGAGGTTGTAGGCAGCGAACGCGGCGAACTGCTTGGAGTGCTGCAGATTTTCAAGTGGCGCTATCGCTGCCGCCGGCCGCCCCTCGGCGAGATGGATGTTGGCGCGCAGGAATTCGATATCGTCCTCGATTGCCGCGGGAACTCTCCCGTCGATGCGCTCGAGTGAATGCATCGCGTCGGTCATCTGTCCCTTCTGGAACTGGATTCGGGCGAGCCGGTAGGCGGCGTCGTTGCGCACCATTTCATCGACTGCGCCCTCGAGCACGGCGCTGATAGCGCGGCCGGCGCGGTGGTGCATGCGATATCGCAGTTCAAAATCGCCCAGCGAGAATTGCGCGTCGGCGATATGCGGGAAGAGCGAATCGAGATTCGGCTCATCGACCTCGTGGTGCTGCGCGAACTCCGCGTCGAGTCGTTCCAGGGCTTCGAAGTAGAGGCCCTGGTTGGCATAGTAAACCGCCTCGCCGAAGTAGAGATCCTCCGGCTTGTCGCAGAGCGCCGGGCTCGTGGCCAGAAAAGCCGTGACCGTGAGCCCGATCGATTTGATCGGAGTCAGGCGCACGGTTTACCACTCCCCGATCTGGATTCCGGTCTTGCCCAGTCCGGGTCCAGCCAGCGTCAGCCCCAGTGCGAGCGGCTCGACCCCTTTTTCGAATGTAAATGTGTCTGTTTCGGTGAACTCGGTCCCACCTTTCTGTTTGCCGGACATCGTCACGCTGAGTTCGTGGCCGCCCGTTGGCACGTTGCCCGAGTAGAGGCGCTGAACACCGCCGTTCTGCAGGGCCTCCAGTTCCTTGTAGCTGTAAATGTGATGGGTCGCGGGTTCGCCGTTGATGTGAATCTGGACGGCGTCGAGGCGGAACGTTTCGTCGGCGGGTACCGAAACGAAGATCGCGATCTGCGTTCCCGACGGGTACAGCAAGCGCTCTTCGAGATTGCTGAGTTCCGATGCAATACCGAGGACATCGGATTTGATTTCCTGGACCTGGCCGTCCAGGCTTCGCATCTGCTCTCCGGAAAGTTTTTCGGCGGAGGCGGAGGCGACTAATCCTCCCGCGATCAGCAACGACAGCAACGCACGGTCGAGTCTCGACATCGCTAAGGTCCCTATTTTTTCGAACTAAGTTCGACTGCAGACAATGTTCCCGATGCGTGACCTGACGACCTATCGGACGCGATTATTGCGTCGGCAGATCCGGCGATGCAGATCACGTTTCGGGATTCCCCGCGAAGACTATGGTTGCCGGGCCCGCGGTAATCTGTGACGCGATTCACAATCCGGCGGACCGTGTATGCAAGTTGTCATAATTCGAAGGGGCGTCGAGAGGCCGGCCAGCGTTGCCAGGACGGCAGCGGCGGCTCTTCAATAAATATATAAATTCAAGAGAAAAAAATGGTTAAGCAGGCCATGTTCGGGCGGCGCGGTTCGGCTTCGCTCGGTCGCGAGTTGTGCTATCGGATGCCGGTTGTCGGGTAACTGGTGCAGCAGGCACCGGCCTCGGGTCAGTGAGGCGTTTCTGGGTCTGGGTAGAACCTAGGGGGTGCTGATGTCTTCGGGCAGGCGCGGCTCGCCGCTTCTGACGAGGCGGGTGCGCATTGCAACCTCTTCGATCTTCATTTTCTGGATCAGTGCGCGCATGCCGGGCTCTTCGAAATATGGCTGGTAGATCGGATTTCGCAGAATCGAGCGATGGCCGCGGAGGCCGAGACTTACCGCTTTCTCCAGGCTTGCAAGCATCCTGTCGCCGTCGCCGCGGATCGCGCTCACCCAGGCGTCATTGCGATAGGGGGTAGAGACGATTTCGGACTGACGCCATAGCAATT
>PKUM01000087.1 GCA_002868855.1 Chromatiales bacterium | reverse complement strand
GCCCGGCGAGGAAGACACAACAGGGCATGTCTGGGACAGCGATCTGGCCGAGTACAACAACCCGCTGCCGCGCTGGTGGCTGTGGTTGTTCTATCTGACGATCGTGTTCTCGATCGGCTACCTGATCATGTACCCGGGACTCGGAAATTTTGCCGGCACCCTTGGTTGGAGCCAGGAAGGCCAGTACGAAATGGAGGTCCAGCAGGCCGAGCAACGCTATGCCGCGCTGTACCAGCGTTACGCGGCAACCCCGATCGAAGAGCTCGCGCAAGACCCGGAAGCGCTGCGCACGGGACACAACCTCTATGTAAACAACTGCGCGCAGTGTCACGGCTCGGATGGACGCGGGGCGCCCAGCTTCCCGAACCTTACCGATGGTGAATGGCTGTATGGCGGCGAGCCGGAAACGATAAAGACGTCAATTATCAACGGTCGCAACGGCGTCATGCCGCCATGGGGCCCAGCGCTGGGAGCCGACGGAGTCAAACAGGTTACCGAGTACGTGCTGGGCATGTCGGGGCAAGAGCATGATGCCGCGCTGGCAGCCGAGGGGCAGCAGAAGTTCACGATGTTTTGCGTGGCGTGTCATGGCGCCGACGGCAAGGGCATGGCGGCATTGGGCGCACCAAATCTGACCAACGACATCTGGCTGCATGGCGGCAGTCGCGAAAGTATCGCCAACATTATCGAAAACGGGCTCAACAATATGATGCCGGCACAGGGCGAAATACTGGGCGAGGACCGCGCCCACGTCGTTGCCGCCTATGTTTACAGCCTCTCTGGCGGAAGCGGCGGTGGCGACAAGGAGCAATAATCCGGGCGCCGTCCCGGAGCCGGAGGATGACCGCGACTGGTCACCGCTGGCCCAGGACATTGCGATAGTCGCCTGGCCATCGTTCCTGGTCGCGGCGACCGCGACAATGTTGTTTTTCGCATTTATCGACCCGCTGGCACTGCGCGATGCGACATTCCCAAGCTGGAATATCGGTCGCCAGGCCGGCTATGCGATAGGTTTTTTCTTTTTCTGGGCAGTGGCGGCAGGCGCCAGTGGAGTAACGCTTTATCTGCGCGAAACCACGCGTCGCCGGCGCCGGCCCGGCAACGATCCGCGGCCCTAGAACGGCGCCGCGGCTACGGACACCGGATCACGGATAAGCCACCACGTTAAGGGCCAGGGAAGGCGGCTTGCGCTGAGGTCACCGCTACCACCGCAAACTCGCTGCGCGCAACGCGCGCCGGTCCTACCCGACCCTCGCAGACAGGCAGACAAACGGATATGCAACAGCCGAAACCCGCGACCGCTGGCAGCGCCGGCGAAAGTTACTACGAGGCGCGCGAGAAAATTTACCCGCGCGAGGTCCAGGGACGCTTCCAGCGCCTGCGTAATCTCGCGGTTTTCGTTTTGCTCGGCATTTACTATGTGCTGCCGTGGCTGCGCTGGGACGAGCGCCAGGCCGTGCTGTTCGATCTTCCGGCCCGCAAATTTCATATCTTCGCCCTGACATTCTGGCCACAGGATTTCTTCTACCTGGCATGGCTGCTGATCATCGCCGCATTGACGCTGTTTCTGTTTACCTCGATCGCCGGCCGCCTGTGGTGCGGCTACGCCTGCCCGCAGACCGTCTGGACCGAAGTGTTCATCTGGATGGAGCGCTGGACCGAGGGCAACCGGCAGCAACGCATGCGCCTGGACAAAGCTCCATGGAGTGCCAACAAGTTCTGGCGCAAGGCAGCCAAGCAATTCCTGTGGATCACATTTGCGGCTTGGACCGGGTTTACTTTTGTCGGCTATTTCACGCCCATCGCCGAACTCGGCGGGCGCGTCGCAACCCTGTCGCTGGGTGGATGGGAGACGTTCTGGATCATTTTTTACAGCTTTGCCACCTATGGCAACGCGGGCATGATGCGCGAGCAGGTGTGCAAATACATGTGTCCGTATGCGCGGTTTCAAAGCGCGATGTTCGACCGCGACACACTCATCATCTCGTATGACAGCGAACGCGGCGAACAACGCGGCAAACGCAAACGCAAAGCAGATCCGGCCAGTCTCGGGCTCGGCGACTGCATCGACTGCACGATGTGCGTCCAGGTTTGCCCTACGGGCATCGATATCCGCGAGGGCCTGCAGTACGAGTGCATTGCCTGCGCCGCCTGCGTCGACGTCTGCGACTCGGTAATGGACAAGATGGGATACCCGCGTGGCCTGGTACGCTACAGCACGCAACACAGCATCGAGCACAAGGCAAGCAAGGTCATCCGGCCACGCACGATCGTCTACTCGCTGCTGTGGCTGGCGTTGATCGCGGGATTCGTTTTTGCGATCGGTAACCGTACCCCCCTGATCGTCGATGTGATTCGCGACCGAAACGCGCTGTATCGCGAAGTCGATGCCGAGCGCATCGAAAACGTCTATACGTTGCGCATTCTCAACATGGACAACCGCGACCATACGTTCAGGATCGAGGCAACGGGAATCGAAGGGATCGAGGTTGATATGCAGGACATGCCGATTGCGGTGAATGCCGGTGAAATCGCAACCCTGCCTTTGCGCCTGCGGGTGCCGCGATCCGCAGTCGGCGCCGGTGGCACGACTATTCAAATTCGGGCTCAGGCGGTGGACAATGAGAACATCGGCATCACCCAGTCGACCCGATTCATCGGTCCGACTCCATCGCGTTGAGGCAATGACGTTGCAGCAGCAGAAAGATGTGCAACCCTGGTATCGCCAGTTCTGGCCGTGGTTTCTGATTGCACTGCCGGCCACGGCGGTCGTGGCCAGTCTGTGGACGGTATCGGTCGCGGTCCGGTCGCCGAACGCACTGGTCGTGGACGATTACGGCAAGATCGGAATCGCGACCGACAAGAAAAAGCAACGCGACGAACTGGCGGCGGCGCTGAACCTCGAGGGGACGCTTCAGATCCACTCCGCCGAGGGCTCCGAAGTCGTTTTCATGCTGAGCATGACGGGTGATTACGACTCACCGCCCGAGATTCTGATGCTGAACCTGTCTCACCCGACCCTGCAGCATCTGGACCGCAGCGTAGAGTTGCGCCGCCTCGGCAATGCCTGGGAAGGCAGCACGCCACCTCTGCCGGATGGCCGCTATTACATCCTCGTCGAACCCGAGGATGCCAGCTGGCGCCTGACCGGGGAAAT
>PKUM01000116.1 GCA_002868855.1 Chromatiales bacterium | reverse complement strand
GGACCTGAACAAGGAAGAGCTGGCCATCTGCCCACCGCTCGTACTGCTGGGCAGCGACGAAATGCTGGCTGGTCGAGGGCTCAGCCAGTTGATCTGGTTATTGAACTCCGGCCTGCCTGTGAAGGTATTGGTGCTCAGCGCCCTGCACTTCGGACTGCTCGAGGCTCCGACCAACGATCCACGAGGAAGCCTTGGTCTGCTCGCGCTGGCGCAACGCAACGCTTTTGTTGCCCAGACATCGGTCGCTGACCCGGACCACCTGGGCGACAGCATACTCCGAGCACTCGCCTTCGACGGCCCAGCCCTTATTCAGGCCTATGCCCCGAGCCCGGGGCAACACGGTTTTGCCAGCAACCAGACGGTTGTGCAGGCGCAGTCCGCCGTTACGGCCCGTGTGCTGCCACTGTTCCGTTATGACCCTCGTGGAGAAGGCGTGTTTGGATCCCGCATCTCACTCGAGGGCAACCCGGCCTGCGAAGACGCCCTGGTCAAAGTTGACGACAGCGAACAGTCCCTGACACCCGCCGACTGGGCGCGCGGACAACGCCGTTTTGACGCGCAATTCGAGCCACTGAGCGATAAAGCCCCCGGCCCCGTCACATTGCAGGAGTGGCTGCAACTGGATGACAAGGGTCGCGCTGGCAAGACACCGTTTGTCGCCACTGGTGACGACGAGAATGAGCAGCGCTACTCGGTGAGCCCGGCACTGGCACGGGTGTCCGCGCAATGCCTTGCAAACTGGCAGACCCTGCAGGAACTCGCCGGACTCGTCACACCATTTACCGCGCAGGTTGAAGAAAAAATTCGCGCCGAGGTCGCTGCCGAGCACCAGGCGGAACTCGACGCGCAGAAAAAGGCCAGTGACGCGCAGATCCGGGAAATTCAGGACAAGACCCAGGCCGAGATCGCGAAGAATATCCGTAGCCGTCTCCTGGAACTGGCATCCCGGAAGCGGAACTGACGACAATGAAAGCATTCCACAAGCTGCGGCGTAGTTTCGAGCACGGAGTCCATCCGGCCCACCACAAGGAGCAAACGGCAGACTTGCCGATTCAGCGTGTGCCGTTCGGCAAGGATTACCTCATGCCGCTTGGACAGCACATTGGTGTTCCGGCGCAGGCCGTGGTCGAAGCCGGGGAAAAAGTGCGTCGTGGACAGTTGATCGCGAAGCCCGGCGGCTTCGTGTCAACGGGTCTGCACAGCCCGGTAACCGGCACGGTCCGTGAGGTCGGTGATTTTCGTGGCGTCGACGGCCGCTTCGCACCTGCAATATTTATCGAAGCCGACCCATTTGCCACCCAAAAGGTTGACGCCGACTCCGCGCTGGATTGGGAGTCGATGTCACTGGCAGAGTTCATCGAAGCTGTCCAGATGGCAGGAATTGTCGGCATGGGGGGCGCGGCGTTCCCAGCACACGTCAAGCTGTCGGTGCCCGATGGCGTAAAGATCCGGCACTTGCTCATCAACGGAGCCGAATGCGAGCCCTACCTGACTACTGATCATCGGCTCATGCTCGAGCGCCCTGAAGCACTGTTCGAGGGCGCTGAAATAATGCGGCAGAAACTTGGCGCAGAAGAATCTGTTATTGGCGTGGAAATGAACAAACCCGACGCCATCGAGACGCTGCGAAAACACATCAAACCAGGCGCGCCCGTTCGCATCGTGCCCCTCAAGGTTAAATACCCGCAGGGTGCCGAAAAGATGATGATCAAGAGCGTCTTCGATGTGGAGGTTCCCGCCGGGCAGCTGCCGCGCGATGTCGGTGTCAACGTCAACAACGTCGGCACGATTGTCGCCATCGCGGATTACTTCCTGCGCGGCATGCCGCTGATCGAGCGCGTGGTAACCGTGGCGGGCCCGGGCGTCACGTACCCGGCCAACCTGATCGTACCGCTGGGCACACCCGTGCGCGACGTCGTGAAGTTCTGTGGCGGACTCAAGCCAGGAAGTCGCGAAATAATCATGGGCGGTCCAATGATGGGCCGACCAATCGCGAGCCTGGATGTGCCAATTTTGAAAGGTTGCTCCGGCGTTCTCGTGTTCACGGAAGAAGAAACCGCAAGACTCAAGGAGTACCCGTGCATCAGCTGTGGCCGATGCCTCGAGGCCTGCCCGTATTTCCTCAATCCATCCCGTCTCGCGCGCCTGTCGAAGGCCCGTATGTATGACGAGATGAAGGATTATCACGTGTTCGACTGCGTAGAGTGCGGCTGTTGCACGTTTGCATGCCCATCACATATTCCGATTGTTCAGCTGATTCGCACTGGTAAGGACGACCTTACGCATCGCAAGGAGCCCGACGCTTGAAGAAACGAGATCCGGATCTCCTGCTGTTTCACGCACCGTTGCTGCGCCAGGGCATGACAACGCCCAAGGCAATGCGCGACGTGATCTATGCCCTGTTGCCTGCAACGGGTGCGGCATTATGGTTCTTCGGCCTGAGCGCAGTCCTGCTGCTCGTTTCGTGCATCGCGGGTGCTGTCCTGGCTGAGTGGGTATTCGCGAACCGCGAGGAGCGCGGCCAGTCCCTGCGTGATGCAACAGGCGTCCTGACCGGGTTACTGCTTGGGCTCACGCTGCCACCCGGACTGCCCCTCTGGATGGGCTTTCTCGGAGGTGTCGTTGCGATCAGCCTCGGCAAGATCATCTGGGGAGGCCTCGGCCACAACTTGTTCAACCCCGCACTGCTCGGTCGCGCCTTCCTGCTCGCTACATTCCCTATTGCGATGACGACGTGGGTACCGGAAACCGGTGATGGCGGTTTCTTTACACTTTATGACGGCAGCCTGGCACTGCCTTTCATGCAGTCATCGTTTGACGCCATGAGCGCAGCGACACCTTTGGGACTGATGAAGTTCGAACAGGAAGTCACTCCTCTGATGAACCTGGCGTTTGGCAAAACAGGCGGATCGCTCGGCGAGACAAGCGGCCTGCTGCTGATACTCGGTGGCATTTATCTTTACCTGCGAAGAGACCTCGACTGGCGCATCCCGGTAAGCATTTTGCTGACCGTGATCATCTTCTCGGCAATCCTGATTCTCTTTGATGCAAACCGGTTCCCGACGCCACAGTTTTCAATTTTCTCCGGCGGGCTGTTGCTGGGCGCAATTTTCATGGCGACCGACCCGGTCACCTCGCCAGTCACGCCGAAAGGTGCATGGATATTTGGC
>PKUM01000177.1 GCA_002868855.1 Chromatiales bacterium | reverse complement strand
GCGGCCGGCAGGTAATCAAGCCCGTCAGCGAAGAAGAAGAAACCGAATAGCTCCGCATGCCGGCGCCGACTTGCCGGCTCCGTATCGAGAACGAAATGCGCAAGCCGGGTGCGAGATGCTGACCACAATCGCCGTTGACGCGATGAGTGGGGACCATGGCGCACTGGTTTGCGTGCCCGCCTGTGTTCGTTTTTTGCGCGAGCACAGCGACGCGAGAGTGTTGCTCGTTGGCGACGAGAAGGAACTGGGTCGACTGACAGCGGGGACCGCCGGACTCGAATCTCGAATGGACATTGTCCATGCATCGCAGGTGGTTGCGATGGATGACAGCGCACGGGATGCGGTTCGGCACAAGAAAGACTCGTCCATGCGGGTCGCGATCGATCTTGTGAAGAAAGGCGATGCGAATGCTTGTGTCAGCGCGGGAAATACCGGTGCGTTGATGGCGGCAGCACGGTTCGTTCTCAAGACGCTTCCCGGTATAGATCGGCCAGCAATCATCTCAGCAATACCTGCGGTCGGTGGTCACACCCACATGCTGGATCTTGGCGCGAACGCACGGTGCACCGCCGAGCAACTTTTCCAGTTTGCGCTAATGGGTTCGATAACCGCGCAGGAAGTACATCGGCTCGAGCAACCACGTGTCGGTCTCCTCAATATTGGCGAAGAGGAGATAAAGGGCCACGAGATTGTGCAAGAGGCTGCTGCGCTGGTTGCATCGAGCGGCCTCAACTATGTTGGTTTCGTCGAGGGCAACGATATCTTCCATGGAGATGTAGACGTCGTTGTGACTGACGGTTTCACCGGAAACGTTGCGCTCAAGACGATGGAGGGCGTAGCGAAAATGATCGCCGATCTGACTCGTGAAGAGTTGACGCGCTCCCTTTTTACTCGCCTGCAGGGCCTGACAGCGATGCCCGCGCTGCGATCATTGAAAGCGCGCCTCGATCCTCGGCGTTACAATGGCGCGACTCTGGTCGGACTAAATGGCATCGTGGTGAAGAGTCACGGTGGTGCCGACGAGGTTGCATTTTGTAACGCGCTGGAAACGGCGCTTCTGGAAGCGCATACGGATCTGCCGGCGCGCATCAGCAAACTTCTGCAAGAGCAGCCATTGTGATTTATTCAAAAATCAGCGGTACCGGACGATGTCTTCCCGATAATTTGGTCACTAATGCCGACCTCGAGAAGATGGTCGACACCTCGGACGAGTGGATCCGCAGTCGTACCGGTATCGAGCGCAGGCATATCGCGGCAGAAGGGGAAACCACTTCTGATCTTTGTGTTGGCGCTGCCAGGGAGGCGATCGAGGCGGCGGGAGTTCGCCCCGAAGACATCGACTTTATTGCGGTCGGCACGACGACGCCCGACCAGGTCTTCCCCAACGTTGGGTGCCTGGTGCAGGAGAAACTTGGCATTCGTGGTTGCCCCGCATTCAGCCTGGAAACCGCCTGCAGCGGGTTCATTTATGCGCTGGGCATCGCCGACAAATTTGTCCGCACCGGATCTGCGCAGTGCGCGCTGGTGATTGGCGCGGAAACGTTGTCGCGCATGGTCGACTGGTCCGATCGCGGTACCTGCGTGTTATTCGGTGACGGCGCTGGCGCCGTCATCCTTCAGCCATCCAGTGAGCCGGGGATTGTCTCTACTCATCTGCATGCCGACGGGCAATACAAGGATCTGCTGTTTTTCCCGAGCGGAGTTTCACGCGGTTTCGACTCCTGGAAAGAAGGCGGCGATTTTATTCAGATGCGTGGCAACGAGGTTTTCAAGGTCGCGGTTACCAAGCTGGGCGAAATTGTCGAGGAAACTCTCGCGGCCAATGGGATGGAAAAATCCGATATCGACTGGTTGATACCGCATCAAGCCAATATCAGGATTATCAAAGCCACCGCGAAGAAACTCGATATGCCGATGGAGCGGGTCATTCTCACCGTTCAGGACCATGGCAACACCTCGGCCGCGTCAGTGCCCATGGCGCTGGATGTGGCCGTTAGGGACGGGCGAATCAAGCGGGGCGAGACGCTATTGCTCGAGGCTTTCGGGGGGGGATTTACCTGGGGCTCTGCATTGATCAGATATTAGTTCGGGCGGGGCCTGCGCGCGTTCTGCGGGGAGGGGGGTACTGACCCTCGCCCTCGGCGAGCACCTGATCAGGTGCCGCCGCGAGCAGTGTGAATCCGGGAGCGCCAGATCTCGAATGCGTCCCAGGCCTGGACGGAACCGGTTACGCTCACATCCTGCCGTTTTGCCGGCACGCCAGAAGGGGCATCGGTCGCTCTTCTGTGGTGTTTCGTTTGGGATTCGGATGCTGTACTGAAGTCGCTCAATCCTGCTTCCGGTCCTCGGATTATTTTTGCTTCCATTGCTTCTCCTCCGTAGAACATTAACTTATAGCTTTTTCTGAGAGTTAATTCAAGAAGTTTGAGGCGTCCAGGCTGGTCGCCATAACCGCGGAGCAGGCTGTGGTGGACGAATTGCGGGTCGAGGTCGTGCGGCAACGATCAGAATAGCCGCTTTTCGCTTGACCGGTCATTGTCGATGCGTCGGTACATTCTCTGATATAGCTGCGAACGGCGCTGCTTCAGTCTGCGCGCGCGGGTTTCGAGATCCCTGCCAATTTTGTGGCGTTTGAAATAAGCCTCACGATATTCACAAAAATCCGCATAGGCTTCGCGCTGATGGCGCAAATCCCGCAACAGCAATTCGACCATAATCGCGTCGTCAAGGTAGCCGAGCCCTGGCACGTCGTCGGGTATCAGATCGTCGGGGTCGGACAGATAGGCCAGCACCGCCAGTACATCTTCGCGTTCAAGTCGCGGTAGTGACCAGTCCTCATCCTGCGTCATATCGATTAGAGTCTCCAGCTGGGCGGCCCGGTTGGACACAAAGTCCGGCACGTGCTTGCCGCGCAGATTGGCCAGCGCCTCGCGCGCGCGAGCGACTAATTCTTCGATATCCATGCGCTTGACGGTCTTGCGTATGGCGCGCATTTCTTTTCGCAGCAGAGCAAGATCTTTTTCGGCTATTTCAATTGTTATCTTCATGATGTAAGGAAATCCATGCCTGAAGCCTTGTGAATTTGAAGTGCGGTCCTTGGCTGTGTTATTCGTCTGCCTGAAGGCGCGAGCTGCGGTCCCGGCCGCCCCAACATAATAGACCAGAGACGTGAGGTCCGAAATCCGAAAGCCGCTGTCAGATTTTCCTGCCGTGCGATTCGCCACGTTGCTGGCCGGACCGTTGCTCGGTCTGCTCGTTTACGAGTTGCTGCCGCCGAGATTTATCGATGGCAACGGCGTCGAAACGGTGTTCACTCGTGAGGGCAGAGCGACTGCCGCAGTGGGCGCGTGGATGGCCATATGGTGGATGACGGAGGCGATTCCGGTGTATGCGACTGCGTTGATACCTCTCGCGGTGTTTCCACTGGTTGGCGCAGCGCCGATCCGTGCGGCTGCCGCTCCCTATGGGCACGACCTTATTTTCCTTTTTATGGGCGGGTTTATCATCGCGCTTGCGATGGAGCGGTGGGGTCTGCACAGACGGATAGCATTTACCGCACTGCGCGTCGTCGGTACCGGACAGACGCGGGTTGTCGCGGGCTTCATGATTATCACCGCAGCGATGAGTATGTGGGTGACCAATACGGCGACTACCTTGCTGATGCTGCCCATTGCCGTTTCGATCATCACGCTTGGTGAAGGCGAAATTGCGGTGGAGCGAGCGGCGGGCCAGCACCGTTTTGCGCTGTGCCTATTGCTAGGTATTGCCTACGCTGCGTCGATTGGCGGAATTGGCACGTTGATCGGTACGGTTCCCAACGCTTTCCTGGCGGCTTTTGCATCGAGCGATCTTGGCGTCGAGATCAGCTTTGTCGGCTGGATGGCTGTAGGTGTGCCAGTCGTCTGCATACTGCTGCCGATCGTGTGGTGGTTATTGACGCGGATTCTATTCCCGCTGGGTCGCGCCCGAATAGACGCCGGTCCCGGTGTTATCGATAAGGCCTACTCCGGGCTGGGACCAATGAACGTCGGCGAACGGGTGACGCTGGTCGTTTTTTTGCTGACCGCCGGTATGTGGCTGACACGGCCGTTGCTCAACAAACTGGAGATTGGTGCGGCAACACCTTTGGCGGGTCTTAGCGACGCTGGAATCGCGATAATCGGCGCATTGCTGTTGTTCGTATTTCCGGTGTCGTTGCGCCGGCCGCTTTTTGCGATGGATTGGGAAACCGCGGTGCGTCTACCTTGGGGCTTGCTGGTATTGTTCGGAGGGGGGCTGAGTCTTGCCGCCGCAATACGGGTCAACGGTGTAGGTGAGTTTCTCGTGGCCAGCACGGCCGGGCTGACGGCAATGCCTGGCTGGGTAGTCGTACTCGCGGTCGTCACGCTGATCGTATTCCTCACCGAGTTGACCAGCAATACGGCCACGACGGCGACGCTGATACCGATCCTGGCCGCGGTTGCGCCAGCGCTAGGGCTCGAACCGCTGGCGCTGGCAGTGCCCGCCGCGATTGCCGCCAGTTGCGCTTTCATGCTGCCGGTCGCGACCCCGCCGAACGCTATCGTCTTTGGATCCGGGCGGGTCCGGATCCTCGAAATGAGTCGCGCCGGATTCTGGCTCAACCTTATCGCTATCGTGGTCGTCACCGCAGTGGGGTATGCACTCGTGATACCGGCGCTCGGCTGACTCTCGCGACTTGCCGATCAATCTCGGCCATGGGAGGATAACGGCGGGAATCCGTCTTTTCAGCCCCTTTTCGCACGCAGGATCAGTTCAAAGGATGAAATCCAAACTTGCTTCATGTTTTCTTGCTGCCATTGTGACCGCGGCCCTGTTTATGTCGGGAACCGCTGCGGCCGCAAGCTTCGTTTTGCCGCCGCCCGACATTGACGTTATCGGTGCGACGAGCACGGTCCGAGCGAGGGAAGAGGATACTCTTCTGGATATTGCACGCGAGCACGGGCTAGGGTACGAGGATATTGTGCGCGCAAACCCCGACACCGATCCCTGGTTGCCGGGCGAAGGGACCGAAGTGTTGCTCCCGACCCGTTTCATTCTCCCGCCTGGCCCGCGCAAGGGCATCGTTCTGAACCTCCCCGAATTGCGAATGTATTACTATCCGCCTGCCAAATCCGGCGAAGTTCCGATGGTCGAGACTCACCCGATCAGCATCGGGCGCATGGACTGGGCGACACCACTGGGGCAGACCAAAATCGTCACGAAAGTGCGAAATCCCGCATGGTACCCGCCGGAGTCGATACGCAAGGAACATGCGGAGGACGGAGATATTCTGCCGAACGTGGTTCCCCCAGGTCCGGACAATCCGTTGGGCGGTTTCGCGATGCGTCTCTCTATTCCCGGATACCTCATTCACAGTACCAACAAACCTGCCGGCGTGGGGATGCGGGTCACACATGGCTGCATCCGGATGTATCCGGAGAATATCGAGGCATTGTTCGAGGTTGTGCCGGTGGGCACCCCGGTACGCATCATCAACGAACCTTACAAGGTCGGATGGAGTGTGGATTCCCTGTACCTGGAGGCACACCCGCCGCTGGATGAGGACGCCGAGCGCATCGGTCGTGATCTGACGATTGTGACCGAGCTGCTCGTGAAAGCCACCAGCGAGCGCAATATTGCGGTCGACTGGGATCGAATTGGCACGATTTTCGAGACGGCGAACGGAGTGCCCGACTCTATGGCTGCTATCGATGCCGCGCCGATCCGTGTCAGCAACGACGATGCCGCAGCGACCGAGCGGGAGCAGAGCTCTCTTTAGCCGCGGTCTTGCAATTGCATTCAGGCAAAAAAAACGCCGCGGTGAAACCGCGGCGTTTTATTTGCAAAAGGTAACAGCTTACTTGCGCTGCGCCTTCTCAAACATGCGATCAATTTTCTCGCTGTTACGGTTGCAGCAAGCCTGCGAGGCCTGTGCCGCACGTCCAGCCTGATCTGCCGCACTCTGCGCTGCAGCAGACATCTGCTTGGCATCATTGGCGGCCCGTCCGGCAGCATCAGCAGCCGACTTCGCAGCCTGTGCTTCGCTCAGAGCGCGGTCAGCGGTAGCCTTGACTTCGTCAAGCCTCGAGTTTGTGGCACATCCTGATGCGAGTACAAGTGCGACAGCAACAGCACCAGCCTTCATGGCAATTCCGATCTTCTTATTCATGAATCGTCCCCTAGCAATCAATCTAACGATGAAAATTCTAATCAATTTCAACAGATTCGAGTGGCCAGATATCTTTTCGATGAGGTCCTGACGCATTCGCCAAGTGAACATACTTCATAACGGGCAGAGCAATCAAGCGTCGCGCTGCTGCGACAGTGTGCGGGCGGTGCCGTCACGGCCGCTTATCACGCAGGATTTCGCGTGCGGCGTTGTGTCCGGGCAGGCCGGTTACGCCGCCACCCGGATGGGTTCCGGAGCCGCACATGTAGAGATTTCTGATCGGTGTTCGGTAGTTGCCGTAACCGAGCAACGGCCTGGCGCTGTAAAGTTGTTCCATGCTAAGCCGGCCATGAAAGATGTCACCGCCGACAAGTCCGAATTTTCGCTCGAGATCGGCGGGGGAGAGCACCATCCTGCCGACAATGCTGGAACGGAAGTTAGGAGCGTATTCGGTGACCGTGTCGATGATGGTCTCGGCCGCTGCGTCGCGACATTCGTCCCACTGTTTGCCGTCAGGCAGAGTTGGACTAAAGTGCTGGCAAAACAGGCTGGCAACGTGATTTCCGGGCGGGGCCAGACTGTCATCGATGGTGCTGGGGATAAGCATTTCGACCACTGGTCGCTTCGACCAACCGTTTTTGCGCGCGTCCTCGTAGGCATCATGCATGTACTCGAGTGACGGGCCCATAATAATGCCGCCCCCATGATGGCGGCCCTGAGTGGTGCCGGGCAGGCACGCGAAGTCGGGCAGCTCGGACAGTGCAACGTTCATTCTGAATGTTCCGGACCCGCAGCGGAAACCCTTGATCGACTCAAGGAATTCGGGCGCAAGTTCCGCTTCCTGAATCAAATCCAGAAACAGCAGCTTCGGATTCAAGTTTGCCGCAACCTGGCGCGCCCGGAACTCCTCCCCGTCAGCGCTTCGAACTCCGGTCACCCGGGAGTTTTCAACCAGGATCTCCGCAATCGGCGTCGCGGTGCGCAGCTCTACCCCGAGTTCCCGCGCTTCCGCGGCCATCGCCTGGGTAATGGCCCCCATGCCGCCAATTGCATGACCCCACGCGCCCTGTTTGCCATTGACCTCGCCGAATACGTGGTGGAGGAGGACGTAACCGGTTCCGGGATGATACGGGCTCGCGAAATTTCCGACGATCGCATCAAACCCGAACAGCGCTTTTAGTGCAGGTGTTTCGAACCAGTCTTCCAAAATCTCGCCGGCACTGCGTGACATCAATTGAAGTACGGATCTTTGTTGCTCGAGATTCAGGTTCAGCCAGCGGCGGCCGCTTTTTAGCGCACGCCAGGCGTCGATGAGGCCGCCGCCGGCATTCGGTGGTGTTTCGAGCAGCGTGGCGCGCAGCAGGCCTACAACCCCGTCCAGCATCTCGTAGTAACGCGGCAGGCTCGCCGCGTCTTTTTTCGAGAAGTTCGAGATCTGCTCGCTATCGCTGGCTGCGTCCGCGCCGAAGCTGAGATATCTGCCATCCGGCAGTGGCATGAAATTGGCAAGCGGTCGTTCGACAATTCGCAGACCGTGTCGGGAGAGCCGCAGGTCGGCAATGATCTTCGGGTGCAAAAGGCTAACCGTATAGCTGGCCACTGAGTTGCGAAAACCGGGATGAAATTCTTCGGTGACGGCTGCGCCACCCAGTATTTCGCGGCGTTCGAGGACTACTACCTTGCGGCCTGCCCGGGCAAGATAACAGGCGCACACCAGGCCATTGTGGCCGCCACCGACGATAACGACATCGTAAGGTTTGTTGTCGGACATTGCGCCGCTTCCGCTCCGAAAGGCGGATATTGTGACGCGCCGCGGCGCGCCTTACCAGTGGCGCTAGCCGGCAGTCGCAACCTCTTCGGCGATTTGTACCGTTTGCCCGGGTTGGAGACGCTCGCCTCCGCGAATGACGACCTGATCGCCGTCATTGATATTGCCACGCACCTCGATCATCGAGCCGTTGCCGATGCCGGTCTGCACCGGAATCTGCTCGACCTTATTGTCTTCTACCAGTTTGAATAGATAGATATTGTCCTGACGCAGTATCAGGGCGTCCCGCGGCACCGCTACGACCTCTGTGGCTTCACTGCGCGGCAATTCGACGCGGACTGCTGACCCGATCACCCAGCTATTCGGATCGAGCGTAACTCTTACTTCGATCATGCGCGACCGTTCATCGCCAACCGGGATTACGGAACGGATCGAATTTTCCGTGAAGTGACGCTGATCGCGAACCATCACAGGCATATCCGCAAACAGATACGGCGCGACCGACATTGGCGCGCGCGCCCGGACCTCGATATTGGTTGTATCCACCAGGCGCGCGATCGTTCCGCCGACGGAAATAAATTCACCAGCCTGGGCCAGCCGGTCGACAATTTGACCGGAAAACGGCGCTTTGACCTGGGCTCGCTGCAGGCTATAAAGCGTTTGCTCTCGAGATACACGGGCCTGAACCAGGTCCTGTTCGGCCATTGCCTTCTGCGCGGTCGACTCGTCCAGCTGATTGCGTGCCGCGTTGTTTTCCCGAGCCAGCTTTTGCAGCCTGTCGAGCTGCTGGCTCAGGTAAACGAGATTCGCTTCAAGGCGTTTGATGGTCGCATCGTCTTCCTGCAACTGCAGCTCGAGTTCGCGATCATCGATGCGGGCAATGACATCGCCGCTTTCAATCACATCACCAACCTCTGCAACCCAGCTAAGGCGCCCGGATATCTCGGCCGCAATCCGCGCGTCGTTACGGCTGACAACGGTCCCCGGTGCCTGGATGACAGAGGCCATGGACTGACGCTGGGCCTGGTCGACGCGCACGGTAGGCGGTGGTGGCCCGTCCTGTGCCGGGACTGCCTGGCTTGCTAGCGCGGTCACCAGGAAAAACGCGGCAAAACGATAGTCAGGTCTGTTCATGCGAACCATTCTCAACTCAGTCTCTCAGGTTTCCTACACCGTGCCGGCATCGGCTGCTGTGTTGGTGGCCGGCGCCACCTTCTTGTCTGCGGCACTCTCTCCGAGTCGGAGCAGTGTCGGCAGCAACAACAGTGTAAAGATCGTGCTTACAGACATACCGCCGACGATGACCACGGCCAGTCCGCGGTAAATCACGCTGCCGGCACCTGGCATCAATACCAGAGGCAGCATTCCGAATATGCTGGTCAGTGTACTCATGAATATCGGGCGCAGTCTAACTTGCAGCGCATGCGACACTGCGTCGCGCCGGGTCATGCCGTCATGCTCGGCACTGCGCGTCTGGTGGACCAGCAGGATTGCATTGTTGACGACGAGTCCCATCAGGATGATGAAGCCGATCATTGTCAGCAAGTCCATCGGCTGGAAACTAATCGTATTCAGAATTCGCAAAGCAGCAACGCCACCAACAGTCGCCAGGGGAAGCGCCAGAAGCACCAGGAGACTGTCGCGCATTGAGCGGAACAAGGCGCTCATCAGCAGAAACAACACCATTACCGCGAGCAGGAAGTTCTCCGACATATTCGCGATCGCGGACTTTAGCGCGCTTGCGCTGCCGCCATACTGGATCGTTCCATCCGCCGGCAGCAGCGGTTTCAACTCGGGTTCAACTTCTTGCTGCAGGATCTCGATCGCCTCTTCCAGCGACAGATCCTCCGGCGGCGTGACGTTCAGCACGACGCTGCGACGGCGGTCGATCCGGACGATTTGGCTTGGCCCGACGGTGCGCTGGATATCCACCAGTTCGCCAAGTGGCAGGACACCGCCCAGTGGCGTGGCCAGCGGCACGGCTTCGAGTTCGTCGGGGTCGGCCCATGGCTCCGCGCGCAGGATGATATCCATGCGTTTCTCGCCATCGAAATATTCGCCGACCCATACGCCGTCGCCGAGGCTGCGCACGACGCTGGACAACGTCTCGCGGGTCCAGCCTGCTTCGTTGATACGCTGATCGTCCGGCGTCAGACGCAGTTCCGGTTCAGCAAGTTCGGTGCCGGGCCATGGCTGGACCCGTGACCCGGGCAGCTTTTGCTGCACAATGCCCATCCCCTGCCGGGCTGCAGCAAGCAGCGCGCCGGTATCGTTCGCTTGCATTACCATCGAGATATTCCGGCCGCCGCCGAACCCGCCAAAGAGATTGCCCTGCATGACGAATGCAGAGGTGTCGGGGAGGCCCGCTACCACTTCGTCACGCACGATGGCTTCCAGTTCCTTGACCCGGGTCTGGTCTTTCGCGCGGACTCCGATATTTCCGCCGTTCGGCCAGACGATGATGTAGTAGTTTTTCAGGGCGGGCTCTTTCTCGCCGCTCATGTATGGTTCGAGACGATCGATCATGACTTTGACGATTTCGTTCTCGATAAGGTCGGTGTTGGCTCCTGGTGGAAACTGGAAGAATCCGTCAACTGCATCGCGTTTGACAGGCGGCAGATAATCCATCCGCGGCATCAGGACCAGCGTTACCAGCACCGGTGTCCCCATCAGGACCAGGATAGTCAGCCAGCGCCGGCGCGGCGTGTCGGTCAGACGCAAAATTGCCTCAGCTATCCGCTGCCAGCTACTTTCATGGCGATCCTTGAGGTGTGCGGATTCGAGCCACTTCGAA
The DNA here is from genome assembly GCA_002868855.1 of Chromatiales bacterium. Taxonomy (GTDB): domain Bacteria; phylum Pseudomonadota; class Gammaproteobacteria; order Steroidobacterales; family BM003; genus BM003. Next base: position 9,511 of record PKUM01000177.1, on the reverse strand, counting down.
GCTGCTGTCGGCAGCACCGTCACGGCGACCAGCAGTGAAATGCTCACTGCGATGGCAATCGTCAACGCCAGATCGGCAAACAACTGTCCCTCGACATCCTTCAGGAAAATTACCGGCAAAAAGATCGCCACGGTCGTCGCGGTCGATGCCACCAGCGCGCCCAGGACCTGGGCCGTGCCTTCAGCCGCCGCGTCGAGCCCGCTTCGTCCCTGGCCGCGCAGGCGCACGATATTTTCGAGAACGACGATTGCCGCATCGAGCACCATGCCGACTGCAAACGCGAGTCCGGCCAGCGAGATGATATTCAGCGTGCGACCGGTCAAATAAAGAACCACGAAGGTCGAAAGCAGAGAGATCGGTATTGCGGTGGCCACCAGCAGGGTTGCCCGCCATTGCCGCAGGAACCACCAGAGGACTCCGACCGCCAGCAGAATCCCGATCACCAGATTGCTGGTGACGAGCCCGACCGCACGCTTAATGAATACCGAGGCATCGAATGACTGCTCGATGGAAAGACCGAGTTCCTTCATCTGTTCATCGCGGATACCGGCTACGGCCGCCTTGACCTTCGTCAGCGTTTGTAACGCGTTGGCGCCTGACTCCTTCATGATCTCTACGCCCATGGCGGGGTTGCCATTCTGGGTCGAGAAATTTGTACGGTCGCCGCGGTTGACGCTGATGTCTGCAATGTCGCCAAGCCGCACCGGGCGACCGTCACGCCACTCGAGTATCAATTCGGACAATTGATCCGGGGTATAGCGGCCGGCAAAGCGCAGCGTGTACTGGCGCCTGCCGACTTCGACGAAACCGCCGGACACATCGTTGGCCCGGCCGGCAATCGAAGCGACAGTGGGAATCTGAATGCCGAGCTCGGCGGCGCGGTAGGGGTCGAATACGATTTGCAGTTGCTCGCCCTGGCCGGCATGGAGTTCGACGCCGGCTACGCCGGGAATGCTCTCGAGCGTGGGTTTGAGAATTTCCTCGATGACACGCTGGTAGCTTTCGATCGGCCCGGCGGTGCCTGGCAACAACTGGACGAAGAACCAGGTCAGAGTTTCATTGGTGCCGCCGCCCCAGCCGGCACCGAGGCGTACCGATGGCGGTGTCGCGTCGCGCGGCAATGGCTGCAGACGATTGATCCGGCTGATGACATCGATAAGGGTCTTCTGCATATCGGTGTCGAGACCAAAACGCATGTTGATCCATGAGAAGCCCTTGTTTGCACCGGCGGTCATCTCCTTCATGCCGGGGAGACCCTGCAGCACCTCTTCGATTGGTTCGACCAGTTCCGATTCGACTTCGCGCGGCGAGGCGGCGCGCCAGCCGGTACGGACCGACAGCTCTGGTTCGTCGATATTCGGAAACAGTTGCACCGGGAGTTTGTTGAGGCTGTAAAGCCCGAAGAACACGATGATCGCGACAACCACGGCTATCCCCGCCGGGTTGCGCAGAGATTTGATCGTGAGACTCATTGTTGGCCATCCCTCTGATGACTGCCGGTTGCGGACAGCCGGATAACGTTGTGTTGTTTTAGTTGTGCCCCAGCCTGAAACAGGCTCTCCTGTGCAGACTAGGTTGAATGCGAAAAGTTCAAGCGATGTTCTGTGGTTAGATGCGGCAGAAGGCGGATTGGTTGCAGTCGGGCAAGAACTTGCTCTCGAATTATTCCTGTATATAATAACAGTTGTTTTTATATACAGGTGCATGCCCATGCAGGAACTGACGCCACGCCAGTCGCAGGTACTGGCTTTCATCCGTGACTTTATTGTCGATCAGGGAATGCCGCCGACCCGCGCGGAGATTGCGCGCGCGCTGGGTTTCAAGTCGGTCAATGCCGCTGAGGAGCATCTCCGTGCGCTACAGCGCAAGGGTGCTGTCGAACTGATTTCAGGCACTTCCCGTGGCATTCAGCTCAAAGATGCGTTGCGCGAGCAAATAGGGCTGCCCCTTGTGGGTCGGGTGGCGGCCGGCCATCCCATTCTGGCGGAGCAGCATATCGAGGCGCGCTATCAACTCGACCCGGATCTTTTCAGCCCCAAACCGCATTATCTGTTGCAGGTAAAAGGCATGAGCATGCGTGACGCCGGCATTCTGGATGGTGACCTGGTAGCGGTGCATCGGACTCCTGATATCCGCAACAGTCAGATCGTTGTTGCGCGTCTGGAAGACGAGGTAACCGTCAAGCGCTACCGCCAGGAGGGTAAGCTGGTCTGGCTGTTACCGGAGAACCCGGACTTTGCACCGATGCGGCTGGATCTGGCTGAGCAGCCTCTGATTATCGAAGGGGTCGTCGTCGGGGTTGTGCGACGGGGTGCCGGATTGCAGTGAAACCGCTTCCCCAGGCAATTCTCGATCAGGCCGGTTTATGGCATGCCCGTAATGGCGCTCAGCGGGTAGCCACGATTGCTACCGGCTATCCCGAACTGGATAGACAATTGCCTGGCGGTGGCTGGCCTCTGGGTGCGCTGACCGAGTTGATTGTCGGGCAGTACGGGATTGGTGAGCTGAGATTGTTTTTGCCGGCCCTGTCCGCATTGAGCCGTCGGCACGACCGCAGGTTGATGTGGATCGCACCACCTCATGAGCCCTATGCACCGGCGCTTGCTGCGGCGGGCCTGGATCTTTCCCGGCACCTGGTGGTGCGGCCGGAGCAGTCGCGCGACGTCCTGTGGGCTGCCGAACAAGGCCTGCGCTCCGGGTACTGCGCGGCAGTACTGTTATGGACAGAACGTCTGAGCGACAGGGAAGCGCGCCGTTTGCAACTGGCGGCCGAGTCGAGCGCTGCCTGGGGGCTGATCTTTCGCCCACCCGCGGCAGCGCGGGAGCATTCGCCAGCTGCCCTGAGGTTGCATATGAGCGTTGGCAGTAGTGGGCGTCGCCTGCAGATTCTGAAAGCCCGTGGTGGACAGCCTGCGGTTCTGGACGGTCTGCATTGGCTGGCCCATTGATCCGGCCCGGGACAGGGAAGTCGCCAGGTCATGAGCCGCTTACAGGAAAAGTCCCTCCCGCTTTTTTCCATCCCCGATGAGCAGTCTTTAAAACCAGCCTGTGACGCGGCGCCGGTTTCGCCGTTCGCGAGCCCCGTGCCGAGACCGGTGTTGTGGCTGGCAGTTCACCTGCCGCGTCTCGGACTCGAGGTGTTCGGTCACAACGACGGCCCGCTGATTGTCGTAACCGGGCAAGGCGCCGCGCGCCGGGTATGGATACCCAACGATACCTGCATGGCTGCTGGCATACGTCCAGGCATGAGTCTCAATGCCGCGTTTGCCTTGTTGCCGGATTTGCGAGCGGCGGAACGTAGCCCTTTACGCGAACAACAGACGCTGGAAAAAATTGCCACCCGGCTTGGGCGGTTCAGTCCGCGCATTAGTTGTGATGCCGCCGATATGGTGCTGCTCGAAGTGCAGGGTAGTCTGCGTCTGTTCGGTGGGCTGGAGCGGCTGTGCGGTGCCGTGCGCGACGTTCTGAGCGAGTCCGGATACACGATGCAGCTGGCACTCGCGCCCACGCCGCTTGCAGCAGCATGGCTGGCTCGTGCCGGAGAAGAGAAGCCGGTTCTGGAGACCGAGCAATTACCGGGGCGGCTCGGTGGAGTGCCCTTGTCATGTCTCGACTGGCCGGAGCAGTTGCAGGGAACACTGGCAGGCATGGGGATATATACATTGTCCGATTGCCTGCGTTTACCGCGAGACGGTTTTGCGCGCCGTTTTGGGCAGCAGCGTCTGGACATACTTGATCGCGCGTTGGGACGGCAAGCCGACCCACGGCAGGCTTTTACGCCACCGGCATATTTTGAGGACACGCTCGATTTTGACTTCGAGGTTCATACCGCGTCTGCATTGACGCCCTGGGTCAGTTGTTTGCTGAGTCGTTTGCAGGCGTTCCTTCTACCCCGACAGCTGGCGGTGGAACGTGTCAGTTTCGAGTTGGCACATAACGGTCATTCGTCAACACGCCTGCCGCTGGGATTGGCGAGTCCGAGTTGTGATGGCGCCTATATTGGCGGGCTTATGGCGGTGATCCTGGAGCGCCTCGTATTACCGGCACCGGTGAATGCATTGCATTTGCGCAGCGGCATACCGCTACCGTTGCGTCAGGACAGCGCAGGTCTTTTCGACACTGACTCTGATCAGCCGGCAGATCAGCATGGATTACGCGAACTGCTCGGGCGATTGCGGGTCCGGCTCGGCGATGCTGCGGTATACGATACCAACCTGGTCGCCGAGCATCGCCCCGAAGCGGCATGGCGGCGGGGCAGGGCAGACGGCGATGTCGTGGCTCCGGTGTCCGTTATGCGCCCTACGTGGATGCTCGATGTGCCCAGAGCGCTGGAAATTGTGCGGGAGCGGCCCTGGTATCGTGGCTTCTTGCGGATCGAGAGCGGTCCCGAGCGTATCGAAACCGGCTGGTGGGACGATGCACCGGTAAGCCGGGATTACTACATAGCGGCCAATCCCGATGGCGCCCGTTTCTGGATTTATCGTGAACGCCGTAAAGCGGCGCGCTGGTTCCTGCACGGGGTTTTCGGGTGATGCAGCCCGGCTATGCGGAGCTCCATGCGCTCAGTAATTTCACGTTCCTGCGCGGTGCCTCGCATCCGGAGGAACTCGTAACAACTGCCGCGGCACTCGGTTACCGTGCACTGGCACTGACTGACGAGTGCTCGGTGGCCGGCATCGTGCGCGCGCATAGCGCAGCCCGAAAACTGGATTTGCAGTTGATCGCCGGCAGCGAACTGCGACTGACCGATGCCACCAGGCTGGTGGTGCTGGCAACGAGCCGGCAGGGCTATGCCGAACTTTGTCACCTGATTACGTTGGGGCGTCGTGCCGCTGAGAAAGGCGAATACACGCTATGCCGTGACGATTTCGCCAGCGGATTACCGCATTGCCTGGTGTTGTGGTTACCGGGCGCGCAACCGAATGCGCAAACCGGTGCCTGGGTGGCGGAGCAATTCCCGGGGCGTAGCTGGCTTGCCGTCGAGCTCCTGGCCGGCGGGCGCGATCGCAACGATTGCCAGCTACTGGATAGCCTCGGTCGGCGTCTCGGTCTGCCACGTGTCGCTGCGGGCGATGTTCACATGCATCGACGCTCTCGTCGCGCCTTACAGGATACGTTGACAGCGATACGTCTGAAAACGACTCTGGATGGTGCCGGTTTCGCGCTCTACCCCAATGGTGAGCGGCATCTGCGTGCGCGTCCCCGGCTTGCGCTTCTGTATCCGCAGGATATGCTCGACGAGACGCTTCGTGTTGCCGAGCGCTGCGACTTTTCCCTCGACGAATTGCGCTATGAATATCCGCGCGAGCTGGTTCCCGAAGGACAGACACCCGCTACGTATTTGCGTCGCCTGACCGAGGAGGGCATGCGCCGGCGCTGGCCGCACGGAGCCACGGACAAGGTCAAGCGCATGATCCGGCACGAACTGGGGTTGATCAGCGAACTCGCCTATGAACCGTATTTTCTGACGGTATACGACCTGGTCCGGTTTGCGCGCAAGCATCGCATTCTCTGCCAGGGCCGAGGCTCGGCCGCCAACTCTGCTGTCTGTTTTTGTCTGGGTATCACTGAGGTTGACCCTGCCCGTATGGCAACCCTGTTCGAAAGGTTCATTTCCCGCGAACGAAATGAACCGCCCGATATCGATGTCGATTTCGAGCATGAGAGACGCGAAGAGGTTATCCAGTACATCTACCGCAAATACGGCCGCGAGCGGGTCGCATTGACGGCGACCGTGACAACTTACCGTGCCAGGAGCGCGGTACGTGATATCGGTAAGGCATTGGGTCTCGATCCGTTGCAGGTTGACAGGCTGGCGCGGGCGATGCGCTGGATCTCCGATACCGATGTCGACGAACAGCGTATCCGCGAAGCCGGTTTCAGTCCTGAAACACCGGTTATCGCGCGCTTGCTCAGGCTTGTGCGCGAGCTGATCGGCTTCCCGCGTCATTTGTCTCAGCATGTCGGCGGATTCGTATTTTCGGCGGGGCCGCTATATGAGCTAGTGCCAATCGAAAATGCCGCGATGCCCGAGCGTACCGTGATCCAGTGGGACAAGGATGACCTGGATGAGCTGGGTCTGCTGAAAGTCGACGTGCTGGGTCTCGGTATGCTGTCGGCGATTCGCCGCAGTTTTGACCTGATAGCGTTGCATCGTGGAAAGCGCTGGAGCCTGGCCACGGTGCCAGCCGAGGATCCGGCGGTTTACGACATGATAGGCCGCGCCGATACCGTCGGCGTCTTCCAGATCGAATCGCGCGCGCAGATGGCGATGCTGCCGCGTCTGAAGCCTCGTTGTTATTACGATCTTGTCATCGAGGTTGCAATCATCAGGCCCGGACCGATACAGGGCGATATGGTTCATCCCTATTTGCAACGCCGCAATGGCGAGGAACCGGTAACTTATCCCAGCCCGGACGTCGAAGATGTACTCGCGCGCACGCTGGGTGTGCCGATCTTCCAGGAGCAGGTCATGCAGCTTGCCATTGTGGCGGCCGGGTTCAGTGCCGGCGAAGCGGATCAGTTGCGCCGGGCGATGGCCGCATGGCGCCGCCGCGGCAGTCTCGGACCGTTCGAAGACAGGCTGATACATGGCATGGCGGAGCGCGGTTATAGCGAAAGTTTCGCACGGCAGATATTCAACCAGATACAGGGTTTTGGCGAATACGGATTTCCGGAATCGCACTCGGCGAGCTTTGCGTTGCTCGTTTATGTATCGTCCTGGCTCAAATGTCATGAGCCGGCTGCATTTACCTGCGCGCTGATCAACAGCCAGCCGATGGGTTTTTACGCGCCGTCGCAACTGGTGCAGGATGCGCGGCGGCACGGAGTCGAAGTACGCCCCGCGGATGTCTGCACCAGTGACTACGATTGCACGCTTGAGGCGTCGTTGCAGACCCAGCCGGCGATACGCCTGGGTCTGCGCATGGTCAAGGGGCTATCCGCGGACAGTGCCCGGCGCATTGTAACGGCACGCCAGCACCGGGCGTTTGTCAGTACACAGGACCTGGTGGAACGGGCCGGACTTGACCGCGGGGACCTGAATGCACTGGCCGCGGCAGATGCCTTGCGTGAACTGGCGGGGCACCGGCATCGCGCCAGATGGGAGGTGCTGGGCGTGGAGCCGCCAACCCCTTTGCTGCCGCAGCCGCGTATCGCCGAGGCCGAGCCGATGTTGCGCGCGGCGACCGAAGGCGAGGATATTGCCGCCGATTACAATCATCTGGGCCTGTCCCTGCGGAGGCATCCGCTGGCGTTGCTGCGTGGGCTTCTGCGTGAGAAAGGGATGTGGACAGCGCAGGAATTGCGCACGCTTGGCGACGGCGAGTGGGTCGTCGCCGCGGGAGTGGTCATCACCAAACAACGCCCGGGCAGCGCCAAGGGAGTGACATTCGTCACGCTCGAGGACGAAACCGGTCATGTGAATGTCATTGTCTGGCGCAAGCTGGCCGAGCGGCAGCGCAAAATTCTCCTGGGTGCCCGATTGATGGGGGTGCGTGGCAAGTTACAGCGTCAGGGGGAGGTTTTGCATCTGGTTGCGCAACACCTCGAAGATCATACGAATTTGCTCGGGACGCTGGTTACCCGCTCACGCGATTTTCATTGATATTCATAGCCGCATCGCAAGCGCCATGCGGGAAGGACAGATGCGTTCGACCAGGATACCCCGAGGGTGATCAGTCCAGTTGATACTGGTCGAGATCATCGCCGTCGTCGAAGTCATCGAAAACCTCACGAATGTCCTGCTGCGAACGTTTATTTTCCATGTATGCCTCGAGCCGCTGTCGCGCAGTCATGCTGCCGTTAACAGGCGACCCCTTTGTAACGGCAAGCTCAACCTCGATCGGGTCGTCGTCGCTAACGTCCAGGTCGTCGTCGTCGGAGAGATCGATGTCGTCATCGTCAAAGCCGCCCGCCGTGGGTTCCTCGCTCATTTTTCGTCACCATCCGCACGAGAATTCATACTCCCTCAGCGCGTATATAAGGCGAATTCGTTTCGAGCGCAAGCATCACAAAACTGCAACGTTCAGGGCCGCATAAATCAAGGGTGTTCGTTCGGCCGGGCAATCGGCCACCAGTCCGGGCCGCGCTAACCCACCAGTTGATTGAGTTCGAATAGCGGGAGCAGCATCGACACAACAATGGCGAGGACCACCAGACCCATCACCACGATCAGCGCCGGCTCGAGAATTGCCAGCAATGCGGAAATGATGCCGTCGAGTTCGCGTTCCTGGTTAGTGGCCGCACGATTCAACATCGTTTCCAACTGGCCACTGGTCTCTCCGCTCGAAATCAGGTGCAGTGTCATCGGCGGGAACAGCCCGCTTTTGGACAGGGATTTTCCGATCGCGCCGCCTTCGCGCACCCGCGAAGCTGCTTCGTTAACCGCTTCGCGCATCGGGATATTGCTGACTACAGCGCCGGAGATGCGAAAGCTCTCGAGTACCGGTACGCCGCTTCCGGCAAGAATACTCAGCGTCCGCGTGAAACGCGCTGTATTGACGCCTTGCACGAGGCGACCGACCACCGGTATCCGCAGCAGGAACCTGTGATATTTGCGGCGCGCGTCTTCGCGTCGCAGCAAAGCGCGAATACCGAATATCAAACCGATGACAATGGCCAGCAACAACCACCAGTAGTCGCGCATAAAATCGCTGACGGAGATGAGGATTCGCGTCGGCGCGGGCAGCAGATTGCCGGTGTTTTCAAACACACTGACGACCTTGGGCACGACAAAAGCGAGCAGAAAAGAGACGATAGTAATTGCCAGCGTAGTCAGCACGATCGGGTAGATCATTGCGCTGGATACCTTCTGCCGCAACACCTGGCGACCCTCGGTGTAATCGGCGAGCCGCTCCAGCACCGCATCGAGGTGCCCTGACTGCTCGCCGGCAGCAACAGTTGCCTGGTAGATTTCGGGGAAGGCCTGGGGAAACTCAGCGAGACCGTCGGCCAGGGCATGGCCCTCCATGACCTTGGCACGTACCCCGAGAATAATACTCTTCAGGCGTGGCTTATCGTGTTGTTCGGATATTGCCAACAACGCTTCTTCGAGCGGTAATCCGGACTGCACCAGAGTCGCGAGCTGGCGGGTCAACAGTGCCAGATCGGCTGCGCCGAGGCCGCGGCGCAAACCCAGCTGCGCGCTGCGCCGTGCTTCCGTTTTGACGACCTCGCTGACCTCGATCGGCAGCAGTTTCTTTTCGCGCAGAAGTTGTCGAACCTGTTTTGCGGTATCGCCCTCGAGGACGCCCTTGCGCTCGCGGCCGCGCGTATCTACCGCCGTGTACTCGAACGCCCCCATTAATCGGCACGGGATACGCGCAGGACTTCTTCGACCGTCGTAACCCCCTCGAGAACCTTGCGACACCCATCGTCGCGCAGGCTCGGGCTGCAAGTGCGGGCATGCCGTTCCATTTCGTGCTCACTGGCGCCGTCATGGATCATTGTGCGCAGCGAGTCGTCGATGGTGACCAGTTCGTAAATGCCGCTGCGGCCGCGGTATCCACCG
>PKUM01000094.1 GCA_002868855.1 Chromatiales bacterium | reverse complement strand
CGGCGAAATACCTCGTCCTTAGTGGGACCGTCTGTGGCGAAATTCACGTTGCGCACGTAGACCCGGTTGCCGGGATCGACAAAGTACGTCACTGCAACCGTTTTGTCTTCCGGGTTGATCTGTGGAACGGGGTCGATTCGTGCGAACGCATATCCGTCCTGGCCGAGCCGGTAGGCCATGAGTTCCTTGCTGCTCTCGAGCACTTTGCGGGAGAAAGTCTGCCCGGGTTTAGCCAGGACCAGAGCTCGCAGGTAACGTTCTTCGATAGGCATTTCGCCGGCCAGCTTGATTTCAGAGATCGTATAGAGTTCGCCTTCGGCCACATTTATCGTGATGAAGATGTCTTTTTTGTCCGGAGAGATCGTTACCTGTGTCGACTCGACCTGGAAATTGGCGTATCCACGGTCCATGTAGAACGATCCGAGTCGCTCAATATCTCCGACCAGCGCCTCGCGATCGTAGCGATCGTCCTGTTTGTAGAACGACAGCCAGTTGGGAGTTCTAAGCGCGAACTCTGCAATGATCTCCTCGTCCGGGTAGCGTTCGTTACCGACAATATTGATCTGCCGGATACGTGCACGCTTGCCCTCTATGATGTCGATCGTAATATCGACCTTGTTGCCGTCAAGTTCGGTAACCTCGGCATCGATCACGACCCCGTACTTACCCCGACCGTAATAGGTGTCGGTAAGAAACTGCTGCACTTCGTCGAGCGTCGATCGGTCGAAGGTGCGTCCGGGCGCCAGACCGACACCGCGCAGACTCTCCATTAGCTGTTCGGTCTCGATGTCCTTGTTGCCGTTGATCGTGAAATTCTCGATAAACGGCCGCTCGATTACCGCGATAATCAGCGTGTCACCTTCGCGGCGAAACTCGATGTCGCGGAAAAACCCGGTATCGTACAGCGCCTTCACCGACTCCTGGACCCGCCTCCGATCAAGCCGGTCGCCAATATTGATCGGCAAATAGTTATAGAGCGTACCTTCCGAGATGCGTTGCAAACCTTCTACGCGGACGTTGCGCACGACAAAACCGTCCTGCGCCAGCGCAGCAGGCGCGCACAACGTCAATAGTATGGCCACAACAAGGCCGGCAGTGATTCGATGCAGTAGCTGCACTGTCGCGGGATCCTTTTATTCGAGCAGTCGGGCTATGTCGTTGTAGAAGGCAAAAGTCATCAGCAGGATCAGCAAAAATATGCCGATTTGCTGGCCGACGATCTGGGTTTTTTCGGAGACCGGCTTGCCCTTGATCAGCTCCACGGCCTGGTAAACGAGTTGACCGCCATCGAGCATTGGTACGGGCATGAGATTGATCAAGCCCAGGGAAATACTGACGATCGCCAGGAAGCTGACAAATGCCGAGACACCAATAGCGGCCGAAAAACCTGCGTACTGCGCGATGTTGATCGGACCACTGATATTTCGCGGCGATACGACCCCCTGCAGCATTTTCCACAACATGCGTAGTGTCAGCGCCGACATTTCCCAGGTCTTGGCAGTTGCAGCGCCAATCGCCCCGATCGGGCCATAGCTCTGCATTGCGCGCATTGCGTCAGGATACGCCGGGGGCGCGGATCCCTGGATGCCCACCCGGCCAAAAACCTGGTCGCCTTCGGTAACGGACTCGACCGTTATCATGACGTCAAATTCGGTACCGTCCCGATTTACGCCGAGACTGACTTCCTGCCCGGGTCGGGTGCGCAGAAAATTGACCAGTGCCGGCCAGTCGGCCAGCGCTTCGCCGTCGCCGCTGACAATCTCGTCTCCCGGACGCAACCCACCTCGCTCAGCGGGTCCGCCGGCGGTGACCGCTTCGAGCACGGCTGGCCACTGCGGCCGCCACGGTGCGAATCCCAGTCCGCTGAACAACTCACCCGGCCGCGTGAGCTCCTCTTCCTTGCCGGCCACCCGCAGGTCGACACGACGTCCCGTACTGCCTGCTTCAGACTCGACCTGCATGCTTACGACGCCATCGTCGAGCATATCGTCGAGGATGACGAGCATCGCCGCTTCCCAGGTCGGCGTATCGCGGTCGCCAACGGCCACAATTCGATCGCCGTCGCGGAGACCCGCTTCGGCCGCGATGGAGCCCGGTTCCACCGTCCCGACCACCGGCTTGACGCCCGGTACGCCTGCCATGAACATCACCCAGTAGGCGATGATGGCAAAAATGAAATTGGCAAGCGGGCCTGCGACGAGCACGGCCATTCTCCACGGCACTGACGCCTGGTTGAAACTGCGCGCCTTTTCGTGTTCGGCCACCGGCGCCTCGCGCTCGTCGAGCATCTTTACGTAACCACCGAGCGGAATTGCAGAAAAGACAAACTCGGTATCGTCACTACCGAAACGCCTCCGCCACAACGGTTTTCCAAAACCGATCGAAAATCTGAGCACTTTGATTCCGGCGCGACGCGCAACCCAGTAATGCCCATACTCGTGCACCGCAACCAACACTGTAATCGCGACCGAGAATGCCAGGATAGAAACGAGTAAAGAGCTCATGCTGTGCGCGCCAGATGGTTGTCCACGACTGCGTCTGCCATCAGCCGGGCAATACGGTCAGCCTCGATCACGCTTTCGAGATCGTAGTGATCAGCGATGTCGGCCTGATCCAGCACCGCTTCGATGACCTCCGGAATCGCCGTGAATCTGAGCTTGCCACCAAGAAACGCATCGACCGCGACTTCGTTGACCGCATTGAGGACCGCGGGCGCCGTTCCCCCGGCCCGGGCCGCTTCTCTGGCTATACGGAGGCAGGGGAAGCGCTCTTCGTCAGGTTGCAGAAACTCGAGTCGGCCGGACGCGATCAGGTCAAGCGGGTCGACCCCGGATTCGAACCTCTGTGGCCACGCCAGCGCATGCGCGATCGGCGTGCGCATATCGGGATTGCCAAGCTGCGCCAGCACCGACCCGTCGACAAAGTCGACCAGCGAATGAATCACACTCTGCGGATGCACGACTACCTCTATGCGGTCTTCCGTGAGACCGAACAGCCAGCTAGCTTCTATGATCTCGAGACCCTTGTTCATCATCGTTGCCGAATCGACCGATATTTTTCGCCCCATGACCCAGTTTGGATGAGCACAGGCGGCTTCCGGCGTGACATCGCTCAGGCGATCGCGCGGGGTATGCAAAAACGGCCCGCCGGATGCCGTCAACAATATCTTGCGCACCCCCGCCAGCGGTGTGTCCGCATTGTCCGGGAGGCATTGAAAAATCGCGTTGTGCTCACTGTCAATCGGGATAATTTCCGCACCGCTTTGCTCCATGGCGGCTGTAAAAAGTCGCCCGGCAACGACCATGGACTCTTTGTTCGCCAGCAGGACCCGCTTTCCGGCCCGCACCGCCGAAAGCGTCGGCACCAGACCGGCGGCTCCTACGATCGCCGCCATCACGGATTCCGCCTGCGGCAGACAGGCGACCTCTGCCAGCGCATCTACCCCGCTCAGCAGGCGGGTTTCCAAATTCGTTTCCTGTTGCGCTGCAGCAAATTTTTCCGCGGCGCCCTTATCCACAAGGACAGCAAAATCCGGCCGATGTTCCAGACATTGAGCGAGGAGGCGCTCATGATCGCGATTCGCTGTCAGCGCGACAACCCTGTACTTGTCGGTATGCCGCCCGAGAACGTCCAGCGTATTGACACCGACCGAACCCGTTGCACCGAGAACCGTGATCCCGCGCCGCGTCATGCCCCTGCCACCAGTAGTCCGAATACGAAAACCGGGCCGGCCGCGGTAATGCTGTCTACACGATCGAGTATTCCGCCGTGACCCGGGAAAATCCGGCCGCTGTCCTTGAGACCGGCATTACGCTTGAAAATGCTGACGGTCAGATCGCCGACGACCGAAATCGCCGCAACCAGCAGGCACAACGGGAGAAACCAGCCCGATCCAAATCCGAACCACGCAGCACCACCGACCGCTGCCAGCGCGGCAAGCAGAATGCCGCCGCCAACGCCTTCCCAGGTTTTGCCCGGACTGACCGCGGGTGCCAGCTTTCTCCTGCCAATCGCGCGGCCGGTAAAAAACGCCCCGATATCGGCGGCCCAGACCAGCACGAACAGGAACAGCAACAACTCGGGGCCGCGTTGCCAGTCCAGATGCAGACGCATCAGCGCAACCGCCGCAAGCGCGACGACCGCAATGCCGGCGACCGCGGTTGCCACGCGGTCGATCCGGACCGGGTAGCGGGTGACCAGCAGCAGCGCGGCCAACCACATCAACGTGGCGAGCCCCGTCAGTAGCTTCAGAACCTGATGATCCGCGGATATCGCAAAAAACAGAGCGGCCGCGGCAGCCGTGGCGGCGGCATAAGCAACCCGCCGGGCGTAACTCTCAGCGCCGAAGAAACCGGCCCATTCGATGGCTCCGCCGAAAAACAACACGCCAATGGCAAGCGCGCCACCGCCGCGCGGCAGCAGGAACAATGCTCCAAGCAACAGCGGTATCAGTATCAGAGCGGTGATCACCCTTTGCCTGAGCATCAGCCGGCACCCACCTGGTCGCCGGTCAGACCGTAACGGCGCTGGCGCTCGCCAAACGCAGACACGGCACCGCTTAGATTCTCGGCATCGAAATCCGGCCAAAATACGTCGGAAAAATAGAGCTCCGAGTAGGCGAGCTGCCAGATCAGAAAATTACTGAGGCGATGCTCGCCCCCGGTTCGGATGAGGAGGTCGGGTTCCGGCAGATCCGCAAGGCAAAGCGCGTCTCCCAGCATTGCTTCATCGATGGCATCCGGTTGCAGGTCCCCGTCAGCCACCTTCTGCGCCAGGCTCCTCGCCGCGACGGCAAGGTCCCAGCGTCCGCCGTAGGCCATCGCGATATTGAGGGAGAGGCCGGTATTGGCGGCGGTCACACGCTCGCCGGCTTCCAGGCTGTCGCGCAGCCCGGCGGCCAGGCGGAGACGGTCGCCGACAAACCGCAGGCGCACGTTATTTCGGTTCAGCGCATCGATTTCCTTTTCCAGTGCCTCGACAAACAGGCTCATCAACAGACTGACCTCGCGCCGCGGCCGATTCCAGTTCTCGCTGCTGAATGCGAAAAGGCTGAGAGCGCCGATGCCATTGGCCCCGCACCATTCGACTGCATCCCGCGCCGCACGCACTCCGGCACGATGCCCGGCGCTGCGCGGTAGCCCACGGCGTTTCGCCCAGCGGCCATTGCCATCCATGATGATGGCAATGTGGCGGGGAAAGTGACCGATGCTCTCGGCTGGGGCAGTTGCGCTCATCATCGACTCGACTACGACAGGCGGGGTCGCGCTAGCTCAGACCTCGAGAAGCTCTTTTTCTTTATCGGCAAGAACCGCATCGATCTTCGCGACAAACTCATCGGTCAGTTTCTGTATCTCGTCGTGCGCCCGACGCTCCTGATCTTCCGTGATCTCCTTATCTTTCAGCAAATCCTTGGTGTGATGCAGGGCATCGCGGCGAATGTTGCGTACGGCAACCCTACCGTGTTCGGCCTCGCCACGCACAACCCGGATCATGTCGCGGCGGCGTTCTTCGGTCAAAGCCGGCAGTGGGACTCGGATGTTGGTGCCCGACGTAGCCGGGTTTAGGCCCAGGTCCGACGTCATGATTGCCTTTTCCACGACCGCCACCATCGATTTCTCCCACGGCGTGACGCTGAGGGTGCGTGAGTCCTCTACCACAACACTCGCCACCTGGTTGAGCGGGACATGATTGCCGTAATACTCGACGGTGATGTGATCGAGCAGGCTGGTATGCGCACGCCCGGTGCGGAGTTTCTTGAGTTCGTCCTGATACGCCGCGAGGCTTTTTCCCATGCGCTCCCGCGCGTCTTTCATTACATCTTCGATCATCGCATCACTCCACTGTCGCGGGCTCGTTGGTTACCAGGGTTCCCACATCCTCGCCGCGCACGATTCGCATCAGATCACCACCATTGAAAATATTGAAAACCCTGACCGGAAGATCGTGGTCGCGGCACATTACTATTGCCGTGGCGTCCATTACCCGCAGCTTGCTTTCAAGGACAGTATCGAAGCTGACCCGGCTGTAGCGTCTGGCGCTGCTGTCGAGAATGGGGTCGGCGGAGAAAACGCCGTCTACCTTCGTTGCTTTGAGCAGAACATCCGCACCCACCTCGATTGCCCTGAGGCTGGCTGCGGTATCGGTTGTGAAGAACGGGTTGCCGGTACCGGCCGCGAGTATGCAGATGCGCCCTTTCTCGAGGTGCCGTACCGCGCGGCGGCGGATGTAATCCTCGCAAACCTCGTTCACTTTCAGGGCGGACATCACCCGCGCATAGGCGCCGTTGCGTTCCAGCGCGTCCTGCAACGCAAGTGCGTTGATAACGGTCGCAAGCATTCCCATGTGATCGCCGGTCACCCGGTCCATACCGGCGCGGGCCAGACCTTCGCCGCGGAAAATATTGCCGCCGCCGATGACGATCGCAATCTCGATCCCGAGATCCCTGACCGCCTTTACTTCGTCTGCAATTCGCGCGATGACCTTGGGATCGATGCCGTAATCGAGATCGCCCATCAGGGCCTCACCGCTCAGCTTTAGCAGAATACGTCGGGTTTCTTGCCCGCTGGCGCCCATGCTCCGCTACTCCCGGCCGAAAATCAGCGATATTTAAATGACAAAAAGAACCCCGCTAAGGCGGGGTCCTAACGTCACTGAATGTTACATCATTTTGCGTATCCGCATCAGGCTTCGCCGCGGACCTGGGCCATTACCTCGGCAACGAAATCGTCGGCCTTTTTCTCGATTCCCTCGCCAACTTCGAAACGGGTAAAAGAGATGACCTCGGCAGACCCATCCTGCAACAATCGCTCGACGGTGATGTCCGGATCCTTGACAAATGGCTGACCCAACAGCGTTATCTCGGCGATAAACTTCTTTACCCGCCCCTCTACCATTTTTTCCACGATATGTTCGGGCTTGCCCTCGGCCTTCGCTTGCTCGGAGAGAATCTCCTTCTCTTTTGCAAGCACATCGGCCGGAACATCGTCACCGCTGACATGCTGGGGCTTGCTTGCCGCAACATGCATCGCGACGTCCCGTGCGAGATCGGCATCGCCGCCGCGCATCGCGACAATTACCCCGATTCGCGAGCCATGAACGTAGCTGCCAACGTGATCCTCCGCTGAGACGATGGCGAAACGGCGCACGCCAATATTCTCACCAACCTTGGCGATCAGCGCACGTCTCGCTTCCTCGACGCTGCCATCGCCCATATCAGCCGCCATCAAGCCATCCAGGTCGCCCGCTCCGGCACCAAGCGCAACCGCGGCAACCCGGTCGGAGAAGGCACGAAAATCCGCGCTTCCGGCGACGAAGTCGGTCTCCGAATTGATCTCGACAATCGCGGCTCGCTTCGCGTCATCGGCAACGGCCACGACAACAACACCCTCCGCCGCAACCCGTCCCGCTTTCTTGTCGGCTTTGGCCAACCCGGCCTTGCGCATGTTCTCCGCGGCCACATCGAGGTCGCCCTCGGCCGCAACCAGCGCCTTTTTGCATTCCATCATGCCAGCACCGGTGCGCTCCCGGAGCTCCTTGACCATACTCGCGGTAACAGTCATCTCATTTCGTCCTCAGTTGTGCAACGTGTCGCGACCGGCACCGTGGCGCCGGGTCACTCCTTCGCTGATTTCTCTGCCTTGTCTGCCGCTGCATCGGTGGCGCCCGAATCCTCGGCACTCGCCGCAGGCGCGGCCTCGGTCGCTGCGTCCGCCGCTTTTGCCGCGCCGCTGTCTTCGGCTTGTGCCGGCTCGGGGCCGCCATCGGCTGCGGTCGCTTCCGCCTCTTCCGACTTTGCCTCGTCCGCCTTCGCCGCTTCCGGCTTTGCCTCTTCCGCTGCCTGAGGAGCCACTGCTACTTTGCGCGGCGCCTTTTTCTTGGCCGCAGCTTTCTTACTTGCGGCTTTTTTCTTGGGAGCCGATTTTTTGCGCGGTTTGCCTTCCTCGTCGAGTTCGACGAATTCGTCCTCGCCGAGGGTTACCTGCGGTACCGAGGCCTTGCCTTCGAGGACCGCATCGGCTATGCCACCGGCATACAGGCGAATCGCGCGCATTGCATCGTCATTACCCGGAACGACAAAATCGACTTTCTCCGGGGAACTGTTGGTATCGACGATCGCCACGACCGGGATTCCGAGCTTTTTCGCCTCTTTGAGCGCGATTTCTTCCTGCTCGACATCGACCAGGAACATCACGTCAGGCAGCGAGCCCATTTCCTTGATGCCGCCAAGACTGTTCTCCAGCTTCTCCATTTCACGGCGAAGCCCAAGCGCTTCCTTTTTGGTCAGCTGCTCGAACGTTCCGTCCGCGGACTGCGCTTCCAGCCGCATCAGGCGCTTGATCGACTGCCGGATCGTACGGAAGTTGGTCAGGGTGCCGCCGAGCCAGCGCTGGCAAACGAAGGGCATACCACAGCGGATCGCCTCTTCGCGCATGGCATCGCGTGCGGAACGCTTGGTCCCGACAAACAGCACGGTGCCGCCATCGGCGACGATATTTTTCACGAAAGTGAGCGCATCCCCGAACATCGGGAGCGATTTTTCGAGGTTGATAATGTGAATCTTGTTACGTTCGCCGAAGATGTATGGGGCCATCTTCGGATTCCAGTAGCGGGTCTGGTGACCAAAATGCACACCAGCTTCCAGCATCTGGCGCATGGAAACGCTAGACATCCTGTTTTCTCCTTCGGGTTAGGCCTCCACGTGCTCCACGCAGCAACCCCTTGAAATCAGAATATTTCTTGGGCACCCGGCTGCGCTTGTAAACACGTGTGTGGATTTGAAATTGCCTTTACGGCGCGCGCTTTATACCATAAACGGCTATTTGCAACAATCCGGTCACAATGAAGCTTTTCGAGAAGAACACCGCGCGTCCCGCGCCACCGCCGCCCGCGCCCGGCGCGATCAAAACTCCTGACGAACAGGACAAGATGCGCGTGGCCGGGAAGCTTGCCGCGACCGTTCTGGACATGATCGGTGAGCACGTGCGTGCCGGGATAACCACCGACGAACTCAATACCATTTGTCACGACTATATCGTGGAGCGTCAGGATGCAATCCCGGCCCCGCTCAACTACAAGGGCTTCCCGAAGTCGATTTGCACATCGGTCAATCACGTTGTCTGCCACGGGATTCCCGGGCCGAAGAAACTGAAAAACGGCGACATCGTCAATATTGACATCACCGTCATCAAGGACGGCTTCCACGGTGACACCAGCCGCATGTTTTTCGTTGGCAAGCCAACCGTGCTGGCGGAACGCCTCGCCCGCGTCACTCGCGAGGCGATGCTCGCGGGCATCAGCGTGGTCAGGCCCGGCGCAACGCTTGGAGATATCGGGGCGGCAGTCCAGACGCACGTCGAGAAAAACCGGTTTTCCGTGGTTCGCGAGTACTGCGGCCACGGTATTGGCCGGGTATTTCATGAGGATCCGCAGATCCTCCACTACGGCCGCGCCGGAACCGGCATGGCCCTGGTCGAAGGCATGACTTTCACGGTGGAGCCGATGGTCAATGCCGGACGACGCCAGGTCAAGCTACTTCCCGACGGCTGGACTGTCGTCACCAAGGACCACTCACTCTCGGCGCAGTGGGAACACACCATCCTCGTCACTGCCGATGGGTACGAGATCCTGACGCTGGGCGAACAGGAGCACGTGTAAGTGGAGCGCGAGGCCGGCGCGGCCCGCGTTGCCACGCGCCCTGACAACCCTGTCGTCGCAGATCTGCAACGGCGCCTGGCGATTGCAACGGAACCGATAAGCGCGTTTCGCGACACCCTCTCTATAGGTGCGCGACAACTGGAAGCGCGGTTTCGCGATGGCGCCGCGATCGAGGATCTTGTCCGCGAGCGCGCCAGCACGGTCGACGCAATTGTGCTTGCCGCATGGCACCGTCTGGACCCGCGACTGCGCGCGAAAATGTGTCTGTTGGCCGTCGGCGGCTATGGACGCGGGGAACTTCACCCGGCGTCGGACATCGACGTCATGGTGCTTCTTCCTGCTTGCGAAGTGCCGGATTGGCAGGATGCGGTCGCGGATTTTTTCACGTTTCTCTGGGATATCGGCCTGGAGATCGGCCACAGCGTGCGCACGGTAGCGGACTGCGTCCGCGAGTCGGAGGCCGATGTCACGGTCGCGACGACGCTGATGGAATCGCGCCTGCTTGAAGGCCCGGACGAGCTTTACGCGTCGATGCGCGAAGCGACCGGGCCGGCCAGCATCTGGCCGTCCGACCGGTTTTTTTCGGCCAAACGCGACGAACAGATCGCACGCCACCATCGATACCACGACACCGCGTACAACCTCGAACCCAACGTCAAAGGCAGCCCGGGCGGACTGCGCGACATCCAGATGATCGGGTGGGTCGCCAAGCGTCACTTTGGCGGTGAGACCCTCAGCGGACTGGTTGACCAAGGCTTTCTGACCGAACAGGAACTGGTTCGGCTTATCGAAGGC
This sequence comes from Chromatiales bacterium, assembly GCA_002868855.1. GTDB lineage: Bacteria > Pseudomonadota > Gammaproteobacteria > Steroidobacterales > BM003 > BM003. The sequence continues at coordinate 9,889 of PKUM01000094.1, read as the reverse complement.
CAGGCCTTTCTCTGGCGAGTGCGTTTCGCGCTGCACATTCTCACCGGACGCCGCGAAGATCGTCTGCTTTTCGACCACCAGATCAATATTGCCGGCCTGCTCGGCTACGAGGACGCCGCGACATCATTGGCGGTCGAACAATTCATGCAGCGCTACTACCGCACGGTAATGGATCTGTCGCGGCTGAACGAAATGCTGTTGCAGTCATTCGAGGAAGCGATATTGCTGGACCCGCAAGCCCGGCCGCAACGAATCGACGAGCACTTCCAGGTGCGTAACGGCTATCTCGAGGTTACCCGCAATAACGTTTTCAACCGCGAACCTTCGACGCTGTTGAAAATATTTCTGCTGCTGCAGCAAAAGCCCGAACTCAAAGGTGTCAGCGCCGGCACGATTCGCCTCCTGCGCAATAACCTCGACCTCGTGGACGAAGAATTCCGCCAGCGCCCGACCCATCATCGGTTGTTTCTGGAAATTCTGCGGGCCCCGGCGGGAGTCACCCGCGAGTTGCGCCGAATGAACCGCTACGGAGTACTCGGACGCTATATTCCGGCCTTCGAGAGAATCGTCGGGCGCATGCAATACGACCTGTTTCACGCCTACACCGTCGATGCACACACGTTGTTCGTCGTCAGCAACCTGCGCCGCTTCGCACTCCCGCGTTTCGATCATGAGTTTCCATTCTGCAGCGAGATTATGCAGGCTTTGCCGAAGATGGAGCTTGCCTACCTGGCCGGGCTGTTCCACGACATCGGCAAGGGCCGCGGCGGCGATCACTCCGAACTGGGCGCGGTCATCGCCGAGTCTTTCTGCATCGAACAAGGCTTGTCGCGTTACGATGCGCGGCTGGTAGCGTGGCTGGTTCGTCACCACCTGTTTCTGTCCGTGACGGCGCAGAAGAAGGATATCAGCGACCCGCAGGTCATTAGCGACTTTGCATTGACGGTCGGCGATCAGACTCATCTCGATTACCTGTACGTCCTGACCGTTGCGGACGTTCGCGGTACGAATCCGAAGTTGTGGAATTCGTGGAAAGCCTCACTGTTCCGGGACTTTTACCTGCGCACGAAGCAGGCATTGAGGCGTGGCCTCGAGAATCCGATCGACAAGGAAGAGCTGGTCAGGGCGACAAGGGACAAGGCCGAACAGATTCTCCGTGCGCAGGGCCTCGACCAGCCGACGCTCGAAAAAGTATGGAGCGAATTCTCCGACGATTATTTCCTCACTCATAGCGCCGAAGAGGTTGCGTGGCATACCCAGCGCCTGGTGCATTTCGGACCGGCCGACACCGAGGCAGTCGTCGCGGTGCGCAGGCTCGAACGCAGTGGTGGTACCGCGGTAATGGTCTACGCGCCGGAACACTGGTATACCTTTGCCCGGATCACCGCGGCCCTGGACGAATTACACCTGTCGGTGCTCGATGCGCGAATCGCCCCCGCCGGCGAAGCGCACACCCTGGATACCTACCTGGTTCTGGAAAGCGGCGGCGGTGCCATCGACGACCCGGTCCGGATCGGCGAGATCGAGGCGACCGTCAAGCGGGCACTGGCACGGCCGGCGGATCGCCCGCCCAGGGTCAACCGCGCGGCACCACGCCAGGTCCGGATGTTCAGGACGCCGACTCGTATCGAGTTCAGTGTCGATCCCTCGCGCCAGCGAACCGTTATGGAACTGACGACGGGCGATCAGCCTGGATTGCTGTGTGAGATTGGCAAGGCATTTGTAGAGTCGGAGATCGACTTGCGGACGGCCAAAATCGTCACGGTCGGCGAGCGAGCCGAGGACGTGTTCTTTATCACCAACCGACGCGGAGAGCCCCTGTCCGAATCTCACTGCGAGCGCCTCAGGGAACGGCTGCTAAAGGCTCTTGCGGACGACTCGGCGAAAGCCACGTGAGAAATGCCGACCCGGGCAAACGGGCGTTTCGATGGCGACCTGTTCGGTTTCTGTCCTGCCCGTTTCCGCGGACTCGCTTGCGCCTGAGCGTGGGTTTGCAGCCGTACGTCAGGCACGCCCCAATCGCCGGATCGGATCGCCTGCAACGTTACCCGACTTGAATGCGGGTCGCCGCGCTCGTAGTCTGGGTCACCCGATCTTTCCGGCTACCCGACAGGCTGACCGTAATCCATGACTGAAATTACCGCCATCATCGACGACATGTGGGACCGGCGCGAGCGGATCAACCCGCAACTGGCCAGCCCCGAGGAACTCGACGCGATCGCCAGCGCGGTGGACATGCTCGACCGCGGCGAGGCTCGGGTCAGTGAACGCCACGACGACAAATGGGTGGTCAACGAATGGCTGAAGAAAGCCGTGCTGTTGTATTTCCGGGTCCATCGCAACCGTGTCAGTGAAGGCGGATTCACGAACTTCTACGACAAAGTGGCGCTGAAATACGCGCATCATGGCAACCGCGAGTTTGCGAAGGACGGCGTCCGCGTGGTCCCGCCCGCGGTGGTTCGCAAAGGCGCATACGTGGCCCCGGACGTGGTCCTGATGCCGAGTTATGTCAACATCGGCGCCTACGTCGATAGCGGCACTTTGATCGATACCTGGGCCACCGTCGGCTCGTGCGCTCAAATCGGCAGGAATGTTCACCTCTCCGGCGGAGCGGGAATCGGCGGAGTTCTCGAGCCGATCCAGGCAAGTCCGACGATCATCGAGGACGACTGTTTTATCGGCGCGCGCTCAGAGGTCGTCGAGGGCGTGGTCGTAGAACAGGGCGCGGTCATTTCAATGGGTGTTTTTATCGGCCAGAGTACCCGCATCTACGATCGCGAGCGTGACGAAGTCAGTTATGGAAGAGTGCCGTCCGGAGCGGTCGTGGTTGCCGGATCATTGCCCGCCGACAATGGCCGATACAATCTCAACTGCGCGGTCATCGTCAAAAGGGTAGATGCGACAACAAGGGCAAAAGTCGGACTCAATGAATTGCTCAGGCGGGCGGAATCGGAGTAACACCACCGGGAAAGCCGTCGCCGTGCAACCTCGAGGCAGCAGCAGATATAATTATTTCGATGAGTGAACCCAACGACACAGTGCGTGACAAGTTCAACCGGCCGATTCGGGATCTCCGCATATCGGTGATCGATCGTTGTAATTTCCGCTGCCCGTACTGCATGCCTGCTGAGAATTTCCCGGAGCATTATGCTTTTTTGCCGCGTTCGGCGTGGCTTTCGCACGAGGAAATCGACCGCCTGACCCGCCTTTTCGTCGCCAATGGCGTGAACAAGGTCCGGCTTACGGGCGGCGAACCGCTGTTGCGCCCCGACCTGGCGGAACTGGTACGCAATCTGGCGAAAATCGACGGCATCGACGATCTGGCCCTTACGACCAACGGTGTGTTGCTGGAAAAACAGATTCCGGCGCTCAGCGAGGCGGGTTTGCACCGGGTCAACGTCAGCATCGACAGCCTCGACGACGACGTGTTCCGGAAAATGAGCGGCGGGCGCAATTCGCGGTCGGTGGTTGTCGCCGGCATCCGCGCCGCGCAGGCGGCGGGCCTGATCGTAAAACTCAACGTCGTCGTTCAGCGCGGCGTCAACGACCATACCCTGATTTCGCTGCTCAGGGCATTTCGCGGTAGCGGAGTCATCGTCCGGTTCATAGAATTCATGGATGTCGGGACACTGAATGGCTGGGAAATGGCCCATGTCGTTCCGGCCAGGGAGCTGGTGGAACGGATTGACAGTGAGTGGCCGCTGCGGTCGCTCGAGGAAAATTATCGGGGCGAAGTGGCGAAACGCTACGAATTCGCCGACGGCGGTGGCGAAATCGGGTTCATAACTTCGGTTACGGACCCGTTCTGCGGCAGCTGTGGCCGCGCCCGACTGTCAGCCGAGGGCAAACTGTATACCTGCTTGTTTGCCACCGAGGGTCTCGACCTGCGCACACCACTTCGCGACGGCGCCAGCGACGACGAGCTGGCCGAAATATTGACGAGCCGATGGACTCAACGCGACGATCGCTACAGCGAGCAACGCGTTCCCGCCAAAATCTCGCGCCGGCGCAAGGTGGAGATGTACCACATCGGAGGCTGAATGCTTACCCATATCGACGACCGCAACCAGCCGAGCATGGTGGATGTCAGTGCAAAGTCCGCAAGCAAGCGGACGGCGCGGGCGCAATCCATAGTCTATCTTCCTGAACCGGTCAGGAATGCGCTGGCGGACGGTGATATCGATTCGCCGAAGGGACCGGTATTTCAGACCGCGATCATTGCGGGCGTGATGGCCGCCAAACGTACCCATGAGCTGATCCCGTTTTGCCACCCGCTCGGGCTCGAGAACTGCAAAATCCGGATAACCGTCGACGATCGCGAGCGCGCCGTCATCGACTGCACCGTATCGGTGCAGCACAAGACCGGGGTGGAAATGGAAGCGCTGACCGGCGCCAGTATCGCCGCGCTGACCGTTTACGATATGTGTAAAGCGTTGTCCCACGACATCGTGATCCTGGACACCCGTTTGCTCGAAAAGCGCGGCGGCAAAAGCGACTACACGACGGAAAACGGCGACCCATGACCCAGGTCAATGTCCAGTACTACGCTATTTTTCGCGAGCAGGCCGGCGCCAGCGACGAAAGCGTCGAGACCGGTGCGACGACCGCCGGAGAGCTGTATGCCGAGCTTTGTGACCGCCACAACTTCAGCCTCCCCGCCGCAGCGCTTCGCGCGGTGGTGAACGAAGAATTCGCCGACTGGGACACGCCGATCAGCGATGGCGACCGGGTGGTTTTCATTCCCCCCGTGGCAGGCGGATGAATCGCTTCGAACTCAGCGCCGAACCCCTCGATACCGGGAAGCTCAAAAACGGCCTCCGTCATGCCCGCGCCGGCGGCTTTGCCTCTTTTGAAGGCTGGGTGCGCAATCACAACGAGGGACGCGATGTCGGGCGCCTCGAATATGAGGCGTTCGCCGCTGTGGCCGAAAAGGAAGGTACTCGAATCGTTACCGAAGCGATCGAGCGTTTTGGCGTCACCGCGGCCCATTGTGTCCACCGCGTCGGCGATCTTCGGATCGGCGACCTCGCCGTCTGGGTGGGGGTCAGCGCCGAGCATCGCGGCGAAGCGTTTGTTGCGTGCCGTTACATCATCGACCAGATAAAAGCGCGTGTACCGATCTGGAAGAAGGAACATTACTCGGACGGCGTCACCGGCTGGGTCAACTGCGAACGCGTTTCCGGACCGGAACCGCCACAGCCGGCATTGCCGGCAACGACGGACGGACTTTACGTCAGGCAAATCGCGCTGAAAGAGGTTGGGGAGAACGGGCAACGCCTGCTGTCCGAGGCGCGTGTTCTCGTCGTCGGTGCCGGCGGACTTGGCAGCCCCGCGCTGATGTATCTCGCAGCAGCAGGTGTCGGGCACATCGGAATCTGCGAGGGTGACACCCTCGAGGCCAGCAATCTGCATCGCCAGGTCCTCTATCGCCGCTCCCAGGTCGGTCAGTCGAAGGCACACATCGCGGCACAGCAACTGCGCGAGCTGAATCCGGATACTGAAATCACGGTCATCGACGTCAGCCTCGATGCCGACAATGCGGAAAGCCTTTTCAATCAGCACGACCTGGTGCTCGACTGCAGTGACAACCTGAAACTCAAATTCCTGCTCAATGCAGCCGCTCTGCGAACCTCGACGCCGGTCGTATTCGCCAGCGTTTACCAGTACGAAGGCCAGTTGCATGTGTTCGACCCGCGTACCGGAGCACCGTGTCTGCGTTGCGTGTGGCCGCGCGAACCCAACGTCGCCCCTACCTGCAACGAAGCAGGGGTTCTCGGTCCGGTTCCAGGGGTTTTCGGCAGCCTGCAGGCAATGGAAGCGCTCAAGCAACTGCTTTCACTGCCCGGCCGACTTAGCGGGGAGTTGCTGATGCTCGACCTGCTGAGTTTTCGCAGCACCAAGATCAGCGCCAGCCGGCTCGCAGACTGCGAGATCTGCAGTCGCACGCCCGATCAGATCGAACTGCCGAGACCCGGCGAATTCGAGATTGCGCTCGATATGGATCTCGCAGAGGTCGATCCCGGCTTACGCAATGATTACGTCGTCATAGACATTCGCGAGCAAGACGAAGTGTCGGCGCGTCCACTCACTACGCTGCCTCATCGCCACATCGCAATGTCGACGTTCTCGCTCGACGCCCCACCTATCGAACCCGACCAGCCATACCTGCTGTGCTGCGCCAGCGGCACTCGCAGCCGCAGCCTGGCCATAGAGTTGAGGCAGCGCGGTTTCGCGCACGTATACTCGCAAACCGGCGGTGTCGACCATCTCGACCATGGACATTCCCGCGGCGGCGACTGACGGCGCCGTAGCCTTCTCAATCGGGCAGCGGTCAGCCGAAGCGGCCGGTGATGTAGTCTTCGGTCAGCTTGGTTCTGGGGTTGGTGAATATCTGATCTGTCGCCCCGACTTCCACCAGGTGCCCGAGATGGAAATACGCCGTCCTTTGAGACACCCGGGCGGCCTGCTGCATCGAGTGAGTCACAATCGCAATCGAGTAATTCTGTTTTAGCTCGTCAATCAGATCCTCGATGCGTGCCGTCGCGATCGGATCGAGCGCCGAGCACGGCTCGTCCATGAGGATTACGTCGGGATTTACAGCAATTGTCCGCGCAATACACAGTCGCTGCTGCTGACCTCCGGACAATCCCGTACCGGGCTGATCGAGGCGGTCTTTCACCTCATTCAACAATCCCGCACGCTCGAGACTTTGGTGTACGATTTCTTCGAGTTCGGTCTTGTCCCTGGCCAGCCCGTGTATCCGTGGCCCGTATGCGACATTTTCAAAAATCGACTTCGGGAAGGGATTGGGTTTCTGGAAGACCATACCTACCCGTGCCCGCAACAGGACAACGTCCATGTCCTTCGAATAGATATCGTCACCTTCGAGCTTGATGTCGCCGGTGACACGACAGATGTCGATCGTGTCGTTCATCCGGTTGAGACAACGCAGGAAAGTCGACTTGCCGCAGCCCGACGGACCGATCATCGCCACCACTTCGTTGCGGCCGATGTCGAGACTGACGTCGATAATGGCATGCTTGTCCGCATAGAAGACATCGACGTTGCGCGTCGTCATCGTCGGATGATCGGCTGTGATATCACCGACCGTCTCCTTCGGGAGTTCGACATCCGCTATCGACATCTCGGGTACGCGTGAGTGCGCCGAAATGATCGGATCCGTCAAGGTCGTCGCCTCGCTCATGTTTGCCACTCCAGATTGCGAATTGAGAATATCATCAAAGCGCTACCAACGTCGTTCGAAGCGCTTGCGAAGTAAGACCGCAATCGCGTTCATCAAAATCAGGAACCCCAGCAGGACCATGATGGCCGCAGACGTCTTGGCGACGAAACCCCGCTCAGGACTGTCGGCCCAGAGATAAATTTGCACTGGGAGAACGGTTGCCGGGTCGGTGACGCCAGATGGTGGATCCACAATAAACGCAATCATACCGATCATCAGCAACGGCGCGGTTTCGCCAAGAGCCTGAGCCATGCCGATGATGGTCCCGGTCAGCATGCCCGGCATTGCCAACGGCAGCACGTGATGGGTGACCGTCTGTGTTTGCGATGCGCCGACACCCAGCGCCGCCTCCCGTATCGACGGCGGCACGGACTTCAAGGCCGCGCGGCTGGCAATAATAATGGTTGGCAACGTCATCAAAGTCAGTACCAGCCCTCCGACCAGCGGCGCTGAACGCGGCATTCCGAATAAATTTATGAAGACTGCAAGGCCGAGAAGTCCGAAAACAATCGACGGCACCGCCGCAAGGTTGTTGATATTGACCTCGATCAGGTCGGTCCATTTGTTCTTCGGCGCAAACTCCTCGAGATAAACCGCCGCCGCAACACCAATCGGAAATGACAGCGCCAGCGTCACGAGCAGGGTATAAAACGACCCGAGCAGCGCCACCCGCAGACCCGCCTGCTCGGGATCACGGGAATCGCCATTCGTGAACAGCGTCGTGTTGAATCGGCGCTCTACACGGTCATCGTTTTGCAATTGATTGATCCAACCCACCTGCTGGTCCGACATCCGCCGTTGCGACTCGTCCAGATCAAGGTCGACCTGACCCTTGACGACCGAGTCCACTTCGGCCGCCGCGAGCAACCAGACGTTCTGCCGCGTACCGATCAGTTCCGGGTTTTCCACCACCAGGTCGCGGAGCTGAAACTCCGCGCCGTTACTGATCAGTGCCAGCAATGCGCGCCGCTCGCTCCTGCCGCTGGCTTCGGGAAACAGATCCTGAAGACTTTGACGCAGGACACCGCGATAACTGGCCTTGTGCAGAACTTCGGGGTCACGGCCGCCATCCGGATCGATTACGGACTCGTCGAAGTTGATCTCGAGATTGACATAGGTTGCCTGGAACGCGCTGATTCCACGCGAAATGATCGAAGCAAAAAGGAACCCGAGAAACAGGATAGCCATCGTGATCGCAATGATCCCGTACAACTGGAACCGCTGCTCCGCCCGATAGCGCTTGCCGAGCGATTCCCGGACCTTGTCGGCGATCGCCGGGCGGCCCGCCGCCGCTGTCACCTTTTCTGAATTACTCATATTGCTCACGATATTTGCGGACGACATATAAGGCTAAGACGTTCAGCCCGAGCGTCAGCACGAAAAGGACGAGTCCAAGCGCGAATGCCGCCAGCGTCTTGGCGCTGTCGAACTCCTGATCGCCGGTTAACAACGTGACAATCTGTACCGTCACGGTGGTCACCGCGCTAAGGGGATTGGCGGTCAGGTTGGCGGCAAGCCCCGCAGCCATAACTACGATCATCGTTTCACCGATCGCACGCGAAACCGCCAGCAGCAATCCACCGACGATTCCGGGCAGTGCTGCCGGGATGACGACCTGGCGGACGGTCTCCGACCTGGTGGCCCCCAGCGCATAGGCGCCGTCACGCATTGCCTGCGGCACGGCATTGATTACGTCGTCGGGCAGCGAAGATACAAACGGGATGATCATGATTCCCATCACCAGCCCTGCTGCGAGCGCACTCTCCGATGCGACATCGAGCCCTAACGAAGTGCCGATACCGCGCACCATCGGGGCGACCGTCAATGCCGCGAAAAAACCGTAGACGACCGTCGGGATTCCGGCGAGGATTTCGAGCAGTGGCTTGGCAACCGCCCGGACCCGTCGGTTCGCGTACTCCACGAGGTAGATCGCGGACATCAGCCCGATCGGCGCGGCGACGACCATCGCGATCAATGCGATTAACATCGTACCGGTGAAAAGCGGCACGGCACCGAATGCGCCGGAGGAGCCGACCTGGTCCGCCCGGATCGCAGTTTGCGGGCTCCATTGCGTACCGAACAGGAACTCGGTCCACGGCACCCGCTGGAAAAACCGGATTGACTCAAACAGGACCGAAAGAACGATGCCCAGCGTCGTGAGGATCGCGATACTCGAACACACGATCAGCGTGATCCGCACGTACCGTTCGACATTGTTGCGCGCCCGTACATTCGGATGAATTCGGCGGTAGGTCCAGACGCCACCGATGCCGAGCAGTGCAAACGCCAGCACCGTCATCGAGACCGTGCTTGAGCGGCGCAATTCGTTGAATCGATTGGCCGCGGCCTGGATCTCGGGTGTCACGTCGCCGGACGTGATATTGCCGCTTGCGAGATTCTTGATGTCGTTGACCGACAAGCCGACCCGGTCGGGCGCCTGCTCGCGCATCTCGGCTGGCAACTCGTTGATCAACATTGCGTTTAGCGCCCGCGGCTCGAAGGTCTTCCACGCCAGCAACATCAGCAATACCGGTACGACCGCCCAGAACGCGACCCATGCACCGTAGTAACTGGGCAGTGAATGCAGGTTCTTGACTCCACCGTGACTTTCCGCAATCTGCAGCGACCGGCGTTTGCCGAAATAGT
>PKUM01000322.1 GCA_002868855.1 Chromatiales bacterium | reverse complement strand
TTTCCTGCTGACCCTGGAAGACGGCGAAAAGCGGGTCCTGAAGATTGCCAATGCGCGGGAGGATCCCGACCTGCTCGACGCCGAGAACGCCATCATGCTGCACGTTGCCGACCGCGTCGCGGCAGCCCCGAGACCCTTCCCGACATTGGATGGTGATTTCGTTACCCGGATTGCGGGCGCGAACGGTAATGAGCACTACGTGCGCCTGATTTCATTTCTGCCGGGGCGGCCGATGGGGGAAGTAAAGCGGCATTCCGTCGAATTGCTGCATGATCTTGGACGCCGGGTGGGTCAACTGAACCGGGCGCTGGCCGACTTCGATCATCCGGCGGCCCATCGTGATCTCCATTGGGACCTGGCCCACGCGCGACGCGAGATCGAACGGCACAATTCACTGATTGACGACCCGTCGCTGTGCAGCATGATTGATTCGTGCGTGGCCGGCTTCGAGCGCGACGTCGAACCCTTGCTCGGCCGTTTGCGCAGCAGCGTGATTCACAACGACACCAACGACTACAACGTCATTGTCGGTGGCGGTGACGACCTTTATTCGCGCGCTCAGAGCGTTGTCGGGATCGTCGACTTTGGCGACCTCGTTCATACCTGGACCGTAGCCGATCTCGCTATCGCCATCGCCTACGCCATTCTCGACAAACCCGACCCGCTGACTGCCGCGGCGCATGTTGTTCGCGGCTACCACGCCGAGTATCCGCTGACCGAGACCGAGCTGGCCGCCCTGTTCGGACTGGTTCGGATGCGGCTGTGCGTCAGCGTCTGCCTCGCCGCGCACCAGCAACGGCAGCGCCCGGACGATCCTTACCTGGTCATCAGCCAGGCCCCGATCCGCAACACTCTCCCCCGGCTGGCCGCGATCCACTCCCGGTTTGCCGAGGCGGCTTTTCGTGAGGCGTGCGGTTTAGCCGCCGTACCGGAGGCCGGCCCGCTGACGACCTGGCTGCGGAGCAAGCAGAAGGAGTTTGCCCCGGTCCTCGGCATCGACCTGACAACCGAACCCTGCCTGGTTTTCGATTTCAGCCCGGGCAGCCCGTTTTTCGAGGGCGACCCGGAAAAGTTCTCCGAACCCGACATGACAGCGCGGCTGTTCCGGCGTATGGCGAAAGCGGGAGCGCGGGTAGGCGTGGGGCGCTACGACGAACCGCGGCTGGTCTACAGCGAGGCCATGTTCGCCGACGGAGAAGACCCCGGCGCCGAACGCCGCACTCTGCATATCGGGCTCGACTTGTTCGCGCCGGCGGACACCCCGGTGTTTGCACCGCTGCCGGGCATTGTTCATACGGCGACGATCAATCCCGCCCCTCAGGATTACGGCGGCGTGGTGATTCTGGAGCATGCGACATCGACAGGGCTGGCTTTCTTCACGCTGTACGGACACCTGAACCCCGATGCAGTCGCCGGGTTGAAGGCCGGGCAAGCCATTGCCGCCGGACAGCAATTTGCAACATTGGGAACGGCGGCCGGGAACGGTGGCTGGTCGCCCCACCTGCACCTCCAGATCCTGACCGACCTGCTGGAACTGGATAACGATTTTCCCGGTGTGGTACGGGTCAGCCAACGCGAGGTCTGGGCCGGGTTCTCGCTCGATCCAAACCTCATCGTCGGCGTGCCTGAAGAACGCTTTCCCGCAACAGAGCCCAGCAAGGCCGAGACCCTGGCGACTCGCCGCAAACGGGCCGGCGCCAGCCTGAGCCTGGGCTATCGCGAGCCAATCAAGATGGTGCGCGGCTGGCAGCAATACCTGTATGACGATACAGGCCGCAAATACCTCGATGCGTACAACAACGTTCCGCAGGTCGGCCATTGTCATCCGCGGGTCGTTGCCGCGGCCCACCAGCAGATGGCGGTGCTGAACACCAACACCCGCTACTTGCAGGACCAGTTCAACCGCTACGCCGAACGGCTGGCGTCCACGCTGCCCGAACCACTGGACGTGTGTTTCTTTGTCAATTCCGGCAGCGAGGCCAACGAACTCGCACTGCGACTCGCCCGCGCCCGCACCGGGCAGCGCGACATGATCGTGCTGGAGGGCGCTTACCATGGCCACACCACCAGCCTGATCGATATCAGCCCGTACAAGCACGATGGCCCGGGCGGAAGCGGGGCGCCCGCCTGGGTCCACACCGCACCCGTGGCGGATGGGTATCGCGGCCGCTACAAAAGCGACGATGCCAGGGCCGGGGAAAAGTATGCCCGCCACGTGCTGGACATCGTTCAGAGTCTCGCGGCGAACGGGCGCGCGGCGGCCGGTTTTATCGCCGAATCCTGTCCCAGTGTCGGCGGGCAGATCATCTTTCCGCCGGGTTACCTGGGTGCTGTGTACCGCCACGTGCGCGGCGCCGGTGGGCTGTGCATCGCCGACGAAATCCAGACCGGGTATGGCCGCACCGGAACTCATTTTTATGCCTTCCAGTCACAGGACGTCGTGCCCGACATCGTGGTGCTCGGCAAGCCGATCGGGAACGGTCATCCCGTTGCGGCGGTCGTCACGACGGCCGAGATCGCGGCGGCGTTCGCCAACGGCATGGAATTTTTCAGCACGTTTGGCGGCAACACGGTCTCGTGTGCCGTCGGGCTGGCGGTCCTGGACGTGACATTGAGCGAAAACCTGCAGGCGCACGCCCTCGAAGTTGGCACCTATCTGCTCGAGCGATTACGCTCATTGCAGAGCCGCTACCCACTGATCGGCGATGTCCGAGGTTCGGGGCTATTTCTCGGGGTCGAACTCGTGCGCGATCGCGACACGCTGGAACCGGCGGCGGCCGAAGCCTCGTTTATCTGCAACCGACTGAGGGATCACGGCATCCTGATCGGTACCGACGGACCGTATCACAATGTGCTCAAGATTCGACCGCCGCTGCCGTTTGACAAAGGCAATGCCGATTTTCTCGTCAGTGCGCTCGCGAAAATCCTGGCCGAGGACTTTGGTTGAAAAAATACCATCGAGGCCGGAGGTAACGGTATTACCGGCCTATCGATCGCGAGTAGTTTTGCTCACAAGGTGGCTGACCAAAAAATCATAAGTTGGACATTAGACGCGGTCGGGGCGCCTGATTGTGGCAGTTTCCGGTTTTGAAGCTCAAGACTGACTTTCCAGGTAAGAGACCGTTCCGGCGTCCGCTCCAGCGAAGTGGCCGTGTGCTTTCGGCTGCGGATTCCTGCGGTTCGCCTGGTGATAAACTCGAGCACTGGTA
>PKUM01000275.1 GCA_002868855.1 Chromatiales bacterium | reverse complement strand
TGTGGTGTCGATTATCTGGGTTACGGCAAGGCCGAGTGGAATACGCTCGGTGCTACTTCCAGCGGGTTCAGTCGCGGCGTGTCCCGCAGCGATGGCGAAGACGGTGAGAATGGCGATCCGCGCCGCTTCGCGGTGGTCTATCACCTGCTTTCGGTACGGAATAACTGGCGCATCCGTCTACGCGTTTTTGTTCCTTCGGAACATGTCCCCGTGGTGGACAGCGTTATGACTATCTGGCCAAGCGCCGACTGGTTCGAACGCGAGGCTTTCGATCTGTTCGGTATCCTGTTTCGCGGCCACCCGGATCTGCGGCGCATACTTACCGATTACGGTTTTATCGGTCAACCGTTTCGCAAGGATTTCCCGTTGTCGGGTAACGTCGAAGTTCGCTACGACCCGGAGAAACAACGGGTCGTTTATCAGCCGGTCAGTATCGAGCCGAGAACCCTCGTGCCACGTGTGATCCGTGACGATCATCGTTATGAGGATGTGTTGAACGAAGAGGCGCCCGGCGATGGCTGATATCCATAACTACACGCTGAACTTCGGTCCGCAGCACCCGGCGGCGCATGGCGTGTTGCGGCTGGTGCTGGAGATGGATGGCGAGACCATCCAGAAAGCCGATCCGCACGTCGGGTTACTGCATCGTGGCACTGAAAAGCTCGCCGAGAGCAAGCCATTCAATCAGAGCATTGGTTACATGGATCGGCTGGACTACGTGTCGATGATGTGTAACGAACATGGTTATGTGCTGGCGATAGAAAAACTGCTCGGTATCGAGGCGCCTCTGCGCGCGCAATACATCCGGGTCATGTTTGACGAGATTACCCGGATTCTGAATCACCTGATGTGGCTGGGGGCGCATGGGCTCGACATCGGCGCGATGACGATGTTCCTGTATTGCTTCCGCGAACGCGAAGACCTGATGGACTGCTACGAAGCGGTTTCGGGCACGCGAATGCATGCAACTTACTATCGTCCCGGCGGTGTCTATCGCGATTTGCCGCGACAAATGCCAAAACACCAGTATTCGAAATACCGCAGTAACAAGGAAATCGATAAGCTCAATGAGACCCGTGAGGGTTCCGTTCTCGATTTCATCGAGGCATTCACCGATCGCTTCCCGGGATGTGTCGACGAGTACGAGACGCTTCTGACCGATAACCGGATCTGGAAACAGCGAACGGTCAATATTGGCGTCGTGACACCCGAGCGGGCCCTCGCTCTCGGATTCACGGGGCCAATGCTGCGTGGCTCCGGCGTGGAGTGGGATCTGCGCAAAAAACAGCCGTATGAGACCTATGCCGATCTGGATTTCGATATCCCGGTCGGAGTCAACGGAGATTGTTACGATCGTTACCTCGTAAGAGTCGAGGAGCTCCGGCAGTCGAACCGTATTATCCGCCAGTGTGTCGAATGGCTGCGAGAGAATCCCGGACCGGTCATGACAGACGACACGAAAGTGGCGGCGCCCTCGCGTACGGACATGAAAGACGACATGGAGTCGATGATTCACCATTTCAAACTGTTTACGGAAGGCTATTGCGTTCCGGCGGGCGAGGCTTATGCCGCGGTTGAACACCCCAAGGGAGAATTCGGTGTGTATCTCGTGTCGGACGGGGCCAACAAACCGTTTCGGCTGAAAGTTCGTGCGCCGGGTTTCGTACATATGTCGGCGATGAACGAAATGGTCCAGGGCCATATGCTGGCCGACGTCGTGGCGGTAATCGGTACAATGGATATCGTTTTCGGAGAGGTCGACCGCTGATGAGCGACGCAGTCAAGTCGTATACCGGTCCGCTCTCGCAACATGCCCGCGATGTGATCGATCATTGGGTAGCCAAATTTCCCGAGGGGCAACAGCGCTCGGCGATAATCGCGGCCCTGCGCGAGGTGCAGCATGACAACCAGGGGTTTCTGACTCCCGAACTGATGGATGCGGTTGCCGAATACCTCGATCTGCCGCCGATCCAGGTCTATGAGGTCGCAACTTTTTATTCGATGTTCGAGACCCGTCCGGTGGGCCGGCACCATGTGTCGGTTTGTACGAATATCTCCTGCATGCTTTGCGGCAGCGATGACATCGTCGCTCATGTGGAAAAGAAGCTGGGTATTAAAACCGGTGAAAGCACCGCCGATGGCAGGATTTTTCTGAAACAGGAAGAGGAGTGTCTCGCGGCATGCAATGGCGCGCCGATGATGATGGTCGACCACGTCTATTACGAGAACCTCACCCCGCAGAAGGTGGATGAGATTCTGGATAACCTGGAGTAGGGCGGGTGGATAAGAATCAGGTCTGTTTCACAACGCTTGGCTTTGATAACCCGGCATCGCTTGAAACCTACCGGCGCATCGGCGGCTACGACGCGTGGGAGAAAATTCTGCGTGAGAAAATTCCGCCGGAACAGGTGATTGAAGAACTCAAGGCCTCGGGTCTGCGCGGCCGTGGCGGCGCCGGTTTTCCAACTGGCGTGAAATGGAGTTTCATGCCGCGCAACGCGCCGGTGCAAAAATACGTCGTATGCAACTCCGACGAAAGCGAACCCGGAACCTGCCATGACCGGGACATTCTGAGATTCAACCCGCATTCCGTCGTCGAGGGCATGGCGATAGGCGGCTACGCAATGGGCGCCACAGTCGGCTACAACTATATACGTGGCGAGTTTCTCGCCGAACCAGTGCCACGTTTCGAGGAAGCGCTCGAGGCCGCCTACGCCGCGGGACTCCTCGGCAAGGATATTCTCGGTAGCGGCGTTGATTTCGATCTGTACTCATTTGTCGGTGCGGGCGCATACATTTGCGGAGAAGAGACCGCTCTGCTGGAGTCTCTCGAGGGAAAGCAGGGCAAGCCGCGGTTCAAGCCGCCGTTTCCCGCGCAATTCGGTCTTTATGGCAAACCCACGACGATCAACAACACGCAGTCGTTTGCCTCGGTACCTTCAATTATGCGCAACGGCGCGAAGTGGTTCTAGGATATGGGTTCCGAGGGCTCGGGCGGACCGGTCGTATTTTCGGTGTCCGGGCATGTCAACCGGCCGGGCAACTTCGAGGTAGGGCTGGGTATTCCATTTCGCGATTTGCTGGAACTCGCCGGCGGCGTGCGTGATGGCCGAAAACTGAAGGCTGTGATCCCGGGCGGATCCTCGGTTCGGGTTCTTCCGGCCGAGTTGATCCTCGAGGCGAATATGGACCACAAGTCGCTCCAGGAAGCCGGGTCATCGCTCGGGTCCGCGGCGGTAATCGTGATGGACGAGACGACCGATATGGTGCGGGTGCTCGAGCGCATCTCGCGTTTCTATTACTCGGAGTCGTGCGGTCAGTGCACTCCGTGCCGCGAGGGCACCGGCTGGATGAATCGCGTGATAGGACGGATTCTGGCGGGTCGTGGCAAGCCGGCCGATATGGATATGCTCGTGGATGTCGCGAACAAGATCGAGGGACATACGATCTGCGCGCTTGGCGATGCGTCGGCATGGCCGGTACAGAGTTTCGTTCACCATTACCGCCACGAATTCGAACACTATATAGAGCATGGTTGCAGCATTGTTTCGCAACAATCGGCCGCGGCCTGAATGATGAAAGTACTGACGGAACAGGGCGATGAGTAACGACGACCAGCTCGAAATCGAAGTCAACGGCGTGACGTTGCCGGCCCGCAAGGGGCAGATGCTGATCGAGGCCACGGATGCGGCCGGCATTTACATTCCGCGTTTCTGTTACCACGAAAAACTTTCGATCGCCGCTAATTGCAGGATGTGTCTGGTCGAGGTCGAGAAGGCACCAAAACCGCTTCCGGCATGCGCAACGCCAGTCATGGATGGCATGAAAGTATTTACGGCCTCGGCGCGGGCGATATCGGCACAGAAGGCCACGATGGAGTTCCTGCTGATCAACCATCCGCTGGATTGTCCTATTTGCGATCAGGGTGGCGAGTGCGAGTTGCAGGATCTTGCGATGGGATATGGCCGCGGGGTCTCGCGCTACAGCGAGCGCAAACGGGTTGTCAGGGATAAGAATCTCGGACCGCTGATTTCGACGGATATGACCCGCTGCATTCATTGCACGCGCTGTGTCCGGTTTGGCCAGGAGATTGCCGGAATTCAGGAGTTAGGGACGACTGGCCGCGGCGAGCACACCCAGATCGGCACCTATGTGGAAAAGAGCGTCGATCATGAAATGTCGGGCAATATTATCGACCTGTGCCCGGTCGGCGCTTTGAACAACAAACCGTACAGGTTCAGCGCGCGCGCCTGGGAAATGACCCAGCATGCCAGCGTCGCGGCCCATGATTGCGTGGGCTCCAATATGTTCGCCCATGTTTACAACGGGATCGCGAAACGCATCGTTCCACAGCCCAACGAAGCGATAAACGAGACCTGGTTATCCGACCGTGATCGATTCAGCTTCGAGGGGATTTATGCCGCCGACCGATTGCAGTCGCCGCGCATCCGAATCGACGGCGAATGGCGCGACTGCGGCTGGGACGAGGCGCTGTCGGCGGTTGCTGAAGGACTGAAGGGTATTGCGGCCGATCACGGTCCGGAACAGATCTCCGGTCTGATATCACCGTCAGCGACGAGCGAGGAGCATTTTCTCTTTGCGCGATTACTGCGCGGGCTGGGGTCGGTCAATATCGATCACCGCATCCGGCGCGTCGATTTTCACGGTCAGGAAGCCGATCCGGTTGCCCCGGGCCTGGGCATGACGCTCGCCGACCTGGAAGCTCAGCAGGCGCTGCTGGTCGTGGGTTCAGATTTGCGTCAGGAGGTCCCGATTGCGGCGCATCGGGTACGCAAGGCGGCAGTAGCTGGCGCTGATGTTTTTTTCGTCAATCCCGGTAACTACGAGTATCTGTTCCCGGTTGCGGGATACCTGGATACAACTTCCTCTTCGATCATTGATGAGCTTGCGGGACTTGTGCGGGCGGCTTTCGCCAGAACAGAAACTCGGCCGGACGCCAATCTGGCAGAAGTGCTTGCCGCCGCCGAGGTGCGCCCGGAGCACGAAGCCGCTGTCGCTAAACTGATCGCGGCCGAACGGGCCACGGTTTTGCTGGGACTAATCGCGGGCCGACACCCCGGGTACAGCCGTATCCGCATGCTTGCGGCGGCCCTGGCCGCGGCGACCGGTGCGCAGGTCGGTTCGCTCACCGAGGGCGCCAACAGTGGCGGCGCCGCGATGGCCGGAACATTGCCTCACCGCATTTGCGGCGGAGCGGCTGCGGAAACGACCGGACTCAACGCCGCCGAGATCATTGCAGCTCCTACCCGCGGCATGGTTCTGATGGGAATCGAGCCGGAACTGGACTGCGCCAATGCCGAGGGTCTGCTCGAGCGTCTGGCCGATACCCTGTTTTGTGTCGTCGTGACACCTTTTGCGACGCCGGCAATGGAGACCTATGCGTCGGTGCTGCTGCCGGTTGGTACGTTCGCCGAAACCGCCGGAAGCTATTTGAATGCAGCCGGCGAGCAGCAGGAATTCTCCGGCTTCGCCACCCCGGTCGGTGCGGCGCGACCTGGGTGGAAGATTCTGCGGGTGCTCGGCAACCTCTGCGCGGTGGATGGCTTCGACTACGTCTCCGCCGCCGAAGTGACGCAAGCGCTGGCCGCTGTCTGCGAGGATTCAGAACCTTCGATCGAAAATACGGGGCAGCTGGCACCTGCGGTAGCAGGATTCGACGAGGGAGGATTACGGGTCCCCATCTATGCCGTGGATGCGGTGGTTCGGCGTGCACGGTCACTACAGCTGACGAAATGGGGCGAATCGGTGCCGGATATTTCCAAGCCGGCGGATGCGGCCTGAGCAATGATTGAGCTAACCACGGCTTCGATCGCCAGTATGTGGGCCGCCGTCCCGGCGGCGATACAGGACACGCTTTTGATAACGCTGCGAATTCTCGTGGTGTTGGTGCCTTTGATCCTGGCTGTCGCGTATCTGACGTATGCCGAACGCAAGGTGATCGGTTACATCCAGAATCGCATCGGCCCCAACCGGGTGGGCCCGAAAGGTCTGCTGCAGCCCTTTGCCGATGTCATCAAGCTGTTGCTCAAGGAAGTCGTCATACCGAGCAATGCGAACCGTGCGTTGTTTGTCGTGGCGCCACTGCTGACGCTGACCCCGGCTTTCGCGGCCTGGGCGGTAATCCCGTTGTTTCCTGGTTTTGTCCTGGCGGATATCAACGCAGCCCTGTTGTACGTGCTCGCGCTGACCTC
Source organism: Chromatiales bacterium (assembly GCA_002868855.1). Lineage (GTDB taxonomy): Bacteria > Pseudomonadota > Gammaproteobacteria > Steroidobacterales > BM003 > BM003. Next base: position 14,489 of record PKUM01000275.1, on the reverse strand, counting down.
ACTGGGTGTTTATGGGGTCATTCTCGCCGGCTGGGCGACCAACTCGAAATACGCGTTTCTGGGTGCAATGCGATCCGCAGCACAAATCGTCGCGTACGAAATCGCAATGGGCTTCGCCCTGGTCGGGGTTGTCATGGCCAGCGGCAGCCTGAATCTGGGTGAGATCATCGAGGGTCAGCGGGGCAGCGTGTTGCATTGGTACTGGCTGCCGCTGTTGCCGTTGTTCATGATCTACTTCATATCCGGCGTCGCCGAGACCAATCGCGCGCCTTTCGATGTGGCCGAAGGTGAGTCCGAAATCGTTGCGGGATTCCATGTCGAGTATGCCGGGGTCGGATTTGCGCTGTTCTTCCTTGCGGAATACGCCAACATGATCCTGATTTCGGCGCTGACGGCAATTCTGTTTCTGGGGGGCTGGCTTTCGCCTTTCGAGGGTATCCTGGGCGCGGACAACATCCTGGCGAGGCCGGGCTTTTTCTGGTTTGCGCTAAAGACCTCGGTTTTCCTGTTTCTGTTTTTGTGGTTCCGGGCAACTTTTCCGCGCTATCGCTATGACCAGATCATGCGACTTGGCTGGAAGGTGTTTATCCCACTCACACTGGTCTGGATTTTTGTCGAAGGCGCAATGATCGCGTTCGATATCGGTCCCTGGTTCGATTAGGCGGGCTCATGCGTATCGGATATCTGTACAAGACCCTTTTTCTTTCTGAGCTGAGAGCAGGCCTGGGCGTAACCTGGCGCAATTTGTTCCGGCCGAAATTCACGATCCAGTACCCCGAGGAAAAGACTCCACAATCGCCGCGATTTCGTGGTCTTCATGCACAGCGCCGCTATCCGAATGGTGAAGAGCGCTGTATCGCGTGCAAGCTGTGCGAGGCGGTGTGTCCGGCGCTCGCGATTACGATCGAGTCCGAGGTCGCCGCAGACGGCACCCGGCGCACCAAGCGTTACGACATCGATCTTTTCAAGTGCATTTTCTGCGGATTTTGCGAAGAAGCGTGTCCTGTCGACGCGATCGTCGAGACACGTATACACGAATATCACATGGAGCGGCGCGGCGAGAACATTCTCACCAAAGACAAATTGCTGGCGATCGGCGACAAGTACGAGGCAATGATTGCCGCCGATAAAGCTGCCGACGCAGAGTACCGCTAGCGGCGCCGCGGCAACCACGAAACAGGACGATTAAGTGTTCGAACAAATTCTCTTTTATGCCATTTCAGCGGTGCTCCTGGTTGCCGCAGTCGGGGTGATCACCGCGCGAAACCCGGTGCATGGCGTATTGTTTCTGGTGCTCGCGTTTTTCAATAGCGCGGTTCTGTGGCTGCTCCTCGAGGCCGAGTTTCTCGCAATCGTGCTGGTGCTGGTCTACGTCGGTGCCGTCATGGTGTTGTTTTTATTCGTTGTAATGATGCTGGACATCAACGTAGAGAAAATGCGCGCCGGGTTCACCCGGTATGCGCCGCTTGGAATTCTCGTTGTGGCGATAATGGCGTTGGAACTCGGCCAGGTAATCTGGTTGCGGGCAAGCGGTAGGAATCTCTCTATCGTCGGCAGCCAGCAACCGGACGGCTATAACAACACGAAAGAGCTTGGCCGGGTCCTGTATACCGACTATGTGTTTGCATTCGAACTGGCCGCGGTAATTCTGCTGGTCGCAATAGTTGCGGCTATCACGTTGACGATGCGGCGGCGCCCGGGGCTGAAGCAACAGGACATTACGCAACAGGTATCGGTGAAGCGCGAAGACCGGGTCAGGCTGGTCAAGATGGATGCTGAGAAAGACGCATGATTACCATCGAGCACTACATGAGTCTGGCTGCCGTGTTGTTCCTGTTGAGCATCGCGGGGATCTTTATCAATCGCCGCAACGTAATTTTGCTCCTTATGTGCATCGAACTGATGCTGCTGGCGGTGAATTTCAATTTTGTCGCGCTGTCGCGATTCCTCGGTGGCCTCGAGGGACAGGTGTTCGTGTTTTTCATCCTGACGGTAGCGGCGGCGGAGGCGGCGATCGGTCTCGCAATCCTGGTCGTGTTATTCCGAAACCGCCGCAGTATCAACGTCGACGAACTCGATGCGATGAAGGGCTAGGAATGAAAGGCATCTATCTGGCAATAGTCCTCGCCCCGCTGATCGGCGCTATCCTGGCCGGTTTGTTCGGCCATAGGATCGGTCGGCGCGGTGCCCATTCGGTCACGATTCTCGGTGTCGCCGTTTCTACCGTTCTATCGTTTTATGTGCTGTTTGCCATTCTTTCCGGCGCGGTTGCTCCGTTTAACGAGACGCTCTATACCTGGGGCGTCGCCGGTGGATTGCGCATGGAAGTCGGCTTCCTGATCGATACGCTGTCCTCGACGATGATGGCGACCGTCACGTTTGTCTCGCTGATGGTGCACATCTACACCATCGGCTACATGCATGAGGATCCCGGGTACCAGAGGTTTTTCGCCTATATCTCGCTGTTTACCTTCTCCATGCTGATGCTGGTGATGTCCAATAACTTCCTGCAGCTGTTCTTTGGCTGGGAGGCGGTCGGAGTCGTTTCCTATCTTCTGATCGGATTCTGGTTCAAGCGGCCGTCGGCGATTTTCGCGAACATGAAGGCTTTTCTCGTTAATCGGGTTGGCGACTTCGGTTTCCTGCTCGGCATTGCCGCGGTTGTGTATTTCAGCGGCAGCCTCGACTACATGGAAGTGTTTGCGCGGAGTGACGAAATTGCCGGCCAGCAGGTCGAGATTGTCCAGGGTACTCACTGGAACGCGATGACGCTGATTTGCATCCTGCTGTTTATCGGGGCGATGGGTAAGTCAGCCCAGGTCCCGCTGCATGTCTGGTTGCCCGATTCTATGGAAGGCCCGACGCCGATTTCGGCGCTGATCCACGCGGCTACGATGGTGACAGCCGGTATTTTCATGGTCAGTCGAATGTCGCCTCTTTTTGAGCTATCGGAGGTGGCGTTGTCGGTGGTTCTGGTGATCGGGGCGACGACGGCGTTTTTTATGGGATTACTCGGCATCGTGCAGAACGATATCAAGCGGGTCGTCGCTTACTCGACGCTGTCGCAACTCGGTTATATGACGGTCGCGCTCGGTGTCTCCGCTTACGCAGGGGCCATGTTCCACCTGGTCACCCATGCATTTTTCAAGGCGCTGCTATTCCTCGCGGCAGGTTCGGTCATCATAGCGATGCATCATGAGCAGGACATGCGCAAAATGGGCGGGTTGCGCAAGTACATGCCTGTAACGTACTGGACCGCGTTGCTCGGCGCACTGGCGTTGATTGGCTTCCCCGGGTTTGCCGGGTTTTTCTCCAAGGACGCGATTATCGAGGCCGCACATGCTTCCACGATTCCGGGCGCGCACTACGCGTATTGGTCGGTACAACTCGGAGTGTTTATCACTGCGCTGTATACATTCCGGATGATATTCATGACTTTCCACGGCAAGGAACGGATGGATGAGCATACTCGTTCCCATCTCAAGGAAAGTCCGGCAGTCGTGACAATCCCGCTGATATTGCTTGCCATTCCTTCGGTCTTTATTGGCTGGTTTGAAATAGGCCCGTTCCTTTTCGGCGGTTTCTTCGGCGATGCGATTTTCGTTGCGCCGAATCACGATGTGTTGACGCTTCTTGGAGAGAGCTATCACGGCCCGTTGGGATTCGTCCAGCATGGTTTTGCAACGGCCTCGGTTTACCTCGCATTCGCCGGCGTCGCCGTTGCCTGGTACCTCTACGTGAAACGTCCGGATCTGCCGGACGTCGTGCGCCAGCGTTTTGCACCGCTGCACCGGATACTCATTAACAAATTCTATTTTGACGACGTGAACGAGAAAGTGCTGGCGCCGGCGACACGCGGAATGGGCTGGGTCTTCTGGCGGGTTGGCGACACCACTTTGATCGATGGCGCGCTCGTTAACGGCAGCGCCCGTGCGGTTGGCTGGTTTTCCGGGGTGCTGCGTCATTTGCAGAGCGGTTACCTTTTCCACTATGCCTTCGCGATGGTGATTGGGCTGGCATTGCTGATCGGTTGGGTTTTGCTAGCCCGATGATCCGGGTTGCGAAGTAAAGGGTTTCTGGATGTTCTCTGATTTTCCACTGCTCAGTGCGCTGATCTGGCTGCCGATCTTCGGCGGCGCAGTGTTGCTATGGCTGGGCGAGGAACGCGGTGATGCGGCCAGGGTGACTGCACTGGTTGTCAGTTTGATTACATTCGTGATCAGCCTGCCGTTGTTCACCGGTTTTGAACGCGGAACCGCGGCGATGCAGTTTGTCGAGTTGCGGCCATGGATCGAGACCTTCAGTGTCAATTATCACCTTGGCGTCGACGGTATTTCGATGCCGCTGATACTTCTCACGACGTTCATAACTGTATTGGTGGTGATCGCCGGATGGGACGCCATCAAGACCCGTGTCAGCCAGTATTTTGCCGCATTCCTGATAATGGAAGGTCTGATGAACGGCGTTTTTGCAGCCCTTGATGCAATGCTGTTCTATGTGTTCTGGGAGGCCATGCTGATACCGATGTTTATCATCATCGGTGTCTGGGGCGGCCCGCGCCGGGTCTACGCGACGGTCAAATTTTTTCTCTATACCTTCTTCGGCTCTGTTTTCATGCTGGTCTCGCTGATTTATCTCTACATGCAGACGGGCAGCTATGAAATTCTCGATTTTCATGGTCAGAGCCTGGGGATGCAGCCGCAAATCTGGATATTCCTGGCGTTCCTTTTTGCATTCGCGGTCAAGGTTCCAATGTGGCCGGTCCACACGTGGTTGCCCGATGCGCACGTGGAGGCGCCCACCGGAGGTTCGGTCATCCTTGCCGCGATCATGCTGAAAATGGGTGGCTATGGTTTCCTTCGCTTCAGCCTGCCGATCACGCCGGATGCCAGCCGCGAACTCGACTGGCTGATCATTGCCGCGTCGCTCGTCGCCGTCGTCTACATTGGCCTCGTGGCGCTGGTGCAGCAGGATATGAAAAAACTCATCGCTTACTCTTCGATTGCGCACATGGGTTTTGTCACGCTCGGTTTTTTCATTGCGTTTGCCGTTTATGCGAGAACCGGGGCCCTCGACGGGGCGGCGCTCGGCCTGCAAGGCGGGATGGTTCAAATGGTGTCGCACGGCTTGATCTCCGGGGCTTTGTTCCTCTGCGTCGGAGTGCTCTACGATCGCATGCACTCGCGTCGTATTGACGATTACGGCGGTGTGGCCAATACGATGCCGAAATTCGCAGCCTTCATGGTGCTGTTCGCGCTGGCCAATGCCGGGTTGCCGGGGACATCCGGTTTCGTCGGGGAGTTTCTGGTCATTCTTGGCAGTTTTCAGGCGAATCCCTGGTTTGCATTTCTTGCTGCGACAACGCTGGTGCTGGGGGCCGCCTACACGTTGTGGCTCGTCAAACGCGTGCTTTATGGTGAGGTCGCCAACGAAGGAGTTGCCGCTCTCGAGGACCTGAACAGGCGCGAATTCCTGTTGCTTGGCGTACTCGCGGTGTTCGTGCTGTTGCTGGGGGTCTGGCCGGCGCCATTGCTCGAAGTGATGGGCCCGACGCTGGATCACCTGCTGCAGCAGATAAGCATCAGCAAGCTGGTGCCATAGAGGCCTAAGGACACAATACGATGGAATTTCAAGCACCTGTCCTGGCTCCGGCGGCTGCCGAGATCACATTATTGACGCTTACCTGTGTGGTATTGCTCGTCGATGCCTTTCTTTCGCAGGCACGCCGCGACGTCACCTATCTGCTCACGCTTTTGACGATCGTCAGTACGGCTTTTGTGGTCGCATTTATGACCGGGGAGGGCGCCCAGGTCACATTCAGCGGCCATTTTGTCAACGATCCGATGGCTCGGGTGCTTAAGCTCGTCGTGCTGGCAACGACCGGCATGGTCTTTCTGTACTCCCGGGATTACCTGGCGCGAGAGAACATTTATCGCGGCGAGTTCTTTGTTTTGGCGCTGTTTGCCACGCTCGGCATGATGGTGATGATCTCGGCACACAGCCTGTTATCGGTATATCTGGGTCTGGAGTTGCTTTCCCTTTCGCTCTACGCGCTGGTTGCATTTAACCGTGATTCCGGGAACGCGGCCGAAGCGGCCATGAAGTACTTCGTCCTCGGTGCGATTGCGTCTGGATGCCTGTTGTACGGCATGTCGCTTCTATATGGCGCGGCCGGGACGCTGGACCTTGCGGAGCTATCTGCGCGAATTGCTGACGGAGCGACGCTTTCCGATCTTTGGGTGCTGGTCGGTTTGGCGTTTTTGCTCGTTGGCATCGCTTTCAAATTCGGTGCGGTGCCTTTCCACATGTGGTTGCCGGACGTGTATCAGGGAACGCCCACTCCGGTCACACTGTTTGTCGGCTCGGCGCCGAAAGTTGCGGCATTTGCGATGGCGATCAGGCTTCTGGTGGACGGTCTGGGCAGTATCGGGGAGGCCTGGCAGTCGATGCTGATCGTGCTTGCCGTGGCATCGATGGCGGTGGGAAACATTGTCGCGATCGCGCAAACCAACATCAAGCGTATGCTGGCCTATTCGACGATCTCGCATGTCGGTTTCATCCTGATGGGCATCTTGTCCGGCAGCGAGGATGGGTACCGGGCGGCAATGTATTACACGATCGCCTACGTAATCATGGCGACGGCTGCGTTCGGGATGGTGATCTTGCTGAGTCGACGCGGTTTCGAGGCCGAAAATCTCGACGATTTCAAAGGTCTCAACCGCCGCAGTCCCTGGTTTGCCGGAATGATGCTGATCGTGATGTTCAGCATGGCCGGGGTGCCGCCGTTTCTTGGATTCTATGCCAAGATCGCGGTGATCGCCGCCGCGGTGGACGCCAATCTCACCTGGCTGGCGATTCTCGCAGTAGTGCTGTCCGTAATCGGTGCTTTTTATTATCTGCGTGTCGTAAAGCTGATGTACTTCGACGACCCCGCCGACGAACCCGCGCTCGAGGGATCATCCGTTGTGAAATTAGCGTTAAGTTTCAATGGCTTACTTATCCTCGCGCTGGGTCTGTTCCCGAATGGTCTAATTGCCGTGTGCCAGCACGTATTTGGCTGATGCGCCTGAACTGACGGGTGTTGATTCCCCAACGCGGTGACTGTACTATTCCGCCCCTGCGGATGCGGGGTGGAGCAGTCTGGCAGCTCGTCGGGCTCATAACCCGAAGGTCGCAGGTTCGAATCCTGCCCCCGCTACCAGGTTTTTGGCATCAAGGCCCCGCACGGGGCTTTGTTGTTTTTTGGGCGTAAGCCATTGGGTGCGTCATAAGGCCGCGCCCCAAGACGGAGATTTATGAGAATGGGCCTTGGGCCCATTTTTGTTTTGTGCAAGTGAGTAAGGAAGATTTGATAACGCTTTTGGAACCAGTGGTTGACGGGCTCGGTTTTGAGCTCGTTGACGTTGAATTCCAGAGCGGCGGTATAGGAGTTCTTCGGGTTTATATCGACAAGGCCGGCGGCATTGGCCTGGAAGATTGTGCCGAGGCCAGCCAGCAAATCAGTGCCTTGCTCGATGTTGAGGATCCCATCCCGGGCAGTTTCACGCTCGAGGTGTCCTCTCCCGGACTGGACCGGCGCCTGCGCACGATTGAACATTTCGAGCGTTATGTCGGTCAACGGGTGAAAGTGCAAACCAAGATGCCGGTGTCTGGGCGCAAGCGCTTCACCGGTGAGCTTGCGGGAATTGAAGACGGAGAGATCTGTCTTGACGTGGACGGGCAAAAGCATCGGGTCCAGCTGGCCGACATTCATTCGGCACGACTGGTGCCAGAGCTGGATTCCTGATTTTTGAGGGTGACTTGCGGATGAACAAAGAAATCCTGATGGTCGTCGACGCCGTTTCCAACGAGAAAGGCGTTGATAAGGAAATCGTATTCGAAGCGATAGAGGCGGCTTTGGCCTCGGCGACGCGGAAGCGCCACGGCGAGGATATCGATGTACGCGTGGCCATCGACCGCGAGAGCGGCGAGTACGAAACGTTCCGTCAATGGGCCGTGTTTGCGGACGAATCGGATGAGCTCGAAAGCCCGGACCGAGAGTTGCGTATGATCGATGCCCTCGATATTGACGAGAATGCCGAACCTGGCGGCTTTGTCGAGGAGCCGATGGAATCGATCGCGTTCGGACGGATAGCTGCACAGACCGCCAAGCAGGTTATCGTGCAGAAAATTCGCGAAGCGGAGCGCGCCCAGGTCGTGGAGGAGTATGCGGACCGGGCCGGCGAATTGCTGTCAGGCATTGTCAAACGGGTTGACCGCAATGGTGTCTACGTCGATCTCGGAAGCAACGCAGAGGGCTTCATACCGCGCGAGAATCTGATTCCTCGCGAGCCGGTGAGGCCGCAGGATCGCATCAAGGCTCTATTGCGCGAAGTGCGTTCGGAACTGCGCGGTCCGCAGTTATTCCTGACCCGCACATCCCCGGACTTCCTCATCGAATTGTTCAAGCTCGAAGTGCCCGAAGTTGGGCAGAACCTGATCGAGATCATGGGTGCTGCACGTGATCCGGGGTTGCGCGCCAAGATTGCAGTGCGCAGTCACGATTCGCGCATCGACCCGGTCGGCGCATGCGTCGGGATGCGTGGTTCGCGGGTCCAGGCGGTGTCCAACGAGTTGGCCGGAGAGCGGGTCGATATCATCCTCTGGAACGACAACGCGGCGCAGTTTGTTGTGAATGCGATGTCGCCGGCCGATGTTGTGTCGATCGTGGTGGACGAAGACTCCCACAGCATGGATATCGCTGTCGAAGAAGAGAAACTGTCGCAGGCGATCGGTCGAGGTGGACAGAATATCCGCCTCGCCAGCGAGCTCTCCGGTTGGGAGCTCAACGTCATGACGGAAACGGCTGCCGAAGAAAAGAGCGAGGCCGAGGCACAGGACCTTGTGCAGAATTTCATGAAACAGCTGGATGTCGATGACACGGTCGCGACGATTCTCGTTCAAGAAGGCTTTTCCAGTATCGAGGAAATTGCCTACGTGCCCGAGAGCGAGTTGCTGGCTATCGACGAGTTCGATCAGGGCATAGTCGAGGAACTGCGAAATCGTGCACGCGACGTGCTGATTACCCGCGCGATCGCCAGCGAAGAGAAAATCGACGAAGCGGAACCCGCGGCCGACCTGCGGGATCTGGAAGGTATGGATAAGGAAACGGCTTATCTGCTGGCGTCGCGCGGAGTCGTCACTCGCGAGGATCTGGCCGAGCAGGCGGTCGACGACCTTCTTGAGATCGAGAACATGGAAGAAGAGCGCGCCGCGAAATTGATCATGGCGGCAAGAGCGCATTGGTTCGAGGAGGCAGAAGCAGCTGAAGGCCAGAGCTGACTTCGAGGAATACTCTATGTCTGACGTTACAGTTTCCCAATTTGCCGAAGTGCTGAAGGTGCCGGTTGACCGGTTGCTTTCGCAGCTCGAAGAAGCGGGCATATCGATCAAAGGCGCCGACGACGTAATTAGCGAAGAGGCCAAGCTTGAGCTTCTGACGTTTTTGCGACGCAGCCATGGTCGACGCGAAACCGCGGACGGAGCGCCCCGAAAAATCACCCTGAAGCGTCGTTCACAAAGTGAATTGCGTCTTGCTGGCGTTCAGGGCCGCTCGCGCACTGTCAACGTGGAAGTGCGACGCAAGCGCACCTACATCAAACGCGACGTGCTGGAAGAAGAGGCCCGCCAGCAACAGGCTGAATTGGATGAAGCCAGGCGCGCCGAAGAAGAAGCCTTGCTCGCCAAGGAGCGTGCAGAGAAGGAACTTCAGGAGGCTGAGCAACGCAAGCAGCAGGAAATGCAGCGCGAGCAGCAGGCTGCGGAAGAAGCCAAACGCAAGGCGGACGAAGAGGCCCGTCAGCTCGCCGAAGTTCAGGCTCGCGAGCGCGCTGAGCAAGAACGCAAGCGCCAGGAAGCGGAACGGGTTGCGCGCGAAAAACGTGCGGCCCGCGCGAAAGGCGCACCTACGCGTTATGGTCGCGCCGAATTACATGTGACTGCCGATGTACGCAAACGCAAGAAACGTCGCGGCGGTTCGCGGCGTTCGGTCAATGTGAATGTTGATGCCAAGCACGGTTTTGAGAGGCCAACCGCGCCGGTAATCCGGGAAGTCAATATTCCGGAAACAATCACGGTCGGCGAACTTGCAAATCGTATGGCGGTCAAGGCGCCTGAGGTCATCCGCGCCCTGATGAACCTTGGCGTGATGGCAACGATCAACCAGCCTGTCGACCAGGACACCGCGACACTCGTGGTGGAAGAAATGGGACACCATGCCAAGCCGGTATCGGAAGAGGCACGTGAGGACGCGATCCTCGACCAATTCGTGCAGCCGAAGGGCGAGGAAAAGCCGCGCCCGCCGGTCGTTACGGTTATGGGTCATGTCGATCATGGCAAAACGTCGCTGCTCGATTTTATTCGCAGCACACGTGTTACGGCCAAGGAAGCGGGTGGCATTACCCAGCACATCGGCGCCTATCATGTGAAGACCTCGAGGGGAATCGTTACGTTTCTCGATACGCCGGGACACGCTGCGTTTACCGCAATGCGTGCGCGTGGCGCGCAGACAACGGATATCGTCATTCTGGTGGTCGCGGCGGACGATGGTGTGATGCCGCAAACCGTCGAGGCGATCAAGCATGCGAAAGCCGCGGGCGTGCCGATCGTGGTGGCTGTTAACAAGATAGACAAGGCCGACGCAGACCCTGAGCGTGTGCGCAACGAATTGTCGCAACACGAGGTGATTCCTGAATCCTGGGGTGGTGAGAATATATTTGTCGATGTTTCTGCCATCACCGGGCAGGGCGTCGAAGAACTGCTCGACAATATTGTGTTGCAGGCCGAAGTGCTGGAGCTGAAGGCCTCCTTCGATAGCGCAGCCAATGGTGTGGTCGTCGAGTCGAGCCTTGAAAAGGGGCGCGGCGCCGTTGCTACACTGTTGGTAAAGTCCGGAACCTTGCGGGTCGGCGATGCCTTGCTTGCCGGGCAGCAGCATGGACGTATTCGCGCGATGTTCGATGAAGACGGCCAGTCGATAACCGAAGCTGGCCCTTCAATGCCGGCAGTAGTGCTTGGGTTGTCGGGTACCCCGAATGCCGGCGATGATTTCCTGGTTCTGGCCGATGAACGAAAAGCGCGCGAAGTGGCTGGACTTCGGCAGGGCAAGACGCGCGACGTCAAGCTCGCCAGGCAGCAGGCGGCCAAGCTCGAGGACGTGTTCTCGCAGATGAAAGAAGGTGAGGCCAAGACGGTCGACATCCTTTTGAAAGCCGACGTCCAGGGGAGCGCCGAGGCACTTCAGGATGCGCTGTTGAAGATGAGCGGTGACGAGGTCAAGGTCCGGGTTGTCAGTAGCGGCGTTGGCGGAATCACCGAATCGGATATAAACCTGGCGGCTGCGTCCAACGCGGTTTTGATTGCTTTCAATGTGCGTGCTGACAGTGCGGCCCGCAATGCGATGAAGGAGACGGGAGTAGACGTCCGCTACTACAGCGTGATCTACGAGGCGATCGACGACGTCAAGGCCGCCATCAATGGCCTGCTTTCGCCGGAGGTGCGCGAGCAAATCGTTGGTGTTGCCGAGGTACGCGATATCTTCCGTTCGCCGAAATTCGGTGCGGTTGCAGGTTGTATCGTTTCCGAGGGTACCGTGAAGCGGCATGCGCCGATTCGAGTGCTGCGCGACAACGTTGTGATTTACGAAGGCGAGTTGGAATCGCTGCGGCGCTTCAAAGACGACGTCAACGAGGTCAAATCCGGTACGGAATGCGGGATTGCGGTGCGCAACTACAACGACGTCAAAGTCGGCGATCAGATCGAGTGCTACGAAAGGATCGAGGTTGCGCGCACGATCTGACGTGAGGCTTGAATCATGGCAAGAGAATTTTATCGTAGCCAGCGCGTTGGGGAGCAGATTCTTCGCGTACTCAGCGAGCTTGTCCGTCGTGATCTCAAGGACCCGCGCCTCGATGGCGTGAGCTTTACCGCGGTAAACGTCAGTCGCGATTTGTCGCATGCCACCGCGTTTTTCAGCATGCTTGATCCGGATGCCGATAGCAGCGAAACCGCAACAGCCCTGGCTGCGGCACGAGGACATTTGCGCCGCCAGCTCGGGCGCGAAATGCGGATACGGCGGGTTCCGGAGCTGCACTTTTCCCATGACGAGAGCCTTGCCGAAGGGGCGCGGCTTACCCGCCTTATTGACGACGCGATAGAGTCCGATCGGCAACGTCAGGAAGACGACTGAAGCGGTCTTTTTGATGCCTGCCAAAAAAGCAAAATTGACCGGGGTCAAAGCGCCGCGGCGGCGGCCGGTGGATGGCGTCGTTCTTCTCGATAAACCCAAGGGTATGTCGTCGAATCAGGCGCTGCAGCAGGTCAAGTCATTGTTTGGCGCGCAGAAAGCCGGACACACGGGCAGTCTCGATCCATTGGCCAGCGGCATGTTGCCGGTCTGTTTCGGGCGCGCCACCCGGCTCTCGGCATTTCTGCTCGACGCGAGCAAGCGGTACGTCACGCGCGCGCTGCTGGGTCACAGCACAACCACGGGTGACGCAGAAGGCGAGGTTGTCGAGGAATTGCCGGTGCCGGAGCTCGAGCCCGACTTTCTGGCCGAGACTCTCGAACGGTTCAGCGGTGAAATCGAGCAGATTCCACCCATGTATTCGGCGCTTAAGCATCAGGGCACGCGGCTGTACGAGCTGGCGCGCCAGGGGATCGAAGTCGCTCGGGCGCCGCGCAGGGTGATCATTCACTCCATCGAACTGCTCGGGCGCGGCGAGCGTCACATAGACCTGGCCGTGGCATGCAGCAAGGGCACTTACATCCGGACTCTTGTCGAAGATATCTGCAAAACGCTGGGTACGGCGGGGCACGTTGGGCAATTGCGGCGGATAGGCGTCGGCGAGCTGCCATCGGAACGCATGCTGAATTTGCAGGAGCTCCAGGAGCTGGCAGGAGAGGGGCTGAGCGCGTTGGATTCGCGTGTTTTGCCGATGGATACGATCGTAGGACACCTGCCCGCGGCCGCGCTAAATGAGGCTGGCGTGCGCGACATTGCGCACGGTCGGGTCACGGCTCCCGAGGGTTTCAATCATATCGGGCAGCTGCGCCTGTATGACGGCGATGGAGAGTTTGTCGGTATCGGCGAAGGCCAGCCGGGCGGGCGGATAGCACCTCTGAAGGTGTTGTGTGCCCAGCCGGATGGGAACGGAACGGGAGCCGGGGCGGCAAAAGGGCCCGGCACTTGTTGAATTGGTGCATCCGCAGGTAAAATAGGCGGCTTGCACAAAAAGACTTGGAGTTATTGGAAATGCCTCTTACCAATGAGCAGAAGCTCGGGGTGATCAAAGATTACGCGCGCGGTGACGCGGATACCGGTTCGCCGGAAGTACAGGTTGCTTTGCTGTCGGCCCGTATCAATGAACTATCCGAGCATTTCGCAAATCACAAAAAGGATCATCATTCCCGTCGCGGGCTTCTGAGGCTGGTCAACCAGCGTCGAAAGCTGTTGGACTACGTTAAGTCCAGGGACCAGCAACGTTACCAGGACCTTATTGGTCGTCTCGGTCTGCGCCGCTGATTTCACCAGGGGGCCCGTGTGGCCCCTTTCCGCTTTATCTACATCCCGATTTTTTCCTAGGAGTTCAGCGTGGCACTCGTAAAAAAGAGTTTCCAGTTCGGTGAGCACACCGTAACCCTGGAGACCGGTGAGGTTGCACGTCAGGCGGACGGCGCCGTATTGGTCAACATAGCCGACACCGTCGTTTTGGTTACCGCAGTAGGGCGCAAAGAATCGCAGGAAGGGCGCGATTTTTTTCCGCTTACGGTCAATTACGTAGAAAAGACTTATGCCGCGGGCAAGATCCCTGGCGGGTTTTTCAAGCGTGAAGGTCGACCCAGCGAGAAGGAAACGCTTGTTTCTCGCCTGATCGACCGGCCGGTCAGGCCGCTTTTCCCGAAGGGTTTTCACAACGAAGTGCAGGTTGTTGCGACCGTCATTTCGATGAACCCCGACATCGATCCGGATATCCCGTCTCTTATCGGCGCCTCCGCGGCGCTGGCTCTGTCGGGTATGCCGTTCGCCGGCCCGATCGGGGCGGCCCGGGTGGGCTACATCGACAATCAGTTTGTGCTGAACCCGACCAATTCGCAGCTTGAGTCCTCAGCGCTCGACCTGGTGGTCGCCGGTACTGATAAAGCGGTTCTGATGGTCGAGTCAGAGGCAAATTGTCTTGCTGAGTCGGTCATGCTCGATGCGGTCATGTTCGGACACGAGCAGATGCAGGTCGCAATAACCGCCATCAATGAGCTCGCGGCCGAAGCTGGCAAGCCCGCGTGGACGTGGACCGCTGCCGAGGTCGATCCGGCGTTGCAGAGCGCGGTGCGCGATGCCGCTGCGGATGCCCTTACGGCGGCCTACGTCGTGGCTGAGAAACAGACCCGCCAGGAAATGGTCGGTGCCGCGAAACAAGCGGCGGTTGAAGCTTTGTGTGGCGAAGGCAGCGAGT
>PKUM01000017.1 GCA_002868855.1 Chromatiales bacterium | reverse complement strand
CTGGTTCCGGCGCTGGTTCCGGCGCTGGTTCCGGCGCTGGTTCCGGCGATGGTTCCGGCGATGGTTCCGGCGATGGTTCCGGTGATGGATCCGGTGATGGATCCGGTGATGGAAATCAAACCGATCCGGATACAGTAATAGCGCTGGCTTATTCGGGCGGTGGCGCGTACACAGCTAACGAAATAGAAGAAGTAGCCATTGGTAACGCGCCACTGGCTCTTGTTTTCGACCCTGCGCGAGTGGTGGCCAATGGCAACGGAGGACTGACCCAGATCCGTATTCCCTACGCCGTGCCTGATGAATCAGCACCGGTTTACCTCGGGCGCCAGAATGCTCGCAATGTCGATATGGGCAACGATCCGGAGACCGGAATTCGTTGGGGGCGCTGGGCGGACGGCAATGTCAATGTCAAAACGCCGGATGTCGATCATGCTCGTCTGCAGCTGGGTGACGGCGGCCTCCACTGGATATTGGCCGAGGGCCCACGACCGGAATTGCCGGCGTCGGGAACACGCGAATTTTCGCTGGTTGGCGGTACCAAGCCGACCGACAATCACGGCAACACGGGTATATTGGGCGGCGCCTCGTTGACGGCGGACTTCACCTCACAGACGGTTGACGCTGCCATCGAGCTCAGCTTGCCAGCCTCGGGAACAGAGTGGGCGGCCGAAGCCAACGGGTTGGACATCAACGTTCCGGCGGCCACCTTTGGCGGTCAGTTCGATTCAGTGACGGTAACGGGGAGCGACGGCCTGAGTAGCAATGGCGTCGGTAACCTCGGAGGGTTCTTCAGCGGCGATGCCGATGGCGGCCTGGGCGGGGCGGGTTTCGGTTACTCGCTTAGCGATGGTGACGACACGACCGTATCGGGGACTGCCGCATTCGAGGTTCAGCCAGAACGGTAATCAGCTCCGGGTGTTGACGCTCTCAATGCATTAGAGGTGAAGTCGGCGGAACTCGGGCTCGGCATAACTCGCGTGCCAGATATGATCGAATTCCTCTAGATACTTGCGCGCAACGCCGCGGTTCGAACTGTCCGCGATGCCGTGCATCCGGCGGGCGTCGGCACGATAGACCACGCCTTTGTCGTCAGCCACCAGGTAGGCTTCGCCATGTTGTTCACGGAAGTCCTTGTGGACATTGCGAAACTCGACATAACTGCTGAGGCGCCGGCCCAGACCGACCAGCCGGTTGCCATCGCGAATTGCACGATAGGGATCCGCCAGCAGTACCCGCACACGGGCGAAACTGCGAGCCAGAATCAACCGCTTGATTATCTCGATAAATTGGTCGTCATCGTACGCGAATGGTTCGAGATCCTGGGTGAAAATGGCAACTGATCGTTGCGCGTTGGCGGTGATTTCCAGGATGGCATCGCGAATCTCGGCGGTGCTAGTCAGGACTTTTCGGGTCTCGGGACGCGTTTCTTCCGGATTGCTCATGATGTCAGTTGTCGCCTCATACGTACATGCGGAATGTTGGCTTCGAGAAATTCCTCTCCCTCTGCCACGAAACCGTGTCGCGTGTAAAAAGGTACTGCATGGGTCTGCGCATTAAGGTAGACCTCTGGCAATTTGCGGTCTTTCGCCGCTTCAATCAGGGTTTCCATTATCAGCGTACCGACGCCGGTGCCGCGATAGGCTTTCAAAACCGCCATTCGCCCGATCTTACCCGTTATGTCTAATCGGCCAGTGCCAACTGCGTCACACTTTTGCGTCTCGGCGATCACGTGCAGGCAGTTTGGGTCAGCGTCATCCCATTCCTCGTCAGGGTCCACCTGCTGCTCCGCGACGAATACCGTGTCACGAACGTGGCGGATTGCACCGAGATCGTGCTGCCAGTCAGCTATTCGCACACCGATTTGGTCGGATTGTTCGCTCATTCGTCCTCGAAAATCAGTTTGCCAACGCTCAGAAGGTGCAGTATCAACTCGATCGCCAGCATATCGTCGAGCCACGGCCGCAGTTCCGTAGCGCCAAGTCTGCCGTCATCGGCGCAGAACCTCAAAACCAGTGGCTTCAACTGGTCGGTAAGGTTCATATGCTCGCCATCGACAAAAAAATCCAGCGACGAGCGCGACTCGCACCAGGCCATCAGCGCAAACGGATGCCGTTTTACACCGACCCCGGACTTCGCCCGTTCGACAAGTTCCGCGGCTCCGGGTACCTGCTCGCGCGGTTCCGCGTTCAGCCAGTTCTTGGGCTCGGTGACCAGGCGGCCAAAGCAAACCGCCAGCGCAGCGTCGCTCAGGGTATTGCAATTTTGCAGCAGCGCCCGGGCTCGCTGCAGTGATGCAGCCGAGATCAGGCCAGGGACACTCTCGCCCTCGCCGAGATCGGGATCACAATAGCGTGGCAGCGTGTCGGGTTGAGCCGCCAGCGCCTCTGCCACCGAATGCAAAAGCTCGTCCGCGCCGGGGGCTCGCAGCCCGACCGACAACGTGATGCATGGCGCCTCGGCCGCCAGTGCGGTGCCGCAGTGAGGCAGCCCGGGAGGCAGATACAATACGTCACCGCGGGCAACTTCCCAGGTTTGGGTCGCGTGAAAATTACCGACCTGGCGCAAACCTTCGGTGTCGGACATCTGAGCCGGCTCGCCTCGGGTATCCACCTGCCAGCGGCGGCGGCCGCTGAGCTGGACGAGAAAAACGTCGTAATTGTCGAGATGCGGCCCGACTCCACCACCCGGAGTCGCAAGGCTGATCATCAGGTCCTCGATACGCCAGCGTGGCAGGAAGGAGAACGGGCGCAAAAGAGCCTGCAGGTCGGGAAAATGTTTCTCTATGTCCTGTACGAGGACCGTCCAGGCAAGCCGTTCGAGGCGCGTAAAATCGCCGTGTTCGAACGGCCCGGGCCGCAGGTGCCAATGCCCGTCCTCGATCCAGGCGAGACGCGCTTCCATGTCGCTATCGCAGGCGAGCCCGACAATCTGCTCTGGCGTGAACGGAGTGCGGATTTCGGGCAGGGCGCCTGGCATCATCAGATGCCGTTTCTGCCAGTACCGGTCCAGGAAGCCGGCAGTCGTCAACGCCTCCGGCAATAGCATTGCGGCCATGAGTCAGCCCTGCAGCTTGGTCGCCTGGCTCGCCGCGTTTCCGGTGTACGCGCCAGGACTGAGACTCAGCAGCCGTTCCCTGGCCTCGGCCGGGATATCCAGGCCGGTGATGAAAGAGCGCATCAGTTCAGGCGTTACGGCCTGTCCGCGCGTCATTTCCTTGAGTTTTTCATAGGGGTTTTCGATGCCGTGCCGGCGCATCACCGTTTGCACCGCTTCCGCGAGCACTTCCCAGCTTGCGTCGAGGTCGGCCTGGAGCCGGTCATTGTCGACTTCCAGTTTGGCCAGTCCTTTCAGGCACGATTCGAGCGCAATCAATGAGTGTCCCAGCGCGACCCCGAGATTTCGCAACACCGTCGAGTCGGTAAGGTCTCGCTGCCAGCGCGAAATCGGCAGTTTTTCCGAGAAGTGACCCAGCATCGCATTGGCCATGCCGAGATTGCCCTCTGCGTTTTCGAAATCGATCGGGTTGACCTTGTGCGGCATGGTCGAAGATCCGACCTCGCCAGCAACGGGGCGCTGCCGAAAATACCCCAGCGACACATACCCCCAGATGTCGCGGCAGAAATCGATCAGCACCGTGTTGAAGCGTCGCAGCGCATCGGCATATTCGGCGATCCAGTCATGCGGCTCGATCTGAGTCGTGAACGGATTTGGTACGAGCCCGAGTTTGGTAATGAAGCGGGCAGAAATATCCGGCCAGTCGAGTTCCGGATAGGCAACGTAGTGGGCGTTGAAATTGCCAACGGCGCCGTTCATTTTCGCGAGACACTCGACTGCGGAAAACTGAGCGCGCTGGCGACCGAGGCGGTGCGCAACATTGGCCAGTTCCTTGCCGAGCGTGGTCGGCGATGCGGTCTGTCCATGCGTGCGCGCCAGCATCGGAGTGGCGGCATGGGTCGCCGCGTCGGTTCCGATCCGGACGATCAGGCGGTCCATCAGCGGTAACAGCACGTCGGTCCGGGCACTCTGCAGCATTAGCGCATAGGAGACATTGTTGATGTCCTCGGACGTACACGCGAAATGCACGAACTCGCTGGCCGTGCTTCGCGCATCCGCGGCTTCGAGGCGCGACTTGACCAGGTATTCGACCGCCTTGACGTCGTGATTTGTCGTGGCCTCGATGTCCTTGACCTGTTGCGCATCCTCCGCCGAGAAATCGACCGCCAGAGTTTCCAGGGCGCGCTGCGCGGCAGCCGGAATCTCCGACAGTTCCGTGATGCCGGGTTCCTCCAGCAAATGTTCGAACCAGCGGACCTCGGTCAGTGTGCGGTAACGAATCAATCCGTATTCGCTGAATATCGGTCTTAACGATTCGCATTTACCGGCATAGCGCCCGTCGACCGGGGAGATGGCGGTAAGGGATGGCTTGTTCATCGGCTGCTGTCTGGATGCTAGGATCGCGAATCATAACCCAAACCCGCGGCCGCGAGGGCTTTGCTCAGGGGAGACGGGCAGCGGGACTATCTGAAACCGGTTTAGCGCTTTTTGGAATGCTAAACGGGGCTTCGTCTGGAGGCGCGCATGGCGGACTCGAAATTCAGGATCGAACGAGACAGTCTGGGCATCGTGGAGGTCCCGGAGACAGCTGCCTGGGGTCCGCAGACCCAGCGCGCGGTGGAGAATTTCCGGCTCAGCGGAGTCGCGATGCCGCGCCGCTTTATCCGCGCGCTCGGGCTGGTCAAATGGGCGGCGGCACGCAGCAATGCGGAGCTTGGTTTGCTGGATCCGGGGATCGCCGGGGCGATCGCGGATGCGGCTATGCGGGTCACGCGCGGCGAGCTCGATACGCAATTCCCGGTGGACATCTTTCAAACCGGCTCCGGGACCAGTTCCAACATGAATGCAAACGAGGTAATAGCGCGCCTCGCAAGCGATGCCCTGGGCCAACAGATTCATGCCAACGACCACGTCAATATGTGCCAGAGCAGCAACGACGTGATACCGACGACCATACACGTCGCCGCGATGTTGTCCTGGAGTGAGCGTCTCGGTCCGGCGCTGGGGCGGCTGTCCGCGGCGCTGGCCAGGCACGAGTCGCAGTTCGCAGATATCGTCAAGACCGGGCGCACCCATCTGATGGACGCATTGCCATTGACGCTGGGGCAGGAGATATCGGCGTGGCGCAGCCAGGTCGATGCCTGTGCGGCGCGCCTGCACGATTGTCTGCCGCGGCTGCGGCAGCTCGCGCTGGGAGCGACGGCGGTGGGCACCGGCGCCAATGCCGATCCGCGATTCGCGAAAACGGCCACGTCCTTCATGGCACGGCAGACAGGCATCGACTTTTGTGTCAGCGACAACGCGTTTGCAAGCCTCGCCGGGCAAGATACGGCAGTCGAATTATCGGGCCATTTGCGAACGCTTGCCGTTGCGCTAACCAAGCTCTGCAACGATTTGCGCTGGATGAACAGCGGGCCGCTGACCGGATTGGCGGAGCTTGGCCTGCCGGAACTGCAGCCCGGCAGCAGCATCATGCCGGGTAAAGTGAATCCGGTGATTCCCGAGGCGGTGGCGATGGTCTGCGCCCAGGTCATCGGCAATGACGTGACGATAACCGTCGCCGGCCAGTCCGGTAATTTCCAGTTGAATGTCATGCTTCCGGTCATTGCGGCAAATCTGGAGCAGAGCATGGAGTTGCTGGCGAATGGTTGCGATGCGCTGGCGGAGAATGCCATTGCCGGGCTGGCACCCAATCGAGAGCGTCTCGCCCAGCAGGTTTCACGAAACCCAATACTGGCGACAGCGTTGAACCCGCTGATCGGTTATGACCGAGCGGCCGAGATCGCAAAACGTGCCTATCGCGAGAAACGAGCGGTTTTCGATGTCGCTCGCGAGATGACCGAAATCGACGATAACGAACTTCGGCGCCTGCTCGATCCGCTTCGAATGACGCGCAACGAAGAGTAGGCTGCAGCATGGCTATCAGCCTCGTCAAATCTCCTGTTCTGGTTAAATGAGATGAAATATAGTTGCTACGGAACAATATCTTGAGAGCATTTATTGAGAATAAACTTCAGGATACTGCGCCGCCCGATGATCCCCATGCCGTCGTGCCTTTCAACACCCCCGGGGACCTTCCCGCGATCCTGCGGCTACTCGGTCGCAGGCGCCTCACGCCGGCGGCGGTCCTGGTTCCGGTCGTCGAGCGGCCGGACGGACTTACGGTCCTGCTGACGCAGCGCGCTGAGACCCTCAAGCACCACCCCGGGCAGATCAGTTTTCCCGGTGGCCGAATTGAACAAAGCGATGCCGATACGGCGGCAGCGGCGAAGCGCGAGGCGTTCGAGGAGATCGGACTGGATCCGGGCTTTGTAGAGGTCCGCGGCTACCTCGACAACTACCTGACGATCACCGGGTACACGGTGACACCGGTTGTGGGATTTGTCCGGCCCGGATTCTCCGTGCAACCGGATCAGGTCGAGGTAACAGAAGCGTTCGAAGTGCCCCTCGAGTTTCTGATGAACCCGGCCAATCACGTGCGCCGACAACGGACCGTCTTTGATCGTGCAGTGGCCGTCTACGAGATTCGATACGGTGAACGCAACATCTGGGGCGCGACCGCGGGGATGCTAATAAATATGTACGAAAAGATATTTAAATTATAAACTTATGAAAACAATACAGGATTTACTTGAAATAATGGCTCGGCTTCGCGATCCGCAAAAAGGCTGTCCGTGGGATCGTGAACAGGATTTCGCGAGCATCGCCCCGTACACGATAGAAGAGGCCTACGAGGTTGCGGATGCCATAGACCGCGGCGACACCGGAGCCCTGCGTGACGAACTGGGCGACTTGTTGTTCCAGGTGGTTTATCACGCGCAAATGGCCCGCGAAGCGGGAAGTTTCGAATTCGATGACGTCGTCGAGGCTATTTGCGACAAGATGGTCAGGCGCCACCCTCACGTGTTTGGAGGGGCAGACGTCGGCGATGCGCAGGCACAGACCCGGGCATGGGAAGCTCACAAGCAGGCAGAACGCGGCGACCGGGCGGAGCACGGTGTGCTCGAAGGCGTGCCGCTGGCAATTCCGGCGCTCGCTCGCGCTGCCAAGCTCGGCAAGCGTGCCTCGAGAGTCGGATTTGACTGGCCGGATGTCACGGGCGTGGTGGCGAAGATCAGGGAAGAGATCGACGAGCTGGAGCGGGAACTGGACGGGATGGACCCGGTGCGCCTCGGCGACGAAGTCGGCGATCTGCTGTTTGCTGCGGTAAATCTCGCCCGTCATTTGCAAGTCGATCCGGAGGAGGCTCTGCGGCGCGCCAACCGGCGCTTCGAACAGCGATTCAATTATGTTGAATCAAGCGTTAGCGCAAACGGTGAGAGCATCGAAAAGGTGGGGACCGATGCGCTGGAAGCGCTTTGGATCAAGGCAAAATCCAGCGGTCTCTGAATTCTCGTAACGGTTCAGTTTGTGTTCAGTGTCGGGCGCTTAGTCTGGTGTCAAGCCGGAATGACCGGCGGGCGAAAGCCAGGCTACGAGGAGGCACTACCATGATTCGCAAATTGACCACTGTCGCATTGGGCGCGCTTGTTTTGACTGCCAGCGCGGCAGCCCAGGCGGATAACCGCGGAAAACGCGGCAATCACGATTACGACTATGCCCGGGTCACCGAGGTCGTCCCGATCGTTTCCTATGTCGAAGTGCGGCGACCGCATCGTGAGTGTTGGGATGATGTCGTCTACTACGAAGAACCGCGTCGCCGCAGTACCGCAGGTTCGACGATTGTCGGTGGCATCGTCGGTGGCGTGATCGGACGCCAGTTCGGCGATGGCCGTGGCCGTGACGCGATGACTGTGGTCGGTACGCTTGTCGGCTCGGCGATTGGTCATGACGCCGCCGTCAAGCGCCAGCGCCGTGACGGTTACGAGGTGCGGTCGCGCACCGTGGAACGCTGTCAGACCAGCTACACCCTCGATCATGAGGAGCGCATAGACGGTTACAACGTGACGTATCGCTACCATGGCCGCAGTTTTACGACTCGCACCGATAATCATCCCGGTGAGCGTATCCGGGTGCGGGTATCCGTAACGCCGATCGTGGATCGGCGTGAAGCCTGATGCACGGGCCGGCAGGCGGGAATCGGGGGCGCGGATTGCGTCCGAACCGGGCACGGGCGAGAATCTGAGCCGTGAATACACGACAGCCCTTGAAAATACTGATTCCCTGCCTGCTGGTCGCCTGCCTGGTTGCGACCGATGCGGTTGCGCTGACGCGTTCCGGACCACCGGCGCCGGTTTCCCTGGCTGAGCCGAGTGGCTGGGCCCGGGTCCTGAAAGACGGCGTATCCCTCGACGAGGCCGTGTCGATAGTGCGCAAACGGTATGGTGGCCGCGTTATCAACGCCAGAACCCGCAACGACAACGGGCGCAAGGTCCACGTGATCAAAATCCTCAGCGATGAGGGCCGGGTACGCGAAGTACGGGTCGATGCGGACAGCGGTAACCTGATGTAAGGGGAATACCCATGAGATTGCTGGTTGTCGAAGACGAACAGGCGTTGCGCTCGACGCTCGCCGAGCAGTTCGCGGATCAGGGCTTTATTGTCGATGCGGCTGGTGATGGCGTCGAGGGTCTGTACTTTGCGACCGAGTACCCGATCGATCTTGCAATCGTCGATCTCGGTCTGCCGGAGTTGCCGGGTATGGAGTTGATCCGGCGCATGCGCGCGGCGGGCAAGACCTGCCCGGTTTTGATCCTGACAGCGCGCGGGCAATGGCAGGAAAAAGTCGAGGGACTGCAGGCCGGTGCCGACGACTACGTAGTCAAGCCGTTTCATTTCGAAGAAGTCCTGGCGCGGGTCCAGGCATTGCTGCGCCGTTCCGGGGGCTGGGCCGATGCAGTATTGCGTTCCGGCACCGTCAGCCTCGATACCCGCAGCCAGCAGGTCAGCGTTGGCGGTGAAAACGTGGATCTGACCAGTTTCGAATATCGCATGCTCGAATGCCTGATGCTCAGCGCGGGCAAGGTGATGTCGAAAGCGGAGTTGACCGATCGGCTCTATAACCAGGACTTCGAGCGGGACAGCAATACTATTGAGGTATTTATCCGGCGCCTGCGCAAGAAACTGGATCCCGACAACATGTTGCAACCCATCGAGACTTTGCGTGGCCGCGGTTATCGCTGGAACCTCGAAAAGAGTGCCTGACCGGCGCCGCCATGTACTCGCTCAATAATCGCCTTCTGACCGCGGCGAGCGCGTTGTTGCTTGCATTCTTTGCTCTAACGGTGCTGGCGCTGGATGCGGCATTCAAGGACACGGGATTGCGAGGCATGGAGGATGTTCTCGATGCCCGCATAATTACCCTGCTTGCCGTTGCCGAAACCGGCGAGGGCGATTCCCTGGTGATACCGCCGGACCTGCCGGAGGCGCGCCTGTCGCACCCCGGATCGGGTTTGTATGCGCGGCTGACCGATGGCGCCGGCCGGGAAATCTGGCGTTCTCCGTCTTCGGTGGGGTCGAGCGTCGATTACGGTCCGCTTCCGGCGGTGGGTGAGCATTACACGCAGGAGTCGCGACTGGGGCAGGATGCAAAAGTCCTGACCCACAGTTTTGCGATCGAATGGGAATTTGCTGACGGTACGGTGCGTCCGTTTGTGTTTGCCGTTGCCGAAAGCCTGGACAGCTACTACGCGCAGATTGGCAGGTTCCGGCAGCAGATGATGGGCTGGTTTCTGCTGCTCTGGTTGTTGATGTTGCTGGCACTGGCGCTTCTTTTGCGTTGGGGCCTGCGCCCGGTGCGGCGCATCGCCACGGAGATAGTGGCGGTTGAGCAGGGCGCGCGTGACGACCTCGGAACGGGTTACCCGCGCGAGCTCGAAGGCGTACGCCGCAATATGAACGGTTTGATTGCAAGCCAGCGCGACCGGTTGCGCCGGTATCGGGATGCCCTGGGCGATCTCGCGCACAGCCTCAAGACTCCTCTGGCGGTCCTTCGTAGCCAGACCGAAAGTTCGCGCGAACTCGATTTCACCGTGTTGCGCGACCAGGTCAGCAGGATGGACGAAATCGTCAGCTACCAGCTAAAGCGCGCGGCGGCGGCCGGGCGTGGCGGTCTCGGCGAGAAACCGCTCGACGTGGGCGAGGTGCTGGCGGGACTGCAAGGCGCGCTCGGCAAGGTCTATGCCGATAAAAACATCGGGATCAAGGTCGAGCTGGAAGGCAAACCGTTGTTTTTTGGCGATCGCGGCGATCTCACCGAGATTGTCGGGAATTTGCTGGATAACGCCTGCAAGTGGTGTACCGCCGAAGTACGGATCGAAGCGTCGTCGCTCGATGAAGCGGAGACCAATCGCAAACGCGGCTTGAGGCTTCTGATTGACGATGACGGACCGGGTGTCGCGGCGGAGCTCGAAGCGAAGATACTCGAGCGCGGTGGCCGCGCGAGCAGCGATGTCGAAGGTCAGGGAATCGGGCTGGCGGTAGTGCGCGAGATCGTCGCCGGCTACCGCGGCAACGTCGGTTTTTCGCGCTCACCTCTGGGAGGCGCCCGAGTGACCGTGACCCTGCCTGGCGGAGCCTGAAGCGCTTGAAAAAGCAGGACGGGACAATGCCAGCGCAGTCGCGAGATGATGAAGCAGCGGCGCCTGCTCCGATGTGCCGCGATCGCCACTCGGTTGCGAGGCTCGAACAGCGCATCGCGCGGCGCGAATCGGCCGGCCGGCCGGTCGCTCGCGAGCGCGAAGAACTGCAGCGACTGCTGCGGTTGTCGGCGCAAGCCTTCGAGCATCGTCGCGCGGCCGTCCCGAAAATCACCTACCCCTCCGAATTGCCGATTGCCGCGCGGCACGAGGAACTTGGGACAATGATTGCGGCCAATCAGGTGGTGATCGTTTGCGGCGAAACGGGCTCCGGGAAAAGCACCCAGCTGCCCAAAATCTGTCTCGATCTCGGGCTCGGCGTGAGCGGCATGATCGGGCACACGCAGCCGCGCCGGATCGCGGCAAGGGCGGTTGCGGCCAGGGTAGCCGAGGAAACCGGTATGACCCTCGGCAAGGGTGTCGGGTTCAAGCTGCGATTCAGCGATCAGACCGATGCTTCGACGCTGGTCAAAGTCATGACCGATGGCATCCTGCTGGCGGAAATGCAGCGCGAACGCCTGTTCGAAAGCTACGACACCTTGATAATCGATGAGGCGCACGAACGCAGTCTCAACATCGACTTCCTGCTGGGATACCTGCGCAGGATTTTGCCGCAACGCCCGGATCTGAAGCTGATAATCACGTCTGCCACGATCGATATCGACAAGTTCTCGCAACATTTCGACAACGCGCCGGTGATGGAGATCAGCGGGCGCAGCTATCCGGTCGAGATACGTTACCGCGATGAAAGTCACGACGGGGACGGGGCCGACCTCGCCGACCGAATTGTCGCGGCGTTGGCCGGGTTGCCGCGCGACGATGCGCTGGTGTTCCTGCCCGGAGAGCGCGACATTCGTGATACCGCCGAGAGGCTGCGGCGCGCGGGAGAAAGCGACAGTGAGATTTTGCCGTTGTTCGCGCGGTTGTCCGCGGCGGAACAGGCGCGGGTGTTCAAGTCCGGACCCGCGAGGCGCATCGTGCTGGCGACCAACGTGGCAGAGACGTCGTTGACCGTGCCGGGAATACGATTCGTTATTGACAGCGGACTGGCGCGCCACAGCCGCTACAGTTATCGCAGCAAGATACAGCGGCTGCCCGTCGAGCCAATCTCACAATCCAGCGCCGCGCAAAGAGCCGGTCGTTGCGGCAGGGTCCGCGCGGGTATCTGTGTCCGGCTGTACAGCGAAGAGGACTTCGAGCAAAGACCCGAATTTACCGATGCGGAGATCCTGCGGACCAACCTCGCCTCGGTAATACTGCGAATGGCGGATCTCGGTCTCGGCCAGATCGATGAATTTCCGTTCATCGATGCGCCGGACCCGAGGTATGTTCGTGACGGTTATCGCCTGCTGCGCGAATTGCAGGCCGTGGATGCGAGCGGAAAAATCACGCGGCTCGGGCGCAAGCTCGCAAGGTTTCCGGTCGACCCGATGCTTGCGCGGATCATTCTGGCGGGGGCGAGCGGGCAGGCACTGCGGGAAGTGCTGACTATTGTCGCAGCGTTGTCGATAAGGGATCCACGCGAGCGCCCCGCGGAAAAGGCGCAGGAGGCCGATCGTCTCCACGCCGAGTTCGACGACCCGCGCTCGGATTTCGTTGGCCTGCTGGACTTGTGGCGTGAATGGAGCAAGGTTCGCAAAGAGCGTTCGGGGAGCCAGCAACGCAAGTGGTGCAGCGAACGTTTCATTTCATTTCTGCGAATGCGCGAGTGGGCCGATATTCACCAGCAGTTGCGGGTTCAGGCCCGCGACCTCGGATTGCAACTCAACGCCGAGCCGGCTTCGTACGAGCAATTGCACACGGCATTGCTGAGCGGATTCGTCGGCCATATCGGCAAACTCGACGAGGATAAGATTTACAATGGCCCGCGCTCGACTCGATTCCGGATTTTTCCGGGGTCGGGGCTCGCAGCCAGACCGCCGGCCTGGGTCATGGCGGCAAGCCTGGTTGAGACATCGCGGGTCTATGCCCGGCCGGCGGCCAGTGTTGCCCCGGAGTGGATAGAACGCGCGGCGGCGCATCTCGTGACCCGTACATACAGCGAGCCTCACTGGCAGGCCCGTCCCGGGCGCGTCGTCGCGACCGAGACGGTGACCCTTTACGGTCTTATCCTTGTGGCCGGACGCCGTGTTGCTTTCGGGCGCATCGACCCGGGCCGGGCCAGAGACATGTTTATCGAAGCGGCGCTGGTCCGGGATGATTCTCCACTCAAAGAAAAATTCCTTGACGAAAACCGGGCACTGATCGCGCGGATTGCGGATATCGAGGCACGCGAGCGCGCCGGCCGTCACCTCGTCGACGAGGCCAGAATCGCGGCGTTCTTCGACGCACGGATCCCGCGGGATGTCGTCGATGTGGCCGGGTTTCGCCGGTGGTGGAAAAAAGCCGCAAAACAGAATCCCCGTCTGCTTTGTCTGGCCGAGTCCGATGTGGTTGACGATCCCGCGCAACTCGAATTCGACCACGACCTTTTTCCCGCGGTCATCGAACTTGGCGGTGCGACGATTCCGGTGACATACCGGTTTGAGCCGGGCAGCGAAAACGATGGCCCGGTCCTGCATGTTCCGCTACCGGCACTGGCCCAGATAAACGAGATCGAAATGGCATGGCTGGTGCCTGGCATGTTGCGTGAGAAGATTGTCGCCTGGTTACGCGGGTTGCCCAAAAGGCTGCGGCGCAATTTTGTACCGGTCCCGGATTTTGCCGACGCCTGCCTGCCGCGACTCAAAACGCGCGACGGCGATTTGCGTCAGGCTCTTTGCCGCGAACTGGAAAGCATGACCGGCGTGGCACTCGACCCAGCCGCGTTCGACGAATTAGCGCTGCCGCAGCATCTGCGGTTCTACATCCAGGTGGAAGATGAAAAGGGCAGGGTGGTTGCGGGCGGGCGCGACCTGGCCGGGCTGAGGTCGAAGTTGAGCGATCTGCCGCGCGCGATCGCAGCGCCGGACGACAGTGCAGGGTGGCAGCGCGGTGGCGTGACGCAGTGGGACTTCGGTGAGATTCCGGCGCATTTGTCGGTGCGTCACGGCGGCCACGATCTGCGCCTGTTTCCGGCGCTTCGCGATCGCGGCGACAGCGTTGAGCTGTGTCTCGAGGAATCGGCCGACGCGGCGCAACGGGTCACCCATGACGGCGTTTTGCGCCTGTTCATACTGAAAATGCCGCGTGAATATCGCCAGCTCAGAAAGGAATTTATCGGCGATCGCGCCCTGCAACTCGGCTGTCTCGTCTTGCAATCGTCGATGCCGATGGACCGGGTATTTGCCGAGCGTGCGTTCGAACTCGCGTTTCTGCCCGAGGACCTCCCCGCAATTCGAGACGCCGATGGTTTCGACGCCCGCCTGCGCGCCGGCAGGGGCGACGTGTTCCCGGTCGCGCTGGATTTACGGCGTGCGCTGTCGGCCGCGATCGCCGGGTTGCAGCAGGTCAGGGAGCGGCTTGACGCGCTTGCCGAGCGTGGCTTCGCCGATACCGTCGACGACATACGAACCCAGACTGATGGTCTTTTTGCGGCAGGATTTCTGCGCGCCGTTTCGGTGCGTCGCCTCGAACACTACGAGCGCTACCTGACGGCCGCTCTGTGGAGGCTGGAAAAACTCGAGGAGGATCCGCGCCGTGACTACCGCCGGCTCGATGAGATTCGACCCTTTCAGCAGGCGCTGGAGGAGTTGCTCGCTCTGGATGAACCCTACCGCTCGCTGGATGCGGTTCGCAGCTACGCCTGGTTGCTTCAGGAATACCGCGTATCCGTGTTTGCCCAGCACCTTGGCACCGCCGAGCCGGCATCGGCGAAACGCCTGCGACGCCAGTGGCGGGAAGTCCGGAAAGCGCTGGCCGCGGCCGGTGCGGTCACGGCGCTGCTCGACGCACTCACCCCTCCGTGACGTCGGTGCCGGGGTCCGATGCCGGCGCGACGCCGGGTTTTGAGAGCATCGGGCTGATGACATCCATCGGCAACGGAAAGACGATCGTCGAACTCTTGTCGCCGGCGATTTCGGTCAGTGTCTGCAAGTAACGTAGTTGCAGCGCCTTCGGATCCACGGCCAGCTTCTGCGCGGCTTTGACCAGCGCCGCTGCGGCCTGTTCCTCGCCCTCGGCGTGAATGATTTTCGCGCGCCGGGTGCGTTCGGCCTCGGCTTGCTTGGCAATCGCGCGGATCATGCTCTCGTCGAGATCGACATGTTTGATCTCGACATTCGATACCTTGATGCCCCAGGCATCGGTGCTCTGGTCGAGTATCCGCTGGACATCGGAATTGAGCCGGTCACGCTGCGACAACATCTCGTCGAGTTCATGCTGACCCAGCACCGAGCGCAACGTCGTCTGCGCCAGCTGGCTGGTCGCCTCGAGAAAATTTTCCACCTGGATTATCGCCTTTTCCGGATCGACCACGCGGAAATAGACGACGGCATTGACCTTGACCGATACGTTGTCGCGCGAAATCACATCCTGGGTCGGGACATCCATTACGATTACTCGCAGATCGACCTTTGTCATCGTCTGCAATACCGGGATGACCAGGATCAGTCCGGGGCCCTTTACCTTGTAAAAGCGGCCGAGCTGGAAGATCACACCGCGTTCGTATTCCTTGAGGATCTTGATCGCGCTGAACAGCACGCCAAGAACAAGCACAACAGCAACAATGCCAAAATCGAACATAGTGATTTAGCCCTCTTCGTTGTATCGCTCGACGACCAGTGTCAGACCATCCAAATCAAGCACTCGTACTTTCTCCCCGGCCTGCAACGGTGTTGCGGCCCGGGCGTTCCAAAGTTCGCTGTGCACCCACACAGAGCCGGTTTCGGCAATATCGGTGCGTGCTTCGCCAATGTCGCCAATCATCTCTTCGCGCCCGGTCACGACAGGCGCCCGGCGCGCCCTGATTGCGACGGCCAGTATCGCGAAAACCAGCAGTCCGCCGGCCAGGGCCATTGAGAAAATCAGACTGAGCGAAATTGAGAAGCCGGGTACGTCCGTATCGATCAGGATAACCGACCCGATAACGAATGCGATCACGCCGCCGATGCCGAGCGCGCCAAAACTCGGTGCAAACAACTCGGCTATCATCAACACCACGCCGAGTGCGATCAGTGCGAGTCCGGCGTAATTGACCGGTAACAACTGCAGCGCATAGGCGGCGAGCAGCAGGCAGATCGCGCCGACGACACCTGGCACGATGGCGCCCGGGTTATAACCCTCGAATATCAGGCCGTAAATGCCGACCAGCAGCAGCAGATACGCGATGCTGGGGTTGGTAATCACTGACAACAGCCGGGTGCGCCAGTCCGGCAGCTGGCGCTCGATCGTGAGCCCCGCAGTAGCCAGCGTAACCGGGCCGAACTCGGTTGTGACGGTCCGCCCGTCTATGGCTTCCAGTAACCCGGGAATATCGTTACTGATTACCTCGATCACGCCGAGCTCGAGGGCTGCCTCGGCCGACAGACTCTCACCCTTGCTGACCGCGGTCTCGGCCCATTCGGCATTGCGGTCCCTGAGTTCCGCGAGGCTGCGGATATACGCGATTGCGTCATTGATCGCCTTGCGTTTTTGCGCCGATCCCGGGTCCGGCGCCGCATCGTCGTCGGTTTCTTCGCCGGGTTTGTCGGGCCCGGAGCCGGGCCCGCCGCCGATTGGCA
This sequence comes from Chromatiales bacterium, assembly GCA_002868855.1. GTDB lineage: Bacteria > Pseudomonadota > Gammaproteobacteria > Steroidobacterales > BM003 > BM003. The sequence continues at coordinate 4,495 of PKUM01000017.1, read as the reverse complement.
CCGGCGTAGCCGCGCCAAGGTTGGTGGCCGGTGCCATTGCGGCAATGTGGCTTGCGTAAAGAATATAGGTGCCCGCGCTCGCTGCCCTGGAGCCCGATGGGTAAACAAAGGTTGCGACAGGTACCGGTGACGCCAGAATCGCCTTGATGATGTCGCGCATCGACGAGTCGAGCCCGCCCGGCGTGTCGAGCACGATTACTACCAGCTCGGCGTCGCGCTCAGCGGCTGACTCGATGCCGCGTCGCAGGTAATCGCTGGTGGCGGGGCCGATCGCGTCGGCGACTTCCAGCACCACGACCCCGGATCCGCCGTTCGCGCCGTATCCGGGGACAGTCACGGCGGCGAGGAGCACAATTGCGGCGACTCGAAGCAGTAGTCTCATGACAATCGACACGTTGCGACCAGAGTTGTTCATAATATCAGGATTGGCACCACAATCGCCGCCGTGCCGGGTAATGGAAAAGGAAGGGGACTTGGACAGACTGCGAATATTCACTACCGGAGGAACGATCGACAAGGTTTATTTCGATGCGAAGAGCGAATTCGAAATCGGCGAACCTGCCGTCGAGCATATTCTCCGTGAGGCGTTTTCCAGTCTCGAGGTTGTCGTTGAGCCTTTGCTGCGCAAGGACAGCCTGGAGCTCGATGCGGCGGATCGGGCCGCGATTCGCGCCGCAATCGAGCGCTGCGAAGAATCGCATGTGTTGATCACCCACGGCACGGATACGATGGCGGAAACGGCCGCCGCGCTGACCGGACTCGAGGCCAAAACGATTGTATTGACCGGCGCATTGAGTCCCGCTCGTTTCCGTTCGACCGACGCAGTGTTCAATGTCGGGCTGGCCATTGGCGCATTGCACATGGCAGCCCCGGGAGTCTATGTTGCCATCAATGGCCGCGTATTCGACGGGACGCGGGTCAGAAAAAACCGCGCGGCCAACTGTTTCGAGGCGACTGACTGAGTCGAACCTCAGCGTACCGGGCAGAAGGGGCGGAGTGATTGCCGTGGCGGCATCCGAATCCGCTTCGGCCACGAAATATCCGGGGTGGGCGATCTGGCCGTTGCCGGCGCGGCACGTGCGCCAATCGATTGCCAAGAATCAAAAACATCAGAGTTCACGGGAGTTCCAAATGCGTACATTGCTGTTACTCGGGGCGCTGGTCCCGTTGGCCTTGCCCATGTCATCGGTGGCGCAGGATTTCGACAAGGTCGAGCTGAAAACCACCGCAGTGAGTGGCAGCGTGCACGCAATCTTCGGCCGGGGCGGCAATATCGGCGTGTCGGCGGGGGAGGACGGTGTGTTTCTGATTGACGATCAGTTCGCGCCGCTTAGCGACAAGATCAAGGCCGAGGTAGCCGCGCTCGGAGCGGGTGAGGTGCGATTTATCGTCAACACGCACTGGCATTTCGATCACACCGGAGGCAACGAGATTTTCGGCGCTGAGGGAGCGCTGATAGTGGCGCATGACAACGTGCGCGAGAGAATGAGCGTGGACCAGTTCATCGAGGCGTTCGATCGCGAGGTGCCGGCGTCGCCAAAAATCGCGTTACCGGTCGTGACGTTCGAGGACGGTGTGACGTTCCACCTCAATGGCGACACGATCCGGGTCATTCATGTGCCGCATGCACACACTGACGGCGACGCAATTGTGCACTTCTCCACGGCCAACGTGATTCATGCGGGAGATACCGTATGGACCAGCGGCTATCCGTTTATCGATACCGGCAGCGGCGGCAGTATCGTCGGCGTGATCGCGGCGGCTGACCGGATGCTGGAACTGTCGGACAGCGCAACCCGGGTCATCCCGGGCCATGGCCCGGTTACGGATCGCGCCGGCCTCGAGGCCTACCGTGACATGCTCAAGGCAGTGGCTTCGTCTGTCCGCGGACTGATCGGGGAGGGCAAAAACCTGGAGCAGATCCAGGCCGCGAAGCCCACCGCTTCCTTCGACGAAAAGTGGGGCGGCGGGTCGTTCACGCCCGACCGCTGGGTGGCAATGGTGTACGAGGATCTCGCGCGCTGAATTCGGGCGGCCGGGGCGGGTTGGCCCCGGCGCACCAATTTCTACGTGCCCAGGTCGAACCTGATGCCCTGCGCGAGGGGTAGCTCGGTTCCCCAGTTGATCGTGCTGGTCTGCCGTCGCATATAGGCTTTCCACGCGTCTGACCCTGACTCGCGGCCACCACCGGTCTCTTTCTCGCCGCCGAACGCGCCGCCGACCTCGGCACCAGAGGTGCCGATATTGACGTTGGCGATGCCGCAGTCGCTTCCCACTGCGGAAAGAAAGCGTTCCGCATGTTGCACCTTGTCGGTGAATATGGCGGACGACAGGCCTTGAGGTACCGCGTTGTGCAGGTCCAGTGCCTCGTCCAGGTTCGCGACTTTGATCAGGTAGAGAATCGGCGCAAAGGTCTCGTTCTGGACGACCTCCCAGTCGTTTTGCGCAGTCGCTATTGCGGGTTCGACAAAATTGCCCGGGCCGTCAATACGGTTGCCGCCACAAAGTATCTCGCCCCCGGCCTCGGTCACGGCAACGACCGCGGCTTCGAATCGCGCGACGGCACTCTCATCGATCAACGGGCCCATCAGCGTATCCGCGGCCAGCGGATCGCCAATACGTACCTGCTTGTAGGCATTGACCAGGTGAGTTTTCAGTTCCTCATAGCGGCTTTCGTGAACCAGCACCCGGCGCGTCGTGGTACAGCGTTGACCGGCCGTGCCGACCGCGCCAAACACGATCGCCGGTACCGCAAGATCGAGGTTGGCGTGCTCGTCCACGATGATCGCGTTGTTTCCGCCGAGTTCGAGAATCGATTTGCCCATGCGCGCGGCGACGCGTTGCCCCACTGTACGGCCGACTTCGCACGACCCGGTAAATGAAATCAGCGCGACCCTGGGATCGTCGACCAGTTTCTGTGCAAGCTCATTGCCGTCTTCGATGATCAACTGGAATATCGGCGGACATCCCAGGTCTTCCAGAACGCGGTTGCAAATGTTTTGAACGGCAATCGCGGTGAGAGGCGTTTTGGGAGACGGTTTCCAGATGCTGATGTTGCCGCAAATAGCGGCAATAAATGCGTTCCATGCCCAGACCGCCACCGGGAAATTGAATGCCGATATGATCCCGGTGAGCCCCAGCGGATGCCACTGCTCGTACATCCTGTGCTCGGGGCGCTCCGAGTGCATCGTGTTGCCATAGAGCATGCGCGACTGACCGACGGCAAAATCGGCTATATCGATCATCTCCTGGACCTCGCCGTCGCCTTCGGCCTTGATCTTGCCCATTTCCAGCGCTACGAGACTGCCGAGCGCATCTTTCTGGCGCCGCAGTTCCTCGGCCACCGCACGCACCACTTCGCCGCGTTTCGGCGCGGGAACCTTGCGCCATTCGTGAAACGCCTTCTCCGCCGAGCGAATCACCGCCTCGTAGTCTTTTTCCGATGCCGGTGCAACCGATGCCAGGGTCTTGCCGGTGCTGGGGTTGACCGAAACCAGCGCTGCGACGCTGCTGTCTCCGTTCCAGCCGCCACTGCCGCAGTAACAGCCGTAATTTTCATCCCTCAGTCCGAGCAATTCGAACATCCAGAATTTGCCGATAGCGCGCGCAATCGTCATGTCAAAATCCTCAATCGATGGGCCGTTCACGCCGCGGGCCGCGGCGCCAGGATGCAGGATACGCATTGTGCCAACCCACGGCCGGAGGTTCCAGTGGTGCTTGGCTCCGGAACCGGTCGCAGGTAGTCTGCGAGGTTCGGCTGAACCACAGACGGGCGGAAAACGCCCGGGAGACGACAATCCAGATGACTGGCGCTCAATCGGAAACACAATGGCATCCTGCCAGCTGGCAACGGCGCGTAGCGCAGCAGCAACCCGCCTATCCGGACCAGGTCGCGCTGGAGGGGGTCGTGGCCCAGATGAGCACATTGCCGCCGCTGGTGACGTCGTGGGAGGTCGAAAACCTGCGTGAGCAGATTGCGATGGCTCAGCAAGGCAAGGCGTTTCTGCTTCAGGGAGGCGATTGCGCGGAGAGCTTTGACGATTGCCAGTCGGATGCGATCGCCAAGAAGCTGAAAATTCTGCTGCAGATGAGTGTCGTGCTGTTGCACGGACTGAAGATGCCGATAATTCGGATGGGCCGGATGGCGGGCCAATATGCCAAACCGCGATCCGCTGACACCGAGACTCGGGGCGACGTCATCCTGCCAAGCTATCGTGGCGACCTGGTTAACCGCAGCCCGTTTACCCCGGAGGACCGCATTCCGGACCCGCAGCTGCTGCTGCGCGGTTACGAGAGAGCTGCGCTGACAATCAATTTCGTGCGGGCGCTTGTCGATGGCGGGTTTGCCGATCTGCATCACCCGGAATACTGGGATCTGGATTTTGTCGGGCACTCGCCGTTGAAACGCGAGTATCGCGAAATCGTACAGTCGATCTCTGATTCGCTGGATTTCTTCGAGAGCATCAGCGGGCGGCCGATTCACCACACGACCCGG
>PKUM01000114.1 GCA_002868855.1 Chromatiales bacterium | reverse complement strand
CCCAGTTAAAGCGACCACTAAACACAGGGAGGAGGAAATGTCCAAATTCAAGCTATCACTCTTACTTGTCATCATGTCGGCTATCTGCATGCCCGCTATGGGCGGCGAGAGGGTTGTAAAACGCGTTCCGGCGGGCGCCATCGCGTTTCATTTCGTGCTCGACCTGACAGTCGTGCCAGGACCACCGGAACTGGTCGGCTATCTCGGGTTCATCGAGGGCGTCGACGGCCCGCTCTTCAGTGGTGCGCCGTCGAAAGACACCGCCTATTTTACCGTTCGTCTCACCCAGTTCGGCCCGTCGTCGTTTGAAATGCCCGTTGAGACGGATCCCGAGTTAGGTGTATCGATAATCCCGCCGGGCTCCCAGTTCACGGTCTACTTCAATGACTACCCCACCAGTCGTGACTGGAGCGATGCAGACACGTTTTCCCAAGGCGTGCCCATCGCCGTGTTCGAGGAGTCCGCACTCCTGAATGGAAGTCTTAATTGGTTTTCGAACAGGTTAATCGACAGTAGCCCGATCCAGTTCAACGGCCAAAGAATCGACTTCAAAAAACTCGTGCCCAACGGCGTCACGGTCGTCAACTTCGGCAGCAGAGGCTTTAGCTTTCGCGAATATAACAATACCGTGGGCAGTTCCAATGCGGCGACGGCAATCGCGATCGGCGGAAAACTCAGGGATACGTCAGACGACGACTGAGCTTCGCTCGAAAGTTTCGTACCCATAATTAGGACGTCTGGTGTCCGCCCTGTCAGTTTCAGGGCGGACTACCGGCACGTCCGCTTCGCGTCAGATGCGTATGTGCTCGGCCTACGTTGGAAATCCCGATCTCTTGGTTCGCGGGGAGACAGGCCGAGATGCGGCTAATTTAGATCTTACGACGTAGCGGGCCCGCCCTCGCCTTTTCGACCGTTAAGCGTCGCTGAATGCCGCCAAGGCGCTTCCAGACTCTTCATTTTTACACGTCGGTTGCGGCCAGCAGCTGCCGCCCAGACCTTAATGGGCCGGTCCGATTCTACCGGGCCAAGCCAGTCGGACAAGACCAGTTGCGCAACTGCAATATGCAGAACCGATTTATCGTGGGGCCCATGAAATTCCCCCACCGTCGCTTAGAGATAAAGCGATCGTGGCCCCAACAAGACCGCGCCGGAGCGCGGTCTCTCGTTGCCGCTATTCAGTCGTCGTGACGAGGCCTGGTGACGTATCCCTTGAGAACTCCGGTTTCGGCGATGAATTGCGTTGCCATCCCGACGGGCTCCGCAACTCCAATTTCGATCGTCCAGTTGCCGCCAGCGTTCTCGAACCGTCCTGTGCCTCCGTCCCATGTACCGTCAATCTCTGCAATAGGAAGTGCGGTTGGGTCACCCGGATTGATGCAAACAACCCCCGCACCATTTCCGTATAGCAGCGATAGATCATTGAATGTCAACACGAGGTTGTTTTCGACAATGTCGGCAACCTTAACGAGGCCATTCGAGCAGGACCGGTTTGATATCGGTGGTCCACTGTAGCTAACCCCCATAAGATCGACGCGTCCGAACGTGCCCTGTCCCTTGGCTAGGACAATATTCCGGCTCTCGACCACGCCGGTCGGGATTCCCATCATGTCGACCTGAGCTTGCTGAATGTTCTGAATGAAACCACCCGCGAAGCGCATTTCAATCGGCCGCTTGCCATCAGCAAAGGCCGAACTCATAAAATAGGACGCCATCACCAGCACTGCGCTCAGCGCCAGCAACTTGGTTGCTCGAGTATTCATACTGTAGTCCCCACTCTGATTTGATTGGGCACATCGAGCGTCGACTTTTTCTGGACTAGGCCGTTAGACAAATAGCCTGAGCGTTCGCTCGATTGGCCTTTATTGAGCTTTCCAAATTACGCTGACAGAAGCTGCCGTCAATTCTGGGATGTACGTATGGCGAGCACTCGAAGCATTGTGAGTCGCAATGTCCGCTTCCGGTCAGTTGCGGCCGTTGATACTAGCAAAGCATAGAGGTCTTCGACGGCAATGCGATCAGCGTCACCCTCGAACACCGCCAGCATGGCTTCTACACTATTTCTAGAGTCGAGACGAAGAACAGATCCATGGCCGCGATTTTTCAGGGCAAGTGCTCAGCGTGTGGTTATCAATCGCCGGCGATATCCGATTCCTATCTCGCGGTTATCGTTGACGATCCGTTATCCATTGCCGAGAGTACGGTTCACCCGGAAAACAACAGGATTCTCATTCTCGCCCATCCAAACGAAAGACACATACTGGAGGAAAATGGCTACACGTTAGATTCCGCGCTGCATTCCGGGCGATTGCTTGGCGTCAATAAATTCTTCTGCACGTCCTGCGGGCTTATCGTCGAACAGCGCCGCCTGTCAAGCGGCGGAGCAATCGGTTGTCTGGCGCCGCTCTTGATCGGCGCTGTGGCAGGTATTGCAATCGGATACGACAAAGCCAGTATCGGCGTGGGTTTTCTGGGCGGACTTGCCACAATGTTGGGTACGATTCTCATAACAAATTCGCTTTTCGGCCTGTATCTGCGCCTTCGCTATCCCGACCGCATTCGCGAATTCGAAACCCCGCGCGTGTGTTCTCACTGCGGAAGCTGCGACGTTGCCAGAGAGGGTCTTGCCCACTGTCCCAACTGCCAGAGGGTTTCGATGCGTATAACGATGGTCGGGAAATCTTGACTACTGCGACGATAGCTGTCGCCAAGGATTGGTCGGGTTGCTTGCATATCCCCGCCGCCAGTGAATGAAGGCTTCATCCACTCGATACGAGCGGACATTGCCGGGAGGAGAATCACTAACGTTGCCCGCGTATTGGACTGGGAAGCGATTACGCTTGCCAATGGCAATTTGTGCCGAGGTGAGCGCTCAAAAAAACAATCTTGGCACGGGAGACGGGCAACTGTGCGGCGAAGGGTGGCCTTTAGCCGAAGCAGCCATTTGGTCAGTTCTGATTCAGCAATTTTGAACGGGAGTCAACGGCCCGAAACGGTCGGGCAGCATTTCATTGCGCTGTCAGAAAACGGCGCTCTGTCCCGGAGACACCAACGACTCGCTGTACTAGCTATCGTTCGAGATGCCGGAGTAGTAGTCAGGACAAATTACTGCAGTGAGGTTTCCGATGTACGCGGCGACTTGATTTTCCGCGAGGAATGCAACCCGCTGGACGTGTCCTTCGTAGCCGGAGGGGTTGAGTATGGTCAGGAACAACGCAAAGCCCGTCACATATAACGCCGCCTCGATCAGGGCGGAAATACCGCCCAGCTTTTGTAGATCACTAATCATCTTTCAGTGGCT
>PKUM01000022.1 GCA_002868855.1 Chromatiales bacterium | reverse complement strand
CATGTCGCCCTGATCTCGATAACCATCGCGTTGTACTTTTTCTCGCAGATCATGTTCCGGTTTTTTCCGAACCCGCTCGGTTCGCAATAGACCGACTCGATTGTGCTGCCGGTCCGGGAACTCCCGGCGCAGGCCGAGGCCTGCTGTTTATGAGGTCAACACGGCGGCACCTGTTATCCTTTTTGCCCTAATCCTGCCGGGACCGGCATGTTGCGCGCCCGGGTTGCCCCCCCATCCTCTACAATAACCGGGAGATTGCGAACAACAGGACAAGCCAGCCAATGTCTGCACAATTTGCGGCCCGTTCCCGCACCGCGGCCGGTGGCCCGGTCAGTCGCGGGAGGCGAGACAGTTTCTTACTCGCGCTAATTTTCCTGCTGTCCGCTTGCGCGAGCGACCCGCAATCACCAGCCGATGCCGTACCCTCGGATTACTATCACTGGAGCGAGGCCGAGACGGATCGGCCCGCCGGCTGGGTAGTCATTCTGCCGGGATCGAGCGGACTGACCGTTTTCGACGACGACCGCCATTACTTCGCCACCGCAAACCGCTACAACGAACTCGGATTCGATGTTCTGGTGGTCGATTACAAGCCCGCGGTTCGCGCCTCGGCCAATGCCCCGGAAGGCGCTTCACCCGGGGGGAAAATCGAATGGATAACCGAACGTGCGATCGAATGGATGTGGCATGAACATCCGCGCACCCGGACCCGCCAGGGCGTCATCGCGGCCTGGTCACTCGGCGCCGAGGGTGCGATGCGATTGGTCAATGACGATCGCAAGACAAAGTCGCTGCAAATTGGATCCGCGGTTTTCTTCTACCCCACCAATTTCGAACAGGTGGAACTCGACAACCACGTCCCTTTACTGATCCTGATCGGAGATAACGATGACGTCACAGCGGCAGCTGCGGCCCGCGCCATGGTCGAGAGCCGCAGCGCTGGCGCGGCGCAAGTCGACCTGGTCGTTTACCCCGGCGCCCACCACGGGTTCGACATAGAGAGCCTGACAATGCCACGCACGGTCCGGCTCCTGCCGTTGTTCGGACCGTCCGCGACTTTCTTCTACGACGCGGACGCCGCGCGCGACGCGGACCAGCGGGTCAGCGCGTTTCTGACCGAGAACCAATGACTGCGGCATAAATCGACGATGAAACACCAGAGCATCAATCTGCACGAAAAACTCGCCGGATTCACGGAGACATGGAGCCCGAGGATCGTCGCCGAACTCAACGACTACCAGATCAAGGTCGCGCGGCTCGAGGGCGATTTCGTCTGGCATAAACATGACGAAACCGACGAACTTTTTTTGTGCCTGCACGGCAAAATGGCAATCGAACTTCGCGATGGCGTCGTGCATCTGGCCGAAGGCGAGCTTTACGTCGTGCCGCGCGGCATCGAGCACCGCCCGCGCGCCGCGGAAGAATGTCACGTACTGATCGTCGAACCGCGCGGGGTCATCAACACCGGCGATGCAGTGAGCAAACTGACTGCCGCAGGCGATCGCTGGATCTGAACCCGTTACAGTCGCAGCGGCCGCTAGTACGGGAGAGTCATGACGACAAACGTAGCATCCGTGGCACGACGATTCGCGGTCGCGCTCGATGCCGAAGACTACGCTACTGCACAAGCGCTGCTAGCCGACGCATGCGTTTACCTCTGTCGCGGTCAGCGTTACTCGGGCCCGGCCGCAATCATCGCCGCCTATCAAAGCACCGGATCCTCCGCGCGCGACAGATTCGACTCGATCAGCTACCGCAGCGAGGTCAGCGCCATTGACGAGGCGCATGCCAGGATTCGTTTTGCCGACTACCTCGGCAGTGCCGGGGAAGAATTCGTTTTCGAGTGCGCCCAGATCGTGACGGTCGATGACAGCGGCCTGATTGCCGCGATCGATCACATCGATTTCGACGGTGCGCGCGAGGCGCTGGCGGAGTTTTTGCAACGTACTGCTGCACGGTAATCCGCGAGCGGAACCGTAGCGGCTCCGGGCACTGGTCTCAGGAATCGCCTGCCGGCGTCACAACGTCCTCCGCGACACCTGGCCAGCCGAAGGCGAATCACTGCGCTGGAGCCTGGCTGCCTCGAGGGAAAGACACGCCGCCGGCAGCGGCACCAGCAGCGCGCACGCACAGCGATATCGCGCCAGCCGCAAGCGGCGCGAAACCGCCGCGCTTGTGGCATACATCTCCTCCCGGCAAAGACAGGGCGCGGCAAAAGCCGCGCCCCCGATCGGAAGTGCTAGGGAACTGGTACAAAATCCTCAACGATGTCCTGCCAGAACGGACGCGGCACCAAGAAATCGGCGGTCCACTCGTAAAGCAGCACGCCATTCGCCGCACCGGTATAAAACAAGTCCGTCTGCAAAGCGGTGTGGGAGTCGTCGCCGCTGCGGATGAATCGCTTGTAGCGATCCGGGTGCGCGTCGTGGATCTTGCCGTGCTCGGTAACGATCAGTTCGCGGTACATTTCCTGCGTCGGCACATTCAGGAAAAACCGGTTCGTGGAATCGCCATCGGTCGAATAAAACGCTTCGCGAATCGTCGAGTCGTTATCGAGCCGCCATTTTACGAGCGACGTGGCCTGGCCCTGATCGTCGCACTCGGTGCAGCTTGCCGGGTAGAACTTGCCAAACTGCCAGTCCGCCGCACGGGCTGCTATCGCCGCCTGCTCGGACAGGTTGATTGCAATCGGGCCGGCATCGTTGAACACGGTCAGTTTCTTGTTATTGCCGTAGGCATTGCGCGCGAGAAACGGGGCAAATGCCGCAGCACCCGCACCACCGGCACTCGAACCCGCCACCATGATGCGGCCGGCATTCGGAAACATCTCTTTCGCCAGGTCGATTCCGGCCGTGACATTTCGCAGCCCGCGGTGATAGCGCACCGGTCCGAACGGGAAGTGAGGGTCCAAGACATCATTGTCGCCGCTGAATACCGAGCCGTCGCAATAAGGCATGTAGACGACCGACCAGTCGTCAATCGGGTTCGGCCCCTCGCCTTCGAACTCCTCGCCCCATATCCCGACAGGCTCCGGCGGCGGTTCCTGAGATTCAGCCAAAATGTTGCAGCGATAAAAGTCCTGCCAACAAGCGCCGCCCCCCTGCAGCATGATCAGCAGTTTCGCGGGGTTGCCTTTCTTCGTGAATGCCGAGAATGGCGTGCCGGCGATACAGATCGGGCCGTTGCCGCCGTCCGGGTTGAACGTGTGTTTGGTCCAGCCCTCGCCGACGTCTTCCTCGAGAATCGGATCGAACGCATCCACGTATTTGAAGACACCGGTGGCCTCGAGCTCGGCCTTGGCTTCAGAGTTAAGGCCCTTTGGTGGCTTCTTCGCGCCGGTTAGCATGACCGAGGCCAGCAACAGGCCGATGATCGGCATAAATCTGGAACGTGTCAGACGATGCATATCCCTCTCCATAGATTAATTGCTTTTATTATTGATTTTGAGCGCTGCTGACGCGAACTGTTGTAACGCGCCGCAGACCACCCAAACAGTATAGACGCTATGCGGAGAAAAGCAGGCCGTCGCGATGCGCAACGCATGTTCCAGCTACGGAGTCACGGGCACATAGACATTATGTAAGAGAATACTGGCGAACCGGCCGCAGAGAAGTCGATTTGCGGTTTGTGCCGGAGCATCAATACGTAGATCAGCGACTGACAAAATCGGTGGGATTGTGAAACCATAATTGACGGTGAAGCGCGATGCGGTAACGATTTTGCAGGCGTTGGATGTGATGAGGCGCTGTGCGCTCCACCGGTGACGGACGCCGATTGTCGCCTGCGACGTTGCTGGCACAGATGGGAGGGAAACCATCATGCCGAATCTCCTCGATTTCACGGACGGTCTGAGCGGCTGGACCTATGGGTCCAGTGTGACACTTTCGGATGACCCCAGTGCTCCCGGAATACGGCTCCCCGGAGCGGAGTATATTGCGAAGTGGCTCGGCGGGGCGGCGGTCACCGACGACGATGTGCGAATCTGGATTCTGCGGCTGCAAAGCCGCTGCCTGCGCCTGAGCATCCGCGTCGACTACATGGACGGTACCCACTACACGCATGCTGTCGTCGACCCGAGACCGGAAAGTACTGGCGATGAGCCAGATCCCGCATTGATGTATTACTGCCAATTCAAAGTCGATCGGGACAAGCTGATCAAACAGTTCTCGATCACCAACATGGACGTGCATGACCATGCGACAGTGGCAGTGTTTGGGATGACGATGGCCGGGAATCTGCCGGAAGACGGATTGAGCGGAGAACCGGGATATGCGCCGGCACGGCGCGGCATGGATGCGCGGATGATCGGATCGCGCTTCCTCGACCTGGAGCTGAAACTCGACCGGGTACTCGCATTGCTGGACAAACTTCAGCTACCTTCCGAGGCAAGACAGCCGGGCGAATCGGTGGGCCCTGACAAAGGGCGCAAAGCCGCCTGACTCTTCACCGGGTCACAAAACAAGGGCCGCCAGAGGGGTGGCCCTTGTTTGCTCTGATTAATGCCAAACTGCGTCTAGCTGTCGTCGAGAGCTTCAGCCCGGCGGGCGATCTCTTTCAGCGCACCGCGCACGAGCGGTCCGTAAAGCGGCAGATGCAGGTACCAGTACAACAACCCCCAAAATCCTGCCGGGTGCCAGTAGGCGCACATACGAATCACGCAGCGTCCGTCCTGTTCCCGAATCGTGAATTCCTGCACTCCCGAGCCCGGCGCCCGCATCTCCATCATCAGCGTGAGCCGTTTGCCGGGTTCGAGGCCAAGGACCCGCCAGCCGTCAACGATATCGCCGATGCGAAGCGAGTCCGGGTCACGGCGCGAGGTCCGGAAGCTCGGGCCGCCGATCAGCCAGTCGAAGGCCCGCCGCATCCACCACAGCGGCTTGTAGGCAAAGAAATCTCCGTCTGACCCGAACTGCTGCAGGACCTCGAACACCGCCTCCCGGGATGCGGTGGTGGTCAGCTCGCTGCAGTACTGTTTTGCATAGAAGGCGTACTTCGGATTCCAGTCCCGGCACGCCATGGACCCCTCGACCCATCGCGCCGGCACATCGTGGTTTTTTTCCGCTTCCAGCGTGGCTGCCACGGACTCGCGAAACGTCAGCAGACGCTGTGGCACGAGTTCGCGCATCTCGCGATCGTCACCGATGTAATCATGCGCCAGGCCCTCGACCAGGGACATCGCCGTGGTTGGCGGCACCGAGGTGACGAGGTACAGCCAGTAACTGGAAAGCGTCGGCGTCAGCACCGGCACCGGAATGACACGTGGTTTCTTGCCGACAAATTCGCCGTAGATGTCCATGATCTCCTGGTAGGTGAGCGTGTCCGGGCCGGCCAGCTCGAGCACCCGATGACCCTCGAACGGCAGGTCCGCGGCGGCCAGCGTGTAGGTCAGCACGTTCTCCAGCGCAATGGGCGTCGAACGATTGCGCACCCATTTTGGCGTAATCATCAACGGCAGATGATTGACCAGGTCGCGGATCACCTCGAAGGCGGCGGACCCTGGCCCCACGATCATGGCCGCCTGCAGCTCGATCACCTGTACCCGGCCCTCGCGCAGGGCGTCGCCGACAACCGCACGGCCCTCCATGTGCCGGGACCGCTTCTCTTTCGGCATGATCCCGCCGAGATAGACGATGCGCCGCACCCCCGCTGCCTCGGCCGCCTTGCGAGCGTTTTCGGCGGCGCGGCGCTCGACCGGCACGAAATCGCCACCCGTCCACATCATGTGCACGAGGTAAAAAACGACATCCGCCCCCTCCATCACGCGCGGCAGGGTGTCCGGCTCGAGCACGTCCACCGGCAGGCATTCGACCCCCTCCCATTCCCGGGCCTCGAGCACGGCCGGATTACGGGCGGTTGCGCGCACATGCCAGCCGTGGGCGGCCAGCGCCGGCACCACGTTGGAACCCATATAGCCGCTGGCGCCCAGCACCACGGCGATGCGTCCCCGGCCGTCCGGCAGGGAATAGGACGAATCATCGGGAGTTGCAGCAGCACTATTCTGGCTCATGCCGGACAGTCTAGCGGAGGAGGTTACTCAAGACCCAACGCAGCACCGGTTGGCGTGCAATCTCTACCGGTATCCACGGCATGGACTCGTCGGATCATCCGGCCACGACGGTCGACCGCTCTGCCGACGATCGCCCTCGATCCGCGCGACATAGCCTGAGCCCGGAGCGAGAAAAAACAAGGGCCACCGAGGTGGTGGCCCTTGCATGGACACGGTTAAAAAAAACCGCTTGCTCTATTCGTCGAGCAGCTTCTCGATCCGGTCCATCAGGTCGCTCATCCGCGTAAACGCCGCCTGGTAAGCATCGGGCTTGCGCATATCAAGACCTGCCTCCTTGAGCAGAATGTCATGCGGATGATCGGAACCGCCGGCGCTCAGTACATTGATGAACGCATCGCGCACCTTCTCGTCGCCGCCGAGGAACTGGTTGGCGAACCACACGGCGCCCGACATCGACGTCGCATACTGGAACACGTAGAAGTCGTAATAGAAGTGCGGGATGTAGGCCCATTCAACGCCATAGGCATCGTCGATCGTCATTACGCCTTCATTCTCGCCGTGATATTTGCGAAGCAGCGCGAGATACATTTCGTTCAGCTTGTTGCCGGTCAGGGGTTCGCCGCGTTCGGACACCTGGTGAATAGCACGTTCGAACTCGGCGAACATCGTCTGCCGGAACACCGTTCCACGAATCGACTCGAGCGCGCCACCGAGATAAAACAGCTTCTGCTCTTTCGTCTCGGCATTCTCGATCATGTACTCCTGCAGCAGGATCTCATTGATCGTCGAGGCCATCTCGGCGAGAAACGTCGAATAACCGAAAGTCTCCCAGGGATTGTTCTTGACAGCGAGCATCGTGTGCACCGCGTGCCCCCACTCATGGGCAAACGTCGTCAGCGACTCGTAGTCGTCGTTGTGGTTCAACAGCACGTACGGATGAACGTCATAGGCCCAGCCCGACACGTAGGCGCCGCTGCGCTTGCCCTCCTGCGGATGGCTGTGCATCCAATCCTGGTCGAGACCGTGGCGCAGCAATGAGAGATAAGTATCACCGAAAGGCTGCAGCGCTTCGAAAGTAATCTCTTTGGAACGCTCCATGTCGAACACGCCGGTATCCGCTTCGATAAGCGGCGGGTATATGTCGTAATAGCCAAGATTGTCGATATCCAGCATCCGCGCCCGCAGTTTCAGGTAGCGATGGAAAACCGGCAGTGCGGTATTCACCTGGTCGACCAGCGTGCCGTAGATTTCCTCAGGCAGCGCATCGTTGAACATGTTCTGTTGCAGCACACTGTCGAAATTGCGCGCCCTTGCCTGGAACACGTTCGACTGGACCTCGGCATTCAGTGTCGCGCCCATGCCGTTGGCATATTCGTTCCAGGTCGCCCAGAAAGTATCGAAAACCGCCTTGCGATCGTCGCGGTTCGGCGCCGACCGGTATCGCGTATAGCCGGACTGGGTCAGCCTGGCCTCGGTCCCGTCCGCCAGCGTAACGGTCGGCCACTGAATGCTGGCGTTGGCGTACATCTGGTAGATCTCACCCGGGCTGCCGACGACCAGGCTGGCCTTGGCGAGAATCCCCTCGCCCTCTTCTGACAGCGTATGCGGTGCCTGGCGCAGCGTGTCGCGAATCTGGAATTCGAATTTCGACAACCCCGGTTCCTGCTTCAGGAAGCGCTCGACCTTCTCCTCGCCGATCGCAAGAATCTCGGGGCTGGTCCACGAGGTCGCCTGCTGCGCATTGGCAAAAAGCGCGCGCGCCTTGCCAAAACGTTCCTGAGCCTCGGGTACGCGCTGATCCTCGTCGCGTTTCAGGCTGGCGTAGACAAAAACCCGCGCAGCTTCCTTGTAGGTGTTTGATACCTCAGTCATGCCGTCGAGCATCGCCCGCGGACTGTTGCCTAGCGTGCCGCGGAGACTCTCCAGCGCCTCGACCCGCGCCTCGACGGCCAGGCGTGCCTCTTCCCAGGCCTGTTCCGACGGGAAAATGTCGGTCAGGTCCCAGTAGTAACGAGTGGTTTGAGCGTCGTCCTGAGCCACAGCGAGCGGCGCCGACGCGAGCAATGCAAACCCGGCAACCGCACCCAGCGTGTTTTTGAAATTCATGAATGTCCCCTGTTTGTAAGCTTATCGGCCTCAGGCGTTTCGCCCATACGCCATTTGCGGGCTGGTTTGCATGGGGCCGACCGCCCGGCGCGCTGAGTTTACGCGATCAGCGCTAGCATTACTGACTGCAAAAACCGCGAGAAGTGCCTGCATTCTGGGTTGGATTTTGCTGCGAACAGACGACCAGGCGCAAAAATCGCCGCGCCCGGTCGACTCTGAAGTATTTGCCCGGGCGTTACCGATAGCAGAGACTAGGCGCTTTCCGGCGGTGCGAAACAACAACAAGACCACGCCTTCGTCCGCCGCATGTTTGTTTCACCGAGGGGAGATTACACCTGTGACACCGAGAAAATTATTGCCCGCGCTGCTGCTCGCGGCCGTTGCGAGCTCCGGGCTCAGCGCCGAGACGATCACCAACCAGATCTTCAGCCAGAAAGGGCTTGCCGGAAAACAGGTAATAACCCGCAAGAGCGACACCGAGTACAGCGGACAACTCGATCTGGGCTGGAACAACCGGGTCGTCAAAATTGAGGAAAACGTGCGTGTGAACGAGGACGGCATACCGGTCCGGTTCGAAGCAAGCGGGCTGTCTGCCTTTGGCGCGCCCATCGAGGAGCGCTTCGAGTGGGAGAACGGAGTTGCCTCGTGGGAGAGCAATCGCGACGACGGCAGCATCCGCGGCGAAGGTGACCGCTTTTACGTTCCGGCCGACAGCGCCGGAGCGACCGAGACGCTGATGGTGCGTGCTCTCAAGGCAACCGAAACGAAGACAATCGATCTTTACCCGAGCGGCACTGCACGCCTGCAGGAACTGCGAACGGTCACGCTGACACGCGATGACGAGTCGACCGATGTGACCCTGACGGCGATCAGCGGCATGGATTTTTCGCCCAGCTTTGCCTGGTACGACGAGAACGGGAACCTGTTCGCCCAGAACATCGGCGGCTGGATGCGGGTGATCCGCGATGGCTGGACGCTCGATGACTTCGAAAAACTCAAGCAGATGCAGGACACGGCTGAGCAGGACTATCTCGAGGAGGTCGCGCGCCGTTACAGCAATGACTACAGCTCGCTGCTGATCCGCAACGTCAACGTGGTGGACGTCGAAAACGAAACCGTGCTGAGGAGCACAGATGTGATGCTGGAGAACGGCCTGATCACCGCGATCGGTGAGGATCTCGAAGCCGGCTCGGACACCGAGATCGTAGATGGCAGCGGCAAGACACTGATTCCCGGCCTCTGGGATATGCACGGCCATCTGTCGAAGAACGACGGACTTCTCAATATCGCGGCCGGAGTCACCAGCGTTCGCGATATCGGCAACGATCACGACAACATTCTCCAGATCGAACGCCTGTTCAACGAAAACAAAGTGATCGGAAACCGTGTCTACCGCTCGGGGTTCATGGACAAGATGAGCCAGTACTCGGCGGGGCTGTCGGTCGAGTCCGTCGAAGAGGCGCATCAGAAAATCGACTGGTTCGCGGACAATGGTTATCTGCAGCTAAAGCTCTACAGCTCGATCGATCCAACATGGGTCAAACCGCTGGCCGAGCACGCGCACCGGCGCGGAATGCGGGTCAGTGGGCATATTCCTGCATTTATGACCGCGGAGCAGGCGATCGACGCCGGGTATGACGAGATCCAGCATATCAACATGCTGTTCCTCAATTTCCTGGCCGGCACTGAGGTCGATACGCGGCAACAACTGCGTTTCTCGCTGATTGGTGAACAAGCTGGCGCGCTCGACCTGGAAAGCCCGGAATTTTCGGCGTTTCTCGATAAGCTCGCGGAAAAGCAAATTGTCGTCGACCCGACCGTTGCAACCTTCCGCAGCCTGCTGCTTGGCAAGAACAAGGAAATCGATCCCGAGTTCGCCAACGTTGCCGACCACCTGCCGCCTGCGGTCGTGCGCAATCTCAAGGGTGCGACGATGGATGTGGCCGACGACGAGATCGCCGACTACCAGGCCGGAGCGGATGCGCTGGTAACGCTGGTCGGCAAACTCTACGAGCGCGGCATCCCGATCGTACCGGGCACCGATCACATTGCCGGATTTACGCTGCATCGGGAGCTGGAACTGTATTCTGAGGCGGGAATCCCGAACATGAGCGTGCTCGGTATCGCGACCCTGCAGTCGGCAAAGCTGGTCGGTGCGGCCTATCGCTCCGGATCGATTGCGGTCGGCAAAGACGCGGACGTGTTGCTGGTCGACGGCGACCCGACCAGGAACATGTCCGATATCCGCAAAGTGGCGCTTGTAGTCAAAGGGCGAAACTACTTTAAGCCCGCCGAACTCTACACGGTGCTAGGGGTCAAGCCGTTCGTCGCAGCCGCGACACCGGCCAGACGTTAGCGATCGCGTCCGGCGTTAGTCCGCAGCCCGAACGCACGCGAGCCGACGTTCTGCTATTTTTGGGGCAACACGCGCGACTGCCAACGGACCCACAACGACACTGGGGAAAGTCGATGAAAACGGTTGATAACCTGCTGAAGAAAAAAGGCTCGCAAATCTGGGCTATCGCACCCGATGCCTCGATTTACGAAGCGGTCAGCATGATGGCCGAAAAAGGAATCGGTGCGCTGCTTGTCATGGAGGGCGAGCAGCTGAACGGCATCATTTCGGAGCGCGATTACGCGCGCAAGGTCATCCTCGCCGGCAAATCCTCCCGGCAAACCCCGGTCAAGGAGATCATGACGACCGCAGTGCTGTGCGCGAAGCTCGAACAGAGCGTCGAGCAGTGCCTGGCGTTGATGACCGACAAGCGAATCCGCCATCTGCCGGTGGCCGACGGAGGCAAGGTGGTCGGGCTGGTCTCTATCGGCGACCTGGTAAAGGAAATCATCGCCGAACAGCAATTCATCATTGAGCAACTGGAGCACTATATCGCCGGCCAGGTCTGACTCCCCGGCCGCCTTCCTGCCGCGTCGCCCTCGCGGCGGCAAACGGCTATAATTTCGCCTGCCTCGATACCGTTGCAATCAAAGGACCGACCCAGTGAGTCACGATCGCCAGTTTTTCGACAATTTCATGCTGATTCTCGGCGCGTTGTTCGCCATTACCATCGCGCTGTTTTTCCTGGCCCGGCAGATCCATGCCGAAACCAAGGGTCAACACCGCCTCGAGGATCCCGCGGTATTGGCAAAAACCAGTGAGCGAATCGCTCCTGTGGGACGTGTCGTCCTCGATGGAGAGGCAGACGTCAGCGCCGCCCCCGCCGCCGCCGAGACGGTTGTTGCGCAGGTTCGCACCGGGTCCGAAGTCTATGACATGGCCTGCATGGCCTGTCATACCACCGGTGCCGGCGGTGCACCGAAGATTGGCGATGCCGCGGCGTGGACCGATCGCATCTCGCAGGGCCAGGCTACGCTGGTGCAGCACGCGATCAACGGCTTCCAGGGCAATGCCGGATACATGCCCGCGAAGGGCGGGCGCGCCGATCTGACCGATGACGAAGTCAGTTCGGCTGTCGATTACATGATCGAAAAGAGCAAGTAACTCCGGTAGCGCTACCCTTCACCGAGCAGGCTGCGCAAGTCGGCGATCGCCGCGCGACCGCGCTGGCGCCGCTCGTCGGCGCTGACGTTGCCATCGCGTTTTTCCCATTCGACCTCGTCCTGAGGAAGTTCTTCGAGAAACCGGCTTGGCACGCAGTCGAGCGTTTCGCCAAACCGCTTGCGGCTGCGCGCATGGGTAACCGTCAACCGCCGTCGCGCCCGGGTAATACCGACGTAGGCAAGGCGCCGCTCCTCGTCGAGCGCTGCGCCCTCCTGGCACGCATGATGCGGCAGCAGATTCTCTTCCATTCCCACCAGGAACACCTGGTCGAACTCGAGACCCTTGGCGGCATGCAGCGTCATCAGGCTGACCATCTTGCTGCGGTCCTCATCATCGCGGTCAACGTTGTCGAGAATCGATAGTTGTGCGATCAAATCCCCCAGCGTTGCATCCGGGCGGTTGCGCGCCATGCGGGACAACCATGAGAATAGTTCGCAAACGTTGTCCCAACACCGCTCGGCGGCAGCCGGGTCGCGCGCATTCTCCTCGAGCCAGCCGCGATACCCGGCCGCCTCGACCAGTTCGCGTGTGACCTTGACCGGATCGCCGCGCTCGGCCAGATCGGCTGTTTCGACAATCCAGCGCGCGAACTTGTGAAGACGGCGCGCCGACCGCTCCGCCAGGTGCGAGGCAAGGCCGAGCTCCAGCGACGCGGTAAGCAGACTTGACTGGCGTTTGCCGGCATATTTCGCCAGTGCCTTCAGGCTCGCCGCACCGATCTCGCGCCGTGGCGTGTTCACGATACGCAAAAACGCCGTATCGTCGTCGGGGTTGGCCACAAGGCGCAGGTACGCCAGCGTGTCCTTGACCTCGGCGCGATCGAAAAACGACAGCCCGCCGCTCAGGTGATACGGAATCTGATGAGTTCGCAACGCCTCCTCGAACGGCCGCGCCTGGTGATTGCCGCGATAAAGGATCGCAAATTCTCCCCACTCCGCCGCTTTCGCCCGCCGCGCGTGAAGGATCTCCCCGACAACCCGCTGCGCCTCGTCCGTCGCGTCGGCCGCGGACCAGACTCGAATAGCCGCTCCGGGCCCGAGCGCGCTCCACAACCGTTTCTCGAAAACATGCGGGTTGTTGGCGATCAAACGATTGGCCGCCGAAAGGATGCGGCCGCTGGAACGGTAATTCTGCTCCAGCTTGACCACGGCGAGATCGGGGTAGTCCTGTTTGAGCTGGACCAGGTTCTCCGGCTGGGCGCCGCGCCATGCATAGATTGACTGATCGTCGTCGCCCACCACGGTAAAATTCGGCTCGGCACCCACCAGCAGCCTCATCATCTCGTACTGGGCGCCGTTCGTATCCTGGTATTCGTCCACGAGCAGGTAGCCCAGCCTCGCCTGCCACTGACCGCGCACCTCGGCGTCGTCGCGGAGCAGCGTTACCGGTGCCGTTATCAGGTCATCGAAGTCGAGCCCGTTATACGCCTTGAGGCTCTCGACATAGCGCGCATACACTCGCGCGGCCTGCAACTCGAGCGGGTCGGCGGCCTTCTGTGCCGCCGCGTCCGGCCCTACCAGCGCGCTCTTCCACGCCGAGATCCTGGCCGCGGCAGCCTCCGCTGCGCCGTTCATCGCATGACCATCCTGCTTCAGAATCTCCTTGACCTGAGACAGGCTGTCAGCGGCATCGAATATGCTGAACCCGCGGCGATAGCCGAGACGGTGATACTCGGTGCGAAGTATTCGCAACCCGAGTTGATGAAAAGTGGAAATAAACGGCCCGTCTCCGGTCTGCTCGTTGCCAAGTGCCGCGACTCGCGCGCGCATTTCGCGCGCCGCCTTGTTGGTGAACGTGACCGCAGATATCTGGGTCGGGCGGAAATGACGGCCGCGAATGAGGTAGGCGATTTTTTCTGTGATCACCCGGGTCTTGCCGCTACCGGCGCCCGCCAGCACGAGCATCGGCCCGGAGATCTGGGTGACAGCGGCGCGCTGCTCGGTGTTGAGCTGGGACACAGTGGCGAAAAACTACTCGGGAACGTGGCGGCGGCGCAGTCTAGCAAGCGGGCCGTTTCAGCTCCAGCGCGCGGAGCGCAAGAGCCTCCGCGATATCTGCGCGGCCGCAGTCGCGGGAGCCCGCGAGGTCTGCAATGGTCCTGGCGACCCGTAACACCCGGTGCGCCGCGCGCGCCGAAAGACCAAATCGATCCAGCGCTTGCGTCAGCAGGCGCCGCCCCGCGGTGCCGGGCTCGCAGAAAAGCCCGGTCTGCGCAGCGTCCAGTCTGGCGTTGAGCCGAGTGCAGCGTTCGAGCTGGCGGCGGCGTGCACGGACCACCCGTTGCCGCACCGCGCCCGACGACTCGCCGCAGCTACGATGGGACAACAGCTCTTCTGCGCTGACTGGAACCATCTCCACCTGCAGGTCGATCCGGTCGAGCAATGGTCCGGATATCCGACCCCGGTACCGGCGCACCTGCTCGAGGCTGCAATGACAACGCCCGGCCGGATCGCCGAGATAACCGCACGGACACGGGTTCATCGCCGCCACCAGCTGACACTGCGCCGGGTACTCGGCACGGTGTGCGGCGCGCGCAAGACAAACCTGACCGGTTTCCAGCGGCTCCCGCAACGCCTCGAGTGCCGCGCGCCCGAACTCCGGCATCTCGTCCAGAAACAGCACGCCGCGATGTGCGAGCGATACTTCTCCGGGGCGCGGTGCGGCGCCACCGCCGATCAGCGCGGCGGTCGAGGCGGTATGGTGGGGGCTCCGAAACGGCCTCGCGCGCCACCGGCGCGGATCGAATCCAGGCCGGGTCAGCGCCGCGATCGCCGCGACTTCGAGCGCCTCGGCCTCGCCCAGACGCGGCAAAAGGCCAGGCAGGCGCGTGGCGAGCATGCTCTTACCGGTGCCGGGCAGACCCACAAACATCAGGTTATGGCCTCCGGCTGCCGCGATTTCCAGTGCGCGCCGTGCCTGCACCTGGCCCGCGATGTCAGCCAGGTCCGCTTCCACCCCGGGCTCGGTGTCAGTGCAGCGCAGGGGTGGCTCGAGCGGGTCGCCGCCGCACAGGCTGCGGCAGACATCCAGCAGATGCTCGGCAACCTCTACCCGAATACGCGGGACCAGCGCTGCTTCGGCGCTGTTGCCGCGCGGCACAACCAGGCGCCGCCCACCGCGGCGCGACTGCAGCAGGGCCGGAAACAGGTCGGGAACCCGGCGCAATTCTCCGCCGAGCGACAATTCACCGTAGAACTCGACGTCGGCGGTTTTCTGCGCCGGTACCTGTGCGGTGGCGCTCAGGATGCCGATCGCCACGGCAAGGTCGAAGCGCCCGCCTTCCTTGGGCAGATCGGCCGGGGCGAGGTTGACCGTGATCCGGCGCTGCGGAAATTCGAGACCGGCGTTCTGAATCGCCGCCCTGACGCGGTCGCGGCTTTCCCGCACCGCCGTCTCGGCCAAACCTACGATAGTAAACGCGGGCAGCCCGCCCGCGACGTGAACCTCGACCCGCACCTGCGGCGCCTGGAGCCCGTTTTGCGCGCGGCTGAAAACCGTCGCCAGGCTCACAGCCGGCGCCCTCGCGCCATTCGCGCCTCAGTCAGGCTTCGCGGCGGATTTTTTTTTCCGGGCCGGGGTACCAGCAGTTTTTTTGCCGCTGGCGGGCTTCCCGGTCGCGGCCTTCTGCAACCCGCGCTCCAGCTCTTCCAGCCGCTCGAGTAACTGCTCCACACGTTCGCGGGTACGTGCGAGCACGCCCGCCTGGACATCGAACTCTTCGCGGGTCACGACATCCATCCGCGCCAGCGTCCCCTGCAAAACCGAACGGAAGTTTCGTTCCATGTCGGTACGCAGATCAGTGATGCCTTCTGGCAGTGCCTCTGCCAGACGCCTGGCCAACTCGTCGATGCGCTTTGCATCCATCTCAACCACCCGTTGCCGCATTGGCCGCATTCTGCTGCGCGCCAGCCTTGCAGCGCAAGCCGCGAAATCGCCCGAAATGAGGGCATTTGCCACTTCATGGCACAGGAACCGCACTCGGATGGTGCACTGCAGCGAAACTCCGGGGCCAGAGATAAACGCTAAGTCATTGAATCGAATGAGAACCCAAACCTGGCACGAATCCTGCTCTGTATCAGGTCGGTTAGGAAGTGAGCGCGCGGTCGGCGCGCCCAAGTCAACTCAACGATATGGGGAAGGAAAATACTGATGCGAATTATCACCACCAGCCTTGCAGCAACCGCCATGTTGGCCGCGTCCGCGGCTTCAGCCGAAGTCACCGGCAACCTCGGCTTCATGTCCAACTACGTGTTCCGCGGCATCGAGCAGAACGATTCGTCGGCGATGGGCGGTCTCGACTGGGGAAACAGCGGGTTCTACCTGGGCACCTGGGCCGCCGATGTCGACAAGGGCCTCGAGATCGACTTCTACGGCGGCTACGGCTTCGATCTTGGCGAGTTCAACCTCGGGATTGGCGGCACCTATTACTGGTACACCGATAATTTCGACGACGACTACAAGGAAGTGAACCTCACGGCCGGATGGCGCTGGTTCACCGTGAACGCCGACATCGGCCAGTGGGACGGCTTCGGCGACGAGCAGGACTACCAGCACTACGCGCTCACCTGGGAATACAAGGGCTTTCACCTGAAGGCGGCGACCTTCGAAGACGATTTTGACGGCACTTACTACGAAGTCGGTTACAGCACCGAGATAGCCGGTTTCGATCTCTCCGGGGCCTACATCTATAGCGACGATGATCTGGTCGGAACAGAAGACAACAGCAACCTGATGTTCACGATAAGCAAAACGTTCGGCCTGATCGACTGATCGTGGTGCAGCCGGCCCGTCGAGGCCGGCGCAGCGGAACAAATCATCCCGAAGAAAACGAGAGGGAGTACACATTAATGAAGCTGATCACAGCAATCATCAAACCCTTCAAGCTCGATGACGTGCGCCAGGCCGTCGCGGAAATCGGCATACAGGGAATCACGGTGACCGAGGTTAAGGGCTTTGGCCGTCAGCGCGGTCACACCGAGCTGTATCGCGGCGCCGAGTATGTCGTCGATTTTCTGCCCAAGGCAAAGATCGAGATGGCCGTGCCCGCAGATATCGTCGAGCAGGTAATCGAGGCGGTCGTAAACACCGCACGCACCGGCAAAATCGGCGACGGCAAGGTATTTGTCAGCGACCTCGAGCAGGTCATTCGCATCCGTACAGGGGAGACCGGACCCGAGGCTGTCTGAAGCCCGTCCGGTAGAGAGGAGACTCAAACGTGGAAAAACTTCTGGAACTCAGCTACGCGCTGGACACTTTCTATTTTCTGATGTCCGGCGCGCTGGTGATGTGGATGGCCGCCGGCTTTACGATGCTCGAAGCCGGTCTTGTCAGGGCCAAAAACACTGCCGAAATCCTGACCAAGAACGTCGGGCTATATTCGATCGCCTGCATCATGTACATGGTGTGCGGTTACGGCATCATGTACGGCGACGGTATTTCGAGCTGGCTGCCGTCGATCGGCTTCCTGTCGGCCGACGATAACACCGTTGCCGCGGTGACCGCCGGTGGAGACGACGCGCCGTACTACTCGAACCTGTCCGACTTTTTCTTCCAGGTGGTGTTCGTCGCCACCGCGATGTCGATCGTCTCGGGCGCGGTTGCCGAACGCATGAAACTGTGGTCGTTCTTCCTGTTCTCAGTGGTACTGACCGGCTTCATCTACCCGGTTCAGGGCTTCTGGAAATGGGGTGGCGGTTTCCTCGACCAGGCCGGTTTTCTCGACTTTGCCGGTTCCGGCGTCGTCCACATGTGCGGCGCGGCGGCGGCGTTGGCCGGTGTGATCCTGTTAGGGGCGAGAAAGGGCAAATACGGGCCGGGCGGGCAAATAAACGCGATCCCGGGTTGCAACCTGCCGCTGGCCACGCTCGGTGCGTGGGTCTTGTGGCTCGGGTGGTTCGGTTTCAACGGCGGTTCGGAACTGAAGATATCCAATGTCGATGAGGCCAACGCGGTAGCGCGGATCTTCGTCAATACCAACATGGCCGCCGCGGGCGGGCTGGTGGTAGCGCTGATTACCGCGCGCTTCCGTTTTGGCAAGGCCGACCTGACGATGGCGCTCAACGGCGCGCTCGCCGGCCTGGTCGCGATTACCGCCGAACCTTTGACACCCACGCCCGGCATGGCAACCCTGATCGGCGGCGTCGGTGGCGTAATCGTCGTGTTCTCGATCGTCTTTCTGGATCGCATCAAGATCGACGACCCGGTCGGCGCGATCTCGGTACATGGCGTCGTCGGCGTCTGGGGCCTGCTCGCCGTCTGCATCACCAACCCCGACGCAAGCCTGATGGCCCAGTTGCTCGGGATCGGCGTGATTTTCGCCTGGGTGTTCGGCGCCAGCCTGCTGGTGTGGGCGATCATCAAGGCGACGATCGGAATTCGCATCGCCGAGCAGGACGAGTATGAAGGCGCGGATCTGGCCGAGTGCGGACTCGAGGCGTATCCGGAGTTCAACAAGGCATCGGACTGAGGTCGTTACCCGTGTTGTCGTCCGCTGCAGCAAAACATAACGCCGCATTCCGGCATCGTGGATTCTCCCCCTCGCGATCCGGGTAACTCGCCCTCGGGCAGCTGCAGCGGGCGTTAACGGAAGGCGGGCCATCATGGCCCGCCTTTTCTTTTTCTTTGCGCTGTCCTCACGGTAGACTGCCGGCAACAACACCGGTTCGCCCGCAGAGGACATCAGCCTTATGAAAATGGTCACCGCGATCATCAAACCCTTCCGCCTCGATGACGTCAGGGAGGCCCTGGCCGAGCTCGGCGTCCAGGGAATAACTGTGACCGAGGTCAAAGGTTTCGGACGCCAGAAAGGTCATACTGAGCTTTATCGTGGGGCAGAGTATGTTGTTGATTTTCTGCCTAAAATGAAAATCGAACTGGCAATAGAGGACGAATTGCTGGAACGCGTTTTGGAAACGATCGTCAGCGCGGCGCGGACCGGTAAAATCGGTGATGGCAAAATTTTCGTTTCGACGCTCGAACAGGCGATACGAATTCGTACCGGCGAGACCGACGGCGATGCGATCTGAATCGGAGCACCACGACATACGGGTTTAGCGGTCGGGAATCCGGAGGAAATACAGCGGTGAACGACAAAAAGACGTCTGGAAACTACCTGTTACTGGCACTCGCGGGCGGCCTGATCTGGGCCGGCGCAGCGACGGCACAGGTTTACACCTGGACCGATGAGCAGGGTATCGTGCACTACGCCGACATGCCTGACGACGAAGAGGCGGAAATGGTCGCGATCGAATCGCGCCGAACCAACCCGCGTCAGATCGAGGAAGAAGTGACTCAGGATCAGGCGCGGCGCCGGGTCGACAATGCCGTCGGTCGGGAGCAGGCGGAGATCGACGCCGAACGAAACCGGATAGACGCACAGAACCAGGCGGCCCGCGAAGACGGTTGTAAACGCGCCCGCGAGGCGGTCACCAACTACAACACTCACCGACGATTCTACAAACCGCTGGCCAATGGCGAGCGCGAGTGGATGTCCGAAGAGGAAGTGGCCGAAGCCAAGGCCGCCGCGGAGCAGGCTGTCGAGCAGTACTGCGACTGATCGCGACCGCTCTCCGCTTGTCATTCCAGAGCCGCCGACGCACACTTCGCTGCGGGCATATTCGGTAGCGCGCTCCCCGCGCGGAGCGTGAATCAAGCTTTGAAAATGGAACGAGTCGGATTCGTGGGTCTGGGCGCCATGGGGGAGCCGATGGCTGCCAATCTGCAGCGTGCTGGAATGCTGGATGTGGTGTGGAATCGCAGTCCGGGGCGCAGCGCCGCTTTCGCGGCCAGTCACGCGGTAACGGTGGCGGAGGATCTCGCGAGTCTTGCAGGCCGCTGCGACGTCGTCGTGCTGTGTGTCTCGGCCGACACCGATCTGCTGCAGTGTGTCGACGTACTGACCGAAAACTGCCCCGCCGGGGCGCTCGTGCTCGACTGCTCCACCGTTGCCGCGGCAACCGCGCGCGAAGCGGCGGCACGCCTCGCCACCGCCACCATCGGATTTTGCGACTGCCCGGTCAGTGGTGGCACCGAGGGCGCGCGCGCCGGCAGCCTGTCGATCATGGTCGGCGGCAGCGCGGCAGATTTCGCGCGGGCCCGGCCGATCCTGGACGTGATGGGGGCTCATGTATCCCATATCGGCACAGTGGGCAGCGGCCAGGCCACCAAGGCGACCAACCAGATAATGGTTGCCGGAGTAAACCAGGCGGTCAGCGAGGCAATGGCGTTCGCGCGCGCCGAGGGGTTGCCGCTCGACAAGGTTGCGGAAGCGCTGTCGCACGGCGCAGCGGCGAGCTGGTTTCTGAAATTTCGCGCACCGAACATGATCCGGGGCGAGTATCCGCTCGGCTTCAAGGTAGCGTTGCACGAGAAAGACCTGGAAATCTGCCGGGTCATGGCCGAAGCGCACGGAGTCAAACTGCCGCTTGTGGAAATGACGCTGGTGCATTATTCGCGGCTTCCGCGGAGCGATCGCGAGGAACAGGATATTTCCTCGCTGTTCCGGATCAAGGACGCGATGTTCGCCGACCGCGACCCGAATGACTGAGTTCACCGACCGATGATGGCACGCGAACGCGGCGATCCGGCCCGAACCTCACCGATTTTCCTTCCTGATTTCTGCAAACCGTCCATGGCGCTCGCCGTGGTGCTGGTCGCAGAACTCACCGCCATACTTATTGTCCTCGGACGCAGATCGACCCACGAACAATTCTGGATCGATCTTGGCCGCACGTCGCTTTTCCTGCTGTGGGTCGGCCTGGGCAGCGCGGCGCTGCTGTGCCTGCTGCGGCCCCGATTGGCCAATGTCCGGGCCCGGTTCGCCGGGCTGGTCAGCTTCGCCGTCATGACGGGATGCGCGGTCCTGGTTGCCGAAGCCGCGTTCTGGCTGGGTCAGTGGTGGTCGGCCCGCACCGGCGCAGTCTCGACACTGTTCCCTGATGCGCACCGTGAATTCGTGCTGCGCACGGCAGGCGTCGCGGCAATTGTCAGCGGGCTGCTGCTGCGTTATTTCTATGTCTCGTTCGAGTGGAAACGCAACGTCCAAAGCGAGGCGCGCGCCCGCGTCAATGCGCTTCAGGCGCGGATACGCCCGCACTTTCTGTTCAACAGCCTGAACACCATTGCCGCTCTTACTCGCAGCGATCCGGAGCGCGCCGAGGAGGCGGTGGAAGATCTGGCGGACCTGTTCCGGGCCACGCTCCACGACGAGCGCAGCAGGATACCGCTGAAGGAAGAACTGGAACTG